>CAYRTS010000033.1:12113-23718 GCA_964427285.1 uncultured Anaerolineaceae bacterium
CCTGCCGGCCGTCACCTCGATCCTGGCCCTGGCCTTCGCGCTGGCGCTGTTCGACCAGTGGCGTGAGCGGCGCGGCGGGTTCCAGCTGATCTGGACGGTCGGGATGGTGTTCTACGGCGTGGGCGCCGGTTCCGAGGCCATCGCGGCGATCGCCGGCTGGAACGAGGCGCTCTACCGCACCTGGTACCTCACGGGCGCTGTCTGGACGGCTGGCTGGTTGGGCCTCGGAACCGCATTTCTGCTCGGGCGGACCCGTTTTGGCTATAGCTTCGCCCTGTGCCTGTTCCTCGCCGGTCTGTTCACGCTGCTGCTGCGGAACAAGCCGGAGTACGCGGGTGTCGGGGCGTTGCCGTTGCTCTACTTCATCGCGGCGGGCCTGCTGGCGCTCGCGGTTGCGGTTGAAACGTATTTCACGAACGATCGATGGCCGCTGCTGGCCGCGGGAGCGGTGGTGGGCGCGACCGTGTTGAGTCTTGCTTTGATGGCGACGACCACGCTCGCTGCTCCCGGCTACGCGATCGACCAGGCGACTGGCGTCCCGGTCGCCACACTGTTCCCGCCTGAGCTGCGGCTGCTCACGCCGTTCCTCAACATCACGGGCGCGTTCTCGCTCTTCCTGGGCGCGATCTTCTCGACCTATGTGTTCATGCCAAAGCGGCGAGTGCTCGCCTACTCGCTGGATCCCGACCAACCCGGCGACCAGTTCCTGTTCAACCTGCTGATCGCCCCGGTGGCCATCACCGTGAACCTGGTCGCGTCATTGCCTGGAGCGATGCATGCCCTGGTTGTCGGGCGGATCCATAGCCGCGTGCCAGCGACGCTCCTGATCGCCGCCGGGGCCGTGGTGGCCACGCTGGGCGACACGCTGAACCGGTTCGGAGTGACGGACTGGTTCCAGCTCGGCAAGTTCCTCGGCGTCGTGTTCCTGTTCGCCGGGTTTCTGGTGTCGGTCGAGGTCTTCCGCGAGATCAGGATCCCGTTCACCTCCGTGCGCCTGGGCGCGGCTCGTCGCGAGCGGGGAGGGATCGGGCCGGCCAACGCGTCCTGAGCAGAGGTCAGCTGGCCGCGAGGGAGGCGTGGGCGCAGGGGAGGTGCCGGCCCGGCGGCCGGGGAGCGCGGGGGACGGGGAGCGCGCGCTGGGGCGCGGGGGGCGGGGAGCGCGGGGGCGGGGGGACGGGGGGACGGGGAGCGCGGGGGCCGGGCGCGACACCAGGCCCACCGCTCGCGTGTCGCGGTTCCGTGCCAGGGTACGATTTGTGGGGGCGGCGAAAGTGACAGTTGAGCGATCGGCATGAACGAGCGCAGTGAATCTCCCAGCCTGTCGGCTGGGGCGGCGGACAAGCGAACCTGTGCGGGCCGCTCAACCTGGAGTTGAGCGGCCCGCGGAGCGGTGCGGGACCCGGCGTGCAGCGAGGGAGTGTGCCCGCCCCGGGCGCGGCGGGGGCCGAGGGCGACGGCGAGGTTCCATGGCTGCCGGTCGCGCCCGCGGGCCTGGCCCGGCCACGCGGACGCGGCGCGGCAGGTGTGCCGCGCTGGCTTGGCGTGCGGAGTCGCGCCCGCGGGCCTCGCCCAGCATGCGGCACTGGCCCGGCGTGCGGAGTCGCGCCCGCGGGCCTGGCCCGGCCACGCGGACGCGGCGCGGCAGGTGTGCCGCGCCCTCGGAGGGCTCTTGTGCGAAGGCTCGCGAACCCGGGCCGCGGCTCGCCGCCCTACCATGACCGGCGATGCCAGGATTGAATCGATCGCCCATGGCGGGTGTCGCCATCGTGCTTGTGGCTGCGTCCCTGTTCGGGACGCTGGGGCCGCTGGCGCGGTTCGCCTACGACGCAGGGATGGAACCACTCGCCTTTGTGGCCTGGCGCGCCGCGGGCGGCTTTCTTGCGACCGCTGCATTTGTTGCCTGGCGGATCAGGCGCGGCGGCAGGCGGCTGATCAGGCTCCGGGACCTCGACGCCGGGGCGCGCCTCAGTCTTGCGGTCGCCGCGGTCATGGGCTTCACTCTCAACCTCGGCATGTTCATGGCCTTCGACCGCATCACCGTGGCGCTTGCCCTGCTCGGCTTCTATACGTATCCGGTTTTGGTCGCGGTGGGCAGCGCCCTGCTCGGGCGTGAGTTGCTCGACCGTGCACGCGTGGCGGCCCTGGCGCTAGCGGTCGTGGGCATGACCGCAGTCGTCGCCGCGCAGCTCGACCCCGCAGCGGGAATCCGGTTCGACCTTGGCGGGATCGCGCTGGCATTCGGGGCGGCGGCCAGCCAGGCGGTCTACGTGATCCTGAGCCGACGCGGTTATCAGGTCGTGCCCGCAGATCAGGCCATCGGGCTCGTGCTTGGCGTGACCGTCATCTGCAGCACGGTCCTCGCCATCGCGACCGGGGCACTGGCAACCATCGCGCTGCCCCTCGAAGTGCCCTCGCTCCTGCCGCTGCTGTTGTTTACCGGGCTGTGTGCGGCGGCGATCCCCTCGATCCTGTTCCTCAAGGGAATCCGACTGCTGGGCGGCACGGGAGCGGGGATCGTAATGCTGTTCGAGCCGGTCGTCGGTGTCGTGCTGGCCGCCTGGCTCCTGGCCGAGGGCCTGGCGCCGATCCAGGTCCTCGGAGGGCTGGCGATCCTTGGCGCGGCCCTGATCCTGCAGCGCGGCTCGCGGCCGTCCGAACGGGTGGTGGCGGCGCCGGCCGTCGGAGGCGACCCGACGGACAGCGACGAGCTTGCATCGGGCGCACCGGGCGCACCGGGCGCCGATCTGCCTTCGTCGGGCGCCCTCGCGGCTTCGTCGGGCGCCGTTCCGCCGTCGATGCCCCGACATGGCTCGCGGGAAGCGTCATGACCCGGGCCGCGGGAAGCGTCATGACCCGGGCCGCCGTCGATGCCCTGACGCGGGCCGCCGGAAGCGTCATGACCCGGGCCGCCGTGACGCGGGACGCCGCCAGTTCGGTCGACGATTCGTGGACCGCCGTGGGTCCGGAGGCCGCCCAGGCCATCGTGTTCATCCACGGCACGCGGCTGACTCGCGCGTTCTGGGCCGCCCAGGTGGAGGCCCTCAAGACCGAGTTCCGGGTCATCACGCTGGACTTGCCCGGACACGGTACCCGGGCCGGCGAGGTCTTCACCCTGGAGTGTGCCGCGGACGGCGTCGCGGCCGCCATTCGACAGGGTGGACCCGGCAGTCGCGGCGAGCGGGTCGCTCCGGCCGTCGTCGTCGGGCTCTCCCTCGGCGGGTATGTCGCGATGGTCCTGGCCGCTCGCGAGCCCGGGTTGGTGCGCGGCCTGGTCCTGGCGGGCGCGACGGCCGAGCCGGTGGGTATCCGGGCCATGGCGTTCAGGGCGCTCGCGGCTGCCCTGGAGTGGTTCGATTCGCCTCCGCTCAACCGCGTCAACGCCTGGTTCTTCAGGACCCGTTACCCCGTGGCCATCGCCGAACCGATCATCGCCGGCGGGTTCTGGTCCAGGGGCGGTGCCGCGGCGGTGCGGACCATCGTCGGGCAGCGTTTCGCACCCCGCCTGGCCACCTACCCGGGATCCACGCTCATCATCAACGGCGAGTGGGACCTGCCGTTCCGGTGGTCCTCGGGCACCTTCGCCGCGGCCGCCCGCGACGCCCGGCGAGTCCGCCTCGCCGGTGCGCTGCACCTCTCGAATCTCGATCGCCCCGCCGCGTTCACCGAGGCCGTCCGCCAGTTCGCTCGGTCCGTGCGAGGAGCCTGACTCGGCTGGAATCGCGCCACGGGTATACTTCGCACCGCTCAACCCGCCGATCCCGAGGTTCAATGCGCGTTCGCAAGGCCGTCTTTCCGGCTGCTGGCTGGGGAACCAGGTTCCTCCCGGCGACCAAGGCACAGCCCAAGGAGATGCTGCCGCTGGTCGATAAGCCGATCATCCAGTACGCGGTCGAGGAAGCCGTCGCCGCGGGGATCGAGCAGGTCATCATCGTCACCTCGAGCCAGAAGCGGGCGATCGAGGACCATTTCGACCACTCCTACGAGCTGGAGCACCTGCTCGAGGAGAAGGGCGACATCGAGATGCTGCGCCAGGTGCGCGCGATCAGCGATCTCGCCCAGGTGGCCTACGTTCGGCAGAAGGAACAGTTGGGCCTTGGCCACGCGGTGCTGATGGCCAAGGATCTGATCGGCCACGAGCCATTCGCCGTGATCCTGCCTGACGACGTCGTGATCGCCGACCGGCCGTGCATCGGCCAGCTGATCCATGTCTACAACCAGCATCATGGCTCCGTCGTCGCCGTGATGGAGGTGCCACCGGAGGAGACCCACCGGTATGGCGTGATTGCCTCGGAGCCTTCGACCGATCCGCTGGACCACGGTCGGCTGCACCGGATCACCCGCCTGGTGGAGAAGCCCGCCGGGGACGCGCCGTCCAATCTCGCGATCATCGGCCGCTACATCCTGACCCCGAAGATCTTCGACAAGCTCGAGCAGACCAAGCGCGGCGCGGGGGGAGAAGTTCAGCTGACGGACGCGATTGCCGCCCTGATGGAGGAGCAGGAGGTCTTCGGCTACGCCTTTGAGGGGATCCGCTATGACGCGGGAACCACGATGGGCTGGCTGCAGGCCTCCGTGGAGCTGGCCCTCGGCCGGCCGGACCTGGGCCCGGAATTCCGAACCTACCTCCAGGCGCTCCGGCTCTGAGGCCGGAGCGAACTGAATGGCCGACATCGGTCAGATCCTCGGCGGGCGCTACCGGCTGATCGAACTGCTCGGTCGGGGCGGCATGGCCACGATCTATCGGGCCACCGATAGCGGGCTGGGGCGTGACGTGGCCCTCAAGCTGCTGCGCTCCGAATACCTGCGCGATCCTGACTTTTCCTCACGGTTCCGCCACGAGGCCCAGGCGGCTGCCTCGCTCAGCCATCCGAACGTCGTCACCGTGTACGACTACGGAGAGGATCCGTCGGGCCCGTTCATCGTGATGGAGCTGATCGATGGTGAGGACCTGGCGACCATCGTGGCGCGCAGCGCCGCCCTGCCACCTCGACAGGCCGCGCGGATCGCGGCCGCGGTCGCGCGGGCGTTGGGCGCCGCGCATTCCAAGGGGATCATCCATCGCGACGTGAAGCCCGGCAATGTGCTGATCGGGCGCGACGGGCGGGTCAAGGTGGTCGACTTCGGGATCGCCCGCGCCGTGGCGGAAGCCCAGGTGACGCTGCCCGGGACGACCCTCGGCTCCGTCCACTACTTCAGCCCGGAGCAGGCACGCGGCGAACCGACGACGGCCGCGTCCGACATCTACAGCCTTGGCATCCTCCTCTACGAGCTGCTGACCGGGGTCCGGCCATGGACGGGTGACAGCGCTGCGGCCGTCGCGCTGGCCCGGTTGAGCGGGCCGGCCCCGGATCCGCTCGCGATCCGCCCGACGCTTCCGGCGGAGCTCGCGGCGATCGCACGGGTGGCGCTCTCGCCCTCTCCCGATGAGCGGTTCTCGTCGGCGGACGTGATGGCGGACGAGCTGGAAGCGACGCTGGCGAACCTGTCCGGCACGCCGGGTGGCGCGGCGGCGGTGACTGGCGGCGCGGTCGCGGCAGGGATGGCGGAGACGGTCGCTGACCCCGGGGCGGCAGCGACCGATGACCTCGTGGCTGGGGAGGTCGAGCTGGGGCGCTCCGTTTTGACCGAGGACATCGAGTCTCCCGATGCGACCGAGGGCGCCGAGGCCCACGACGGAACTGATGCCCACGACGGAACTGATGCCCACGACGGAACTGATGCCCCTGAAGTCGCCGAGCCAGGGGCCGGCTCGCCTGCCATGTCGGCGTCGATCCCGCCGGCCAGGGAGCTTGTTCGGCCGAACCCGAGCCACGTCCCGTACCCACCCGAGGCCTACGCGGGCGACGACGCCGGTGACGATGCGAGCGACGAAGTTGGCGATGCCGATGCACCTGGCGGGGACGAGCCGTCAACCGCGGGACCGCCGGCTCGATCGCGCCGGGAGCGCGACGTCGACGATCGGGCGCCTGGTGGTTGGGTCAGCCCGCTGGTGTGGCTGACCGGGATCATCGCGATCGCCCTGCTGGCGGCGATCGCGCTGCTCGTCTACCAGTTCGCGTCTGGCGCGGGCTCAGCACCCGATCCGAGCGCAGGCCCCGTAAGCGCCCCGAACTTCATTGGTGACCACATTGCCGACGCGACCGTCGAGGCCCGGGCGCTGGGGATCACGCTCACCGTCACCGATGTCGAATCGACCTCGGCCCAGGGCACCATTCTGGATCAGGATCCGGCGGCCGGTAACGAGATCCCGGCCGGGGGAGAGATCCGCGTCAGCGTGGCGACGCCGCTGGCGAACGTCCAGATCCCGGACCTGCGGGCCCGGACTGAGCGTGACGCGATCACCCTGCTGTTTGCCGCCGGCCTGACCCCGGGCGTCGTGACCGAGGCGTTGGATCCGATCGTGCCCGAGGGTCTCATTGTTGGCCAGAGCCCGCCGGCGCTGGCATCTGTGCCGCGCGGGAGTGCCGTCGATTACACGATTTCCACGGGCCCCGAGCCAACGCCGTCACCGTCGCCTACTCCCACGGTGTCGCCAACGCCCTCGCCGACGCCGTCCGAGCCCACGCCCACACCCATACCCACGTTCTCGCCCGAGCCAACCGCCGAACCAACACCCACGCCATCACCGGAACCGACCCCGGAACCGACGCCCACGCCATCACCGGAACCGACCCCGGAACCGACGCCCACCCCGACCTGACCTGACCTGACCGGCGCTCACCCCGACCTTTCGCCTACCCCGACCTGACCTGACCGGCGCTCACTGACGCCGCCGCGTGATCTCGACTCCGGCGTAATCGAGTGGCCCACCAAGCTGGACGCGGGGCTTGCGAACCCGGACGACAATCTCGTCGACCCGGGGGTCGGCCAGGACGTCCCGGCTGATCGCCTCGGCCAGCGCCTCGAGCAGGCGGAACGAGGCCGTTTCCACGATCCGGCGGACCGTATCGTGGACCGCGCCGTAGTCGACGGACTGGTCCAGATCGTCGTCCACGCCCGCCGGCTGCAGGTTGAGCGCCAGTTCGACATCGATCTCGAACGGCTGCGGATTCAGTCGCTCGTCGTCGTAGTAGCCGTGGCGGCCCTCGAAGCGCATGTTGGCCAGGACGATCCGGTCGCTCAGGCTGGGCCTCCCTCGGTCGGCGTCGGCCGCCAGTTGGCTCGGATGATCGCATCGCTGATTCGCGCGGTACGGACGTTCGCTCGAACATCATGGACCCGGACCAGGTCAACGCCGCCGGCGATCGCCAGGGCCGTCGTGGCCAGCGTCGCCTCGAGTCGGTCATCCGGGCCGAGGTCCAGGACGCGACCCAGGGTCGACTTTCGACTGGTGCCAAGGAGGATGGGTCGGCCCAGCGCGCGCAACATCGGAAGTTCGCGCATGAGCTGGAGGTTCTGCTCGGGCGTCTTGCCGAACCCGAACCCTGGGTCCACGATCAGGTCCTCCCAGCGGACGCCGAGCGCGAGTGCCCGATCGAGCGCGGCGCGCAGGTCGGCGAGGATTTCAGGGAGTAGCTCCGTGTAGAGCGGCTCCGCCCGGTTGTGCATGATCACGAGGGGCGCCTGGTGGGCAGCGGCCAGCTTGGGGAGCGCGTCGCACTCGCCCACCCCCCAGACATCGTTGATCAGGTCGGCGCCCGCGGCCAGCGCGGCCTCGGCGACCTCGGGCTTGGTCGTGTCGACGCTCAGCGGGATGTCCGGCAGAGCCAGGCGCAGGGCTGTGATGACGGGCACCACACGGCGGCGTTCCTCGTCCGTCGACACGCGCTGATGGCCGGGTCGGGTCGACTCACCGCCGATATCGAGCATGTCTGCGCCGTCGGCGATCATCCGGCGGCCGGTCGCGACGGCGGTCGCGACGGCGACTTCGAGCGCGGTCTCGAGCTCGATTGCATCCAGCCCACGCGAAGGCGTCGCCGCCAGGACGCCGTCGCCGGAGAACGAGTCGGGCGTGACGTTGATGATCCCGACGACGAAGGTCCGCTCGCCCCAGCGGAAGGTCGCCGGGCCGATCTGCGACGGGTCCGGAGGGGTCCACGGGCCAGGATCGGAGGATGAGTTCATGGGGACCCGGTTGGCGCGGCGACGAGCGGGGGGTCGCGCAGGTCCGGAGGGTCGCGCAGGTCCGGAGGGTCGCGCAGGTCCGGATCGTCCACCCATCGGCTGCGCGCCGCCCCGACAAGGTAGAGCGAGCCGGCGACGATCAGTGGCCCTTGGGCGTTTGGCTGGGCGATGGCTCGATCGAGCGCCGCGGCGTGGTCAGCCTCCGCGCTGATCCGACCGGCGGGCAGGGCCGCCGTCCACAGACGGGCGAGGTCAACCGCCGGCATCGAACGGGCGAGGTCCAGGCTGGTGCACACGACCGCGGCCCCGACCAGGGCGGCAGCGGCCGCGAGCGCGCGGATCACTCCGCTGACGTCCTTGTCGGCCATCGATGCCGTGACCAGGGTCAGCGGGCCGTCCGTCATGAACGGCCGCAGGTCGTCGAGGGCGATCGCCAGTGCCGCCGCTCCGGCCGGGTTGTGGGCGCCGTCGAGCAGGACGTCGCGGCCGTCGATGCGCAACAGTTCGAGGCGTCCCGGCCATACTGCCGCGCCGTACCCGCGCCGGCGCGCGGCGGCCCCGGTTTGGGCGATCCCGGCTTCGCCGAGGGCGTCGAGCAGGGCATCCGCGACCGCCACGTTCGCCGCCTGGTGGCGCCCTCGAAGTCCGACCCGCGTCCGCCCGAGGCCCGCCAGCTCCACGTCGATCCCGTCACGGTCCCAGCCATGGAGGGCCGCCGGCTGCACCTCACGCAGCGGTACTCCGACCCGTCGCGCGCGTCGTCGGATGACCGCCAGACCGTCACCGCGCGCGCCGGTCACGGCCAGGTCGCCGCGCTCGATGATCGCCGCCTTCTCCCGGGCGATCGCGCTCACCGTGTCGCCCAGCCGATCCATGTGGTCCAGGTCCACATTGGTGATCACCGCGACGCCCCCGTCCCACGCATGGGTCGCATCCAGCCGCCCGCCGATCCCCACCTCGACCAGGGCGACGTCGGGCCGGACCTCGGCGAGGTGGGCGAAGACGACGGCGGTGAGCAGCTCGAACTCGGTCGCCGGACCGTATCGTCCGACGATGGCCTCCGCCTCCGCGAGCACCCGCTCCATGTGGCGGGCGAAATCTTCCGCTCCGATCGGTCTGCCGTTGACCGCGATTCGCTCGCGGTAGGTGACCAGGTGTGGTTTCGGCGTGGTGCCCACGCGATGGCCGGCGGCCCGAAGCGCGGCGTCGGCGAGGGCCAGGACGCTGCCCTTCCCGTTGGTCCCCCCGATCAGTGCGCCCGGGATTCCCTGGTGGGGATTGCCCATGCCGCGTAGCAGCGCCCGCGTCCGGCCGAGTCCCAGGCGGATCCCGAACCGACCTCGTTCATCCAGCGCCTGGAGCGCTCCGGCATAGGTCAGGCCGGCCGAGGTCAGGCCGGCCGAGGTCAGGCCGGCCGAGGTCGCGATCATCGATGGCTCGTCACTCGCGGCTGAGCTCTTCCTCGTAGAAGATGCACTGGTTGAAGCGCGGCGTGAGGCAGACGTCGTTGACGTAGCCCTGCTCCATGTGGACGCCGCCGCGCAACTGGCAGCGCGAGGTCATGTTGTCCTGGCGGATCAGCGCCTTGAGCAGATGGGGCGCCTGGATCGGGACCGCTCCGCGCGCCCCGGTGATGTAGTAGTGCGGGCAGACGTTCCGGCGCAGATGGGGTACGCCAAACCCCGCCGGCAGCTTGCTCCCCGGACGGGCGGGTTCAATGACCCCGGAACGGCTTCCGGTCGAACCGGCGGCGAGCGCATGCGGCGTGACGCGCGCGATGGGACCCACGCCGAACGCTGGACGGCCGGATGCGCCCGCAGGCTGCCGACCGGGTCCTGGTTCGCGAGCTCGCACGCCCTCTCCTAGTCGAATTGTGGCGCGCGAACCGGGGAATGTTGACGCGCGACTGGGCCAGAGTACAACGCACCATACCGTTTGGCATGACGCGTCCGGCAGATCCGAGCGCAAAGTTCGCCTGAGTGGCCGTGCCGCCGGACCGGCGGACCTTCCTCGGCGGAGATGCGACAATCGCGACGATGACCAGCCGGCGCGACGCGAGACGGACCCACGTTCGACCTCGCCCACCGTCGACCGGCCGCCCGGTTCCGGTCAGGGTGCGTCCCCGGACGCCGACGCCGACCCGACTCGCACTCCACCGCCCCATCCAGCGTGGCAACCGTTTGCCGATCGTGGCCAAGCTGGGGCTCATCGCGGCGGTCGCGCTGCTCGTGGTCACTGTCCTGTATATCGGCGCGGGTGGGCTGGCCGGTGTGGCCAGCGGGATCAGCACCTCGCTGGGAGGCTTCATCACTAGCGTCACGGCGTCGCCGACGCCTCGGCCCACCGTCATCCCGATCAGCGATCCGCCGACCCTCGCCCAGCCCGAGGAGCCATACACGGCCGAAGCCACGGTTGACCTGATCGTGACGGTTCCGTCGGATGTCACGGGCGACCGCGATTCGGTGATCCGGGTCTATCGCGCGTTCAAGGACGAACCGCCCGTCGCGATCCAGGACGCACCGCTTGCCGTGACGCCCCAGACGGTCATCCCGATCGAACTGATCAAGGGGATCAACGACTTTACGGTGACGATCGTGGGCCCCGGTGGCGAGTCGGATCCATCGCCCATGGTGCGCTTCGTGCTGGACCAGGCCGGGGCCAAGATCACGATCTACGCACCGGAGGAGGGCGCGGTCGTCAATGGGCCCACGGTCACGATCGAGGGCAAGACGCAGGGACGCGCCACGCTGATCGCCCGGAACGCCGCCAACGGATCGTCGATCAGCGGCACGGCCGGCACCGACGGCCTGTTCACCCTCGAACTGGCCATCTCCACGGGCACCAATGAGATCACGATCACCGGGACGGATCCGGCGGGCAACGTCAAGGAGCTCGTCCTGACGGTCCGGCGCGGATCGGGCAACCTGACGGCTGTTCTCGGCGCCTCCGCCTACAAATTCTCCATTGCCAAGCTGCCTCAGGACCTGACGCTGACCGCGGCCGTCTCCGACCCCGACGGCAATCCGATTGTCGGAGCGAACGTCACGTTCACCCTGAGTATTCCGGGCATCCCCACCGTGACCGCTGACCTGCTGACCGACGATCAGGGCCGCGTCTCGTTTACCACAGCGGTGCCGGTGGGCGCGGATCCCGGGCAAGGCAGCGCCGCCATCCTCCTGACGAGCGACGAGTTCGGGTCGGCCCAGGACTACACGGTCATCACGATCGAGGAATAGGCGAGGGAGGCTTGCCGGAATGGCCGTGCCGGGATGGCCCAGCCCGGCGCGGCAGGGCCCGACCCGGACTGCACCGGGCCCGCCCCGGGCCCGACCCGGCACGGCCTGCGCCGACCCGGCAAGGCCGGCACGGCCTGCGCCGGGCCCGGGCCCGACCCGGCCGCCTGAGCCGGCACGGCCTGCGCCGACCCGGCTAGGCCGGCACCTGCGCCCCGACCCGTTCGTCCGCCCCGGGCCCGACCCGGCCGCCTGAGCCGGCACGGCCTGCGCCGACCCGGCAAGGCCGGCACCTGCGCCCCGACCCG
>CAYRTS010000033.1:23818-30572 GCA_964427285.1 uncultured Anaerolineaceae bacterium
CGGACGCTTGACCACACGGCCACTTGCCTGACGAGCGCCTGACGAGCGCCTGACGGACGCGTGACCACACGGCCACTTGCCTGACGAGCGCCTGACGAGCGCCTGACGGGCGCGAACCGCGGGACTCTCCCTCGGTAGCTGTCGATCAATCGTGGGCCGCCGCGCGCGGAGGCGCGCTACAGGTCGGAGGGTCGCGTACCCAGGGTGGCCTCCAACGTGAGCCGCTGACCATCGCGCAGGATTTCGATGTCCACCGTGTCGCCGGGGGAGAACTGGGCGAGCCTGGCATCGAGCGGATGGCCGTCGTCGATGACCTTGCCTCCCACGCTCAAGATGATGTCGCCGTCCTTGATCCCGGCAGCGGCCGCCGGCGTGCCGGCCTGGACCCCCGGGACGGACTGTCCGGTGGTGCCCAGACCGCCGACGAGTGCACCGGCCCGCACTGGCAGCCCCTGCTCGTCGGCGAGCTGGCGGGTGATGCTCACAAACTGGATCCCGAGGTACGGCCTCGCCAAGGCCACGCCGGCGACCGCCTGGTCCATGATCGGGCGAGCGATATCGATCGGGATCGCGAACCCGATGCCGTTGCTGTTGGAGGCGATCGCGGTATTGATCCCGACGACGCTGCCGTTGGCGTCGAGCAGGGGACCGCCGGAGTTCCCCGGGTTGATCGCCGCGTCCGTCTGGATCAGGTTGGTCAATGGTCGTGTGCTGCCGTCCGTGGTGATGGTTCGACCCTTGGCGGAGACGATGCCGCTGGTCACCGAGTTCGAGTAGGTCCCAAGCGGGCTGCCGATGGCGATGACCAGCTGGCCGACCTCAAGCGCATCGGACTGACCGATGGCGGCCGTCGGCAGATCCGTAGCCTCCACCTTGATGATCGCCAGGTCCGTCAGCGTATCGATTCCGTAGACCTTGCCCGCGAGGACGCGGCCATCCTTGAGCTCGACGTCGAAGCTGTCGCCGCCCTCAACCACGTGCCGGTTGGTCAGGATCCAGCCGCTCGAATTGAAAATCACGCCGGAGCCCACGCCCGTTGCGGGGATAACCCCGCGGTCGCCCGCGTCCGAGGCGCCCGTGACCGTGATCCGGACGACAGCCGGGCTGACGGTGGCCGCGACGTTGATGGTCGCTGACGATTCGTCGATCGTGACCGGGAGCGGCGTATCCACGGTGGTGCCCTGCGCCGCGGCGGGACCTGCGACCGGTCGATCCAGCACGCCGGCCACGCCGAGGCCCAGCAGGGTTCCGCCCGAGGCGAGGGCGGCCGACAGCAGCGATACGATCAGCAAGGACCCCGCCCCGGGCCCACGCCGATGGGCCGAAACGGCTGGCGCCGGCGGGGGCGTCGGGTCGGGCTCGTACCAGCGCTCCGGGGTGGGTGCCGGCTGGGCGCTCCAGCCAGCGGCCCATTCCGCGCGCCGCTCCGGGGTGGGTGCGTAGCGGTCAGCCGCGCCGAGCGGGGCGATGCCCGCATATGGCAAGGCTGCCTCGGGCTCCGACGCTGGCGCTGGCGCTGGCGCGTCGAGCTCGGGCTCGGGCTCGGGCGCGGCCACCGGTGGTTCGGAGGCTGCCGCCGCTACTCGCTCCGGCGCTCGCGCCTCGGGCTCGGACGCGGCCGCCGCTGGTTCGAGCGCTGGCGCCGTGCCGGGGTCCGGCGCCAATGCCGCCGGGTCCGTTCGGAGTTCATCGTTCATGGGTCAGGCGTTCCTTCGCGAGTCGCAGGTGCGGCAACCGGCCGGCATTCATGTCTCAGCTCGACGTGTCCGTGTCAGCGTGCGGCTTGCGTATTCACCTGCGACCCGTCGGACGGTGAAGTTTCCGCCACGTTGTCCGGCTCCGGGTTCCTCGAGCGCGGTTCAGTGGCCGCTGATGCGACATCCGCCTGGACCGCAGCCGGGCTGCCTTCCACGAGTCGCGGGTCGCGGGGCAACTGGACCGTGAACTTCGAGCCTGCGCCCAGGCGGCTCTCTGCGGCGATCGCGCCGCCATGCATTTCCACAATCGACCGGGCGATGGCCAGTCCAAGACCGCTCCCGCTGCCGCGCGCCTCGCTGGCGATCGATCCGCGATAGAACCGCTCGAAGATCCGCGGCAGTTCGGCCGGATGGATCCCGACGCCGGTGTCGACGACATCGATTCGCGCGCCGTCCGCCGTGGCATTGAGATCCACCGCGACCAGACCACCCCGATCGGTGAACTTGACGGCATTGGCCACGAGGTTGGCCACCACCTGGCCGATCCGCTGCGGGTCGTGACGGACCCGGACCGGGGCATCCGGCAGATGCAGGGTGACGCTGATGCCGCGTTTGCGGGCGGCCGATGAGCTCTGCTCCACCGCAGATTCAACGGCGGCGCGGAGGTCGTCCGGCCGAAGTGCGAGCAGGACCAGGCCGGAGTCGAGTTTCGACAGTTCGAGCAGGTTCTGGGCCAGCCAGTCCAGCCGCTCGATCTGCTGACCACTCGACTCGATGAACTCGGCCAGGGTCTCGGGATCCCGATCGGCGCCTTCGCGGAGCAGCTCATTAAACATGCGCAGAGCGGCCAGGGGCGTCCGCAACTCATGCGAGACGTCAGCCAGGAAGTCGCGGCTCCGATCTCGATCGCGCCGGATGATCTGGACGCTCTCTTCGACCCGATCCGCCATCGCGTTGAACTGGACGGCCAGGGCGGCCAGCTCGGATGACCCCTCGCGCACGTGGCCTGGCGGGACGCGCCGGCTGAGATCGCCCTCGGCCAGGCCACGCGACGCCTCAGTGAGCCGGCGCAGCGGCGTGGTGAAGCGCCGTGCCATGAACGCGGCCACGACCACGCTCAGACCCAGCGCGAACAGGGCGATCGCGGCGAGCAGCCCGGTGACGTTGGCCAACGCGGTCGCCCGGAAGGTATACGGGTTCGACAGGGTTACCTCCACCGCGTACGGCTGGAAGAGGCCGCCGGCGGCGTAGGCATGGCTCACGACCGCAGACCGCTCCTGCGTCTGGCCCGCCGCGGGTTGCACCTCCAGGTGCATCAGCAACGGCGCGTCCACGGCGGGGACAAACAGCAGCGTTTCGCCGGTGGACTGGAGGAGCCCGAACCGGATCCGCACGTCGGCCTGGCCGAGCCGGTCCGCGATTACCCGCTGCTGTTCGCGATTGAGCATGACCAGGACCACCGCTGGATCGACCCGCCCGTCCGGGCTGATGACGAGCCGGCCTGCCGCGGCCGCCCGGGCCAGGCTCTGGACATAGGTACTGACCGTCTCGGCCCGCTGCTCCAGGTCCGTCGTCTGCTGGCGCGTGAAGTAGTCATCGAGCCGATTGATCACCAGCACCGTGACGAGCACCAGGATCAGGGCGACAACACTCAGGAATGCGACGGCGAGCCGACCTTGAAACGTATGCGGGAGCATCCGGCGGATGCGGGGCGGCAGGCTCGGCAGCCGCAACTGTCGCGCGACGGACCGCAGGCGGACCCCGCGCCCGGCGAGGCGGACCTCGCGCCCGGCGCTGCGTTCAGCGCTCGGCGAAGGCGTAGCCGACACCTCGAACGGTCAGCACGAACGCCGGCGAAGCCGGGTCGTCCTCGATCTTTTCGCGCAGGTGGCTGACGTGGACATTAATCGTTTTCTCGTCCTGGTCGAGCGCCTCGTAGTCGCGAAGCAGCTCGAGCAGCTCGCTTCGGGTGTAGACCCGGCCAGGGCGCGCGGCAAGGTGGCGCAGGATCTCGAATTCCGTCGGTGTAAGGCTGATCCTTCGCGCGCCACGCTGGATGCGCCGACGCTCGAGGTCGATCAGCAGGTCCCCGTGACGGATGACCCGGCCACCCGCCGCATCGGACAGGTCACCGTAGGATCGGCGCAGCAACGCCTTGATCCGGCTCATCAGTTCGCGCAACCCGAACGGCTTGGTCAGGTAGTCGTCCGCTCCGAGCTCGAGCCCGATGACCTTGTCTACCTCATCGTCGCGAGCAGTCAGGACGAGCACCGGCATCTTGGCCCCCGAGGCGCGCAGGCGGCGCAGGACCTCGAACCCGTCCATGCCCGGCAGGCGCACGTCCAGCACGACGAGATCCGGGGCCTGATGGGTCGCCACGTTGAGGCCATCCTCGCCGGAGCGGGCCACCGCCACTTCGTAGCCCTCCTGCTGGAGGGCGTACTGGATCCCGCGTGCGACGGCGTGCTCGTCTTCGACGATCAGGATGGTGGCTGACACTCGGCTGATGCTACACCGCGCCGCGGCAAGAGTCCCGGGATCGGCTCTGGACCGGTTCCCGCATCTGCTCACCGGCGACCGCGACGGCGACCGTGGTAAGGTAGGTGCGCTTCCGGGCGCCTCGCCACCCCGGCCCCGCCGGCGAGTCGCAGCCCGTCCACTGACAGCCGACCCAGATCCAGAGGTTCTCCATCATGACAACCGCCCGAGCGACGCTGGCCGCCGATCACCGTGATGTCACCGGCAAGAAGGTTGCCATCCTCCGGCGCGCGGGCCGCCTGCCGGCCGTGGTCTACGGTCACGGCATTCCGTCGGACAGTATCTCGATCGATGCCCACGACTTCGAGCAGCTCCGACGCCACTCGGGCCCCAACGCCCTGGTCGACCTTTCGGTGGACGGCAGGAAGCCGCAGCCCGTTCTCGTGCATGCCATCCAGGTCCATCCGGTCAATCGCCGCACCCTCCATGTGGACCTCTTCCTCGTTCGGATGACCGAGGAACTCACGGTGGACGTCCCCCTGGTCGCCACTGGCGAGTCGCCCGCGGTGACCCTCCACGGTGGCACGCTCCTGCACCAGATCGACTCGGTTCGCGTGCGCGCCCTCCCGGATCACCTGCCGCAGTCGATCGAGTATTCGATCGCGTCATTGACCGATTTCGATGCCACGCTGCATGTTCGCGACCTGACCGTGCCGTCGGATGTCACATTGGTGACCGACGGCGATGAGATGGTGGCCCGCATCCAGCCGCCGCGAGTCGAGGAGGCCGCAGTCGTCGCGGCACCGGCCGCGGGTGAGGCCGCGGCAGCCGAGGGCACGTCGTCCGCCGAGAGTGCCGCGCAGGGCGACAGCTAGACGGAACTTCCAGCGCCTGGCGGGCCTGATTCCGGCTCCATCAAGACCCGTCCTGATCTCGGCAGGGTCCACTTCAGGCCCATAACCGCACGTGCGGACTGGTACGGACAGGGCCAGGTCGATCGGGCCGGTCATCAGCCCAGGTCCACGCTCAGGTTCGTCCCGATTCCGGCCTCGCTCACCCGATTCCGAGCACTCCAAACCAGACGTTGCTCCGTAGCAGTCTCCCGGCGCGATTACGGGAGGGTCCACCCGTGCGGGGAGCGTCAACAACGTGCCCATTAATGGCACTTGGCTGCTAGCGCGAGCGTCGGCCGCTGGCGAAGACGATCGGAAACTGCATCGTCATGTCGGCCGGTGACAGGCCGCTGAGCCGGTCGCGCATCGTCGCCAGGAGCCGTACGCGGACGCTCGGCTCCAGCTCGTCGAACAGGGTCTCCTCATCGAATTCGGACAGGAAGGCCAGATAGCCATCCACACTGAAGCGGTGCTCGAGCACGTCAGCCTCGGCCGAGACGCCGGCAAAGCCTGCGCGACGGAGTTCGCCGGC
Source organism: uncultured Anaerolineaceae bacterium (assembly GCA_964427285.1). Lineage (GTDB taxonomy): Bacteria > Chloroflexota > Limnocylindria > Limnocylindrales > CSP1-4 > SPCO01. The sequence goes on from CAYRTS010000033.1 coordinate 29,419, forward strand.
GGCCCGCTCGGCCGATGCCAGGTCGTGGTTCGGGCCACTTGCATCGCGGCCATCGAGGTCCAGCAACTCCAGGACATCGTCGAAGATCAGGTCCGGCTCGAATGCCCGGTCGTCGCGCAGCCAGGAGACATAGGCGAGCACGCCGCCTGATCGAATGACCCGCCGCGCCTCGCGCAGGGCCCGGGCGCGGTTCGGCACGAGCTGGAAGACGAACGACGACAGCGCCACATCAAACGAGCCGTCCCCAAATGGCAGGGCGTCGGCGAAGGCCACCTCGGTTCGAAACCTGGCCCGCACGGACTCGGGGGCCGTGTCGGCCAGCGATTCGGCGATGGCGCGCATGCCGACCGAGGCATCGATACCTGTAACGCTGATCCCCGGCCAGCGCGTGAGGGCGCCGAGGGCCAGTTGCCCGGTGCCTGTGCCGATATCGAGCACCTCCAGTGGCCCATGCCCCAGCCAGGGCGCGACCCTGTCCAGGAGCTGGTCGACGCCGGGTGCCAGCACCGGCGCCCACCAGCGCGCATAGCCCTCCGCGATCCGATCGTAGCGCTCGGCCTGCTCAGTCACCCGCGCATCGTGCCACGGCGACGTCCATTCGAATGGATCCCCGCGCACCGCGGCATCGTCAGCGGTCGAAGCGTGCGCCCTCGGTACGTGTCCGGTCGAAAGGCTGATTCAGGCGTCCGTCTGGGCGACCTCCGCCGGGGGTGCTGGCGGTGAGGCCGACGGTGGCTGCCAACCGGTCTGGCCGTTCCGGCGACCGAACCCGGCGCGGCGCGCGAGCTTGAAGGCGACGCCACCAATCAGTCCAAGGACGAGCAGGATCGGCAGCCACACGATGAGGAACCAGATGCCGGCCCCCGCCACCTCCTGGAGGACGGAGACCAGGCTGGCGGCCGCCTGGTCGACGATGGTCGCCGGTTCCCAATCCCGGGTGACGGCCTCGACCGCCACGATCGGAGTGTTGAACGACGCCGTCAGCGTCGCGTAGCTTGCCTGGTCGCTGAGTCCCGTGAGCTGCGCCATGAGCTGTTCAATCTGGCCTCGGACGTCGGTCAGGCGGGCCTCCACCTCGAGCACGTCGGTGATCCTGGTGGCCTTGGCGGCGATGCCCTGGAGGGCCGTCTCGCTCGCTCGCAGGTTCTTGATCC
>CAYRTS010000034.1:0-30253 GCA_964427285.1 uncultured Anaerolineaceae bacterium
CTGGCGCGGGCCGGGGCCTGGACGCTCGGCTGGGCTGGCGCGGGCCGGGGCCTGGACGCTCGGCTGGGCTGGCGCGGGCCGGGGCCTGGGCAGAGTTCGGGACGCTCGGCGGGAGAGGGCCCGAGCAGCCGGCCCTTGCCCGTTTTTGCCCACCGATGCTACGCTGGCGCGGGCCATCACCCCAGAATGGCTCGGACCGCCCGCGATGCTGTCCCCCAGAACAGCGAGCCAGGAGCGAGTATTGCGTAACGCGGCGATCGCGCTGCTGGGCGTCCCGATTATCGTCGCCATCTACATTGGCGCATTGATTCGGCGCTCCGTGGTGTCACGACTCGCGCTCGCGCTCGCGCTCAGCGGGATCCTCGGGGTCGGCGTTGTCGGTGCCGTGCTGGTGCCCAAAGCCGCTACGGCCAGGCCCCCGGCAGCTCCGATCGTGCCGCTGACCCGCGCCGAGTTCCGGACGGTCGTCGCCACGAACGCCAGCCTGACCGCATCGGTGGCGATCGAGTTCAGCACCCCGATGAACAAGGGCTCGGTGGCGTCATCGGTCATCGTGGATCCGCCCATTCCCGTCGATCTCAGCTGGGACGCGGCCGGCGACACCCTCACGATCTCACCGACCAGCACCTGGGCACCGGGCACCTATCACTCGGTCTCTGTCCAGGCCGGTGCCCTGGCCGGGACTGGGCAACCCCTTGCTCGACCCGCACGCGCCGCATTCCTGACCCGGCCGCCGATATCGACCTCCGCAATCGTGACCGCCCCGATCGGGGAGCGCGTCTCTGTCCGGACGGCCTTCACCGTGTCCTTCAGCGGCCCGGTCGACGCCGCATCCGTGCGATCTGGCATTACCCTGGATCCCCCGACGCCCGGATCGGTTGAGGCGGTCGGAATGGACGACGGCCCAATCAGCTTTGCCTTTGTGCCTTCGAACCCGCTCAAGCCGGACGTCGCCTACCGGCTGGTCGTGTCGGGCGTGCGGGACCGCGACGGGCTCGAGCTTGCCCCGCAATCGATCGACGTGCGGACGGTTGCTGCTGCCGGGGTGGTCCGCTTCCGACCACGCGCGGACACCCAGGACGCGCCGCGCGGTGCCCCGGTGTCCGTCCGATTCACCGAGCCCATGGACCGCACGATGACCGCCGCCGCGTTCAGCGTCAGGATCGGGGGCAAGGCGATCAAGGGCACAATCAGCTGGGCCGAGTCCGACACGGTGCTGGTCTTCAAGCCGGCGACCGCCCTGCCCTTTGATGCGGCGGTGGTGGCCAAGGTGGACCTCACCGCGACGAGCGCCACGGGCGCCCCGCTGGCCCGCTCGGTCCGCGCCATCTTCCACACGGTTACGAAACCCAAGCCGGCCGCGGCCGCGCCCAGCAGACCCGTGGCGGCTCCCGGTGCAGGAACTGCCGTTGGGAGCGGGGCCGCCGGTGCGGCGGTGGGAGCCGGCAGCTGGGCTGCCGTCGAGACGTACTACCTGCGGTTGATGAATTGCACCCGGACCGGCGGCTGGGTCACCTCGAGCGGTTCGTGCAGCAGCCCGGGCAGCCGGGCCGTCGCCCCGCTGTGGATCGATGCAAGGATCAGCGCCCAGGTGGCGCGGCCCTACGCCAAGCTCCTCGCGACGCGCGGCATCTGTAACCATTTCATCGGCGGCAACCCGGGCAACCGGCTGGCGCGGGCCGGATACGCAAGCTACCGTTGGGCGGAGAACCTCGGCTGTCGCTCCGGCAGCCCTTCCTCGGCGGTTCTCGGCTCGCACCTCTTCTTCCAGAGCGAGAAGTCGTACCTTGGCGGCCACTACGTCAACCTGATGAACCCCGACTACGACCGCGTTGGCCTGGGTGTCTGGGTCTCGTCGGGCCGCGTCCGCCTGGTGGTCGACTTCTACCACCCCTGACCGGACCATCGGCCGTCTGGACGGGTCGCCGCTCGTCGAGGAACATCGTTGCATGATCCGCGACGCCGTCCTCCACATCATGAACGAGCAACCGATGGTTGCGGACCTGTTCGAGGCGCCGGCGCCCGGAGATGTGGGCCTGCGCTGCACGAACCTGCGGACGCTCGATCAAAAGCGTCCGGTCTTCGTGGACGATTCGGCCTCGATTTTCTATTTCCCGTACCTCCACATCCGGTTCGTGGAGATCCCGCAAGGGGCAGTCTCTGGCAGTGACCCGTCACTGGCCATCGAGGTCGCCGCACGGGCAGCTGCCACAGCCGCTTCCCTCCCTCCGCCGGTCGAAGTCGACCTCGAAATCGACGAGGACTTCCTCCGCCGCATCCGCGAGGCCTGACGAACCGGCTTTTCCGGATACGATCCGGATAAGGGCCAGCCAATGACCCGGTGCTACACTCCCGGCCGTGCCGAAGAACCTCGTGATCGTGGAGTCGCCGGCCAAGGCCCGCACCATCGAGCGCTATCTCGGCGCTGACTACGGAGTCCTGGCGTCGTATGGCCATGTCCGCGACTTGCCCGAAAACCCAGGCAAGGGCAAGTTCGGGGTGGATGTCGACCACGACTTCGAACCCGAGTACGTGATCTCGGAGGATCGTCGCAAGCAGGTCAGCGCGATCGAGAAGGCCGCCAGGACCGCGGTGGCGATCTATCTCGCGACGGACCTCGATCGGGAGGGCGAGGCGATCGCCTGGCATGTCGCCGAGGCGACGCACATGGTCGCCGCCAAGGTCCACCGGGTCACCTTCAACGAAATCACCGAATCGGCGATCCGCGCGGCGTTCGCCAACCCCCGCCAGATCGACCAGCATCTCGTCGATGCCCAGCAGGCCCGTCGGATCGTGGATCGGCTGGTCGGCTACACGCTCAGCCCGCTCCTGTCGCGAAAGGTGCGGGGTGGCCTGTCGGCCGGGCGCGTCCAATCCGTGGCCGTCCGGCTCGTGGTCGAGCGCGAGCGCGAGGTCACGGCCTTTGCCGCTCGTGAGTACTGGACGATCGAGGCGCAACTATCGACGGCTTCCGGCGAGCGGTTCGTGGCCGAAGTGGTCCGGATCGACGGGGCCGCCCTCGAGGTCAGCGACGCGGAGACCGCCGATCGGCACGCCGCAGCGATCGGTCAACTGCATCCGCGCGTGACCAAGCTCGGCAAGCGGACCCAGAAGCGATCGCCCGCACCGCCGTTCACCACGAGCACCCTTCAGCAGGAGGCCAGCCGGCGCCTTGGTTACAGCCCCAAGCGGACCATGTCGATCGCGCAGCGGCTCTACGAAGGGGTCGAGACAGATGGCGGCCAGGTCGGCCTGATCACCTACATGAGAACGGATTCGACGGCCATTGCCGGGGTGGCGATGGGCGAGGCGCGCGAAGTGATCGGCGACCGCTACGGCGCCCCGTACACGATGCCCAAGGGCCGCGTCTACAAGACGAAATCGAAGGGCGCGCAGGAGGCGCACGAGTCGATCCGGCCGACCAGTTTCGGGCGTGACCCGGACTCACTCGAGCGCTCGCTCAAGGCGGACGAACTGCGGCTCTATCGACTGATCTGGCAGCGGGCGCTGGCCTCGCAGATGGCGCCGAAGGAACTCGAGACGACGACGATCGAGCTGGCCGATGGCGCCTACGAACTGCGAGCCTCGGCCACCAGAGTCCTGTTCGACGGCTTCGCCCGCGTCTATACCGAGGGTCGCGACGACGGTGTCGACGACGACGAAGAGACGGGCCGCTTGCCGACGCTCAAGGCCACCGACGCGACGACCGTGGACGGGGTCACCCCGACCCAGCACTTCACCGAGCCGCCGCCGCGCTTCACCGAGGCAACCCTGATCAAGGCGCTTGAGGAGCACGGGATCGGTCGGCCCTCGACCTATGCCGCCACGATTTCCACGATCGTGGATCGCGGCTATGTTCGGATCGAGGAGCGACGCCTCCACCCGGAGCCGGTAGCCGAAGTCGTGACGGACCTGCTGGTCGAGCACTTCGGCGACTACGTGGACGTCGCATTCACCGCCCGGATGGAGGAAGAACTCGACGAGGTCGCTCGCGGCGAACGATCCTGGATCCCTTTGTTGCGGGCCTTTTACGGCCCGCTGCGCGACCGGGTCGATGAAAAGCGACGGGAACTCAAGCGCAGTGACTTCACCACGGAACCGACGGACGAGGTCTGCTCCGAAGGGCATCCAATGGTGATCCGCCTGGGTCGGAACGGCCGGTTCCTGGCCTGCTCGACCTTTCCGGACCACAAGGAGAGCCGCCCGCTGCCGGGCGATGAGCCGCCACCACAGGAGGGAACCGGCGAGGTGTGTCCCACCTGCGGCGAGGGGACGCTCGTCGGCAAGCGCGGCCGGTTCGGACCCTTCGTGGGCTGCTCCCGCTACCCGGACTGCACCTACATCAGGAAGGACGGCCCGCCGCCGCCCGACCCGCTGCCGTTCGAGGTGACCTGCCCGAAGAACCGTGACGGCCATCTCGTGCCCCGCCGAGCACGCCGGACGGGGAACGTCTTCTGGGGTTGCTCGAAGTACCCGAAATGCGATTACACGACTAACCAAGAGCCGCTGGGCGGGCTGCATGACCTTGACGACGGTCCTCTGGCGCGCAAGGACGAGTCTGCCATCTGCCTGATCTGTGGTTCGGCCAGCGACGTGCGCGCGGACGGGGTGGTGCCCGGCGATCGACTGTCGGGCGGCCCGGCCAACCCGGAGGCCCTGGCCAGGCCGGCTCGCGGGCGCGGTGGCGCGCGAGCGGCGAAGGCACCGGCCAAAGGCCGGGCCAAACCCAGGACCGGAGGGGGACGAGCCGCGACCTCCACCAGCAAGCGCAGCGGCCCGGTCGAGCCGGCACCGGACGCGTGAACCTGGCGGCGGCCGACGTGGCGGCGGCCGATGCTGCGGCCGATGCTGCGGCCGATTCGCCGATCGACCCCGCGCTCGCGCGGTTCCTCCGCTCTCTTGCCGCGCGCGACACATCCGCCCACACGCAGCGCGCCTACGCGACCGCGGTGGGCAGGTATCTGGCCTGGCTTGGCGGGCGTCGCGTCGACTGGCGGGTGCCCGTGCGCACCGACCTGCGCGCCTACCTCGCGGTGCTCGGGGAAGGTCATGCGCGCAGCACGGTTGCCCAGCGCCTGGCCGCGATCCGCGCCTTCCACCGCTGGGCTACCCGGAGTGGCCTGGCCGCTGGCGATCCGTGGAGTGCCATCGCGACGCCGCGCCTCCCGCGCCGATTGCCGCGTGTGCTGGAGGTCGAGCAGGTTGGGCGGCTCCTCGCGGTCGTGGATGCGGACCTCGCCGGACTGGGGGCTGACCCCGACCCCGACCGCCCGCTGGACCTCGTTGCCCTCGCCCTGGCCCTGCGTGACCGGGCATTGGTCGAGACCGCCTACGCCGCGGGACTGCGCATCAGCGAGCTCGCGGCCGCGGACCTCGGCGCCCTGGATCTTCGCCGCGGCGAGATCCGCGTCCTCGGAAAGGGGCGCAAGGAGCGGATCGGGATCATTGGCCGCCCGGCGCGGGTCGCGCTGGCTGCGTACCTCGAGGACGGCCGTCCAACCCTGCTCGAACGCCGTCGGGGCGAGGGTGCGCCGCCGACCCAGGTCTTTCTGAACCACCTGGGCGCGCCGCTTGGAGTGCGCGGGTTGCGCTACCGGCTCGATCGCCTGCGACAGCGCGCGGGACTACCGGTTGGCGTGTCACCACACACGCTGCGCCATTCCTTCGCGACGCATCTGCTTGACGGCGGGGCGGATCTGCGGGTGGTCCAGGAGCTGCTCGGGCACGCAAACCTGGCGACGACGCAGATCTATACCCACGTGTCGCCGGGGCGGCTCCAGGCGGCCTATCGCGAAGCGCACCCGCGGGCGCGGCGTGCAACGTCGCCAGATCCGGCACCGTGACCGCCGGCATGGGGCTCGCCCGTGCCGGGCTGGTCGTCTCCGCCGCCTTCCTCGCGTCGAGGGTGCTCGGCTGGGTTCGCCTGGTCGTGATTGGGCGCGCGTTTGACGCGGCGCAGCTCGACGTGTTCTTCGCCGCCTTCCGCATCCCTGACCTGATCTTCCAGCTCGTGGCCGCCGGCGCACTCTCGTCGGCCCTGGTCCCAATCATCTCGACCCTGCTCGCCGGCGACGAGGAGGCGCGTGCGTGGCGGGTGATCTCGACCGTGATCAACGTGATGCTCATCGCGCTGGCAACACTGGCGGGCGTCCTGTTCGTGCTGGCGCCCTTGGTCATGCGCGCGATCACCCCCGGGTTCGACGATGAACAACTCGCGCGAACCGTGACCCTCACCCGGATCATGCTCCTCGGTCCGATGTTTCTGGCCATGGGGGCCGTGGCCACGAGTGTCCTCAACGCCGGCGGCCGGTTCGCGGCTTCGGCCATTGCCCCGATCGTCTACAACCTGGCCATCATCGCCGCTGCGCTGATCCTGGCACCAGCCTTGGGTGTGGAAGGGTTGGCGATCGGGGTCGTGGCCGGCTCGCTGGGTCACCTGCTGGTCCAAGTGGGCCCCCTGCGCCGGCTGGGGTTTCGGTACGAACCGCGGATCGATCGGGCTGAGCCCGAGACGCGTCATGCCTTGATCCTGATGGTTCCCCGGGCGTTCGGACTCGGCGCCAGCCAGGTCACGTTCATCGTCGTCACAGCGCTCGCTTCGACCCTGGCCGTCGGCGCCGTGGCCGACTTCAACATCGCCTTTGCCCTGCTGCAGCTACCGATCGGGGTGATCGGAGTGCCGCTTGGGATCGTGCTCCTGCCGACCCTGGCGCGTGACGCGGCTTTGGGTCGTGAAGCCGAGTTCGCCCGGTTGGTGACGCGTGCTGCGCGACTCCTGCTGTTCGTGATGATCCCGATCGCGGGTCTGCTGGCCCTGCTCCGTGTGGAGGTCGTCAGCGTCCTGTTTGGAGGCGGCCGGATCGGTCCGTCGGATCTGGAGACCATTGCGACGACCCTGGCGTGGTTCCTGATCGGATTGCCCGCCCATGCCCTGATCGCGGTGCTCGCGCGGGCCTTCTACGCTCGCCAGGACACGCTGACACCGGTGCTGGCGGCCGTTGCTGCGGTGATCATCAATTCGACCCTGGCTGTCGCTCTCGTCGGTCAGCTCGGATTGCGCGGAATCGCCCTTGCGATCGCGCTGGCCGCCTGGATGGAGGCGCTCGTGCTCTTCGGCATCCTGCGCTGGCGCGTCCGGGAGGTCCGCCTCGGCGGTCCTGCACAGGTCGCCGCACAGGCGGCCATCGGGACGGTCATCGCGGCAGCGCTCGCCTTCGGGACCGCGGGGCTCATCGGACGGGCCATCGAAGCGGACCCATCGATGCTCGCCACGCTGGTGCTGATCGGCGCCTCGACCGCCGTGTTTGGGCTTGCCTATGCGGCTGTTTCGGTCGTGTTTCGCATCCCGGAGCTAACGACGATCAGCGAGATTGCGGTCGACCTCCTCCGACGTCCGGCCAGATCGTGACACCGGCGCCGCAAGCCTGGGACCGGTTCGTCGAGGCCAGCGAGCGGGGCTCGTACCTTCAACTAGCCGGCTGGGGCGAGGTGAAGGCCGTCAATGGGTGGACGGCGCATCGGGTCCTGGTTGGGGACCCAGGCGAGGAGGGCAGCGGGGCGATCGGCGCGCAGATCCTGGTTCGTCGTCCGGGTCCGATGCCGTGGGCCTTCGCCTATGCCCCGCGTGGCCCGGTCGCGTCCACGTGGAACGCGGCGACGATCGAGGCGTTCAGCGCGGAGGTTCGTCGAGCGCTACCCATGCTGGCCGGGCGCATCTCGCACCTGCGGATTGACCCGGAGATCGAGATGGACGGGCCGCTCGACCGCGATGGCACCCTTCGCGGGGCGCTGCGTGCCACCGGATGGCGGCCGGCGGCTCCGGTCCAGCCGAATGCGACCCGGATCGTGGACCTGCGGGCGGACGAGGCTGCGCTGTGGGCCGACCTTCGCAAGAAGTGGCGCCAGTACGTGTCGAAGGCACGGAACGCCGGGATCACGGTCGTCGACGCGACGGGTGACCGGTTGCCCGAGTTCTATCGGATCTACCGTGAGACTGCGCTGCGGGCCGGGTTCCTGATCCGGACGGAGGCCGCATATCGTGATGTCTGGAATGCCTTCGCACCCGCCCGCCAGGCCCGGCTGCTCTTTGCCCAGGCGCCTGACGGTGAAGCACTCGCGACCCTGTTCCTCGTTCGCTGTGGGTCCCGGGTCGTGGAGCCGTATGGCGGCATGACCGAAGCGGGCGGATCCTCGCGAGCCAACTACCTGCTCAAGTGGGAAGCCATCCGGACGTCGCGTGCGGCAGGTGCCACGACCTACGACCTGTGGGGCCTCGCAACCGGCGGGATCGCCCACTTCAAGACCGGGTTTGGTGGACGCGAGGTCCGCTACATCGGGGCGTGGGATCTCGTGCTGGACCCGTTCGGACGCCAGGCCTATGAAGTCGCCCAGCGGAGTCGGGTGTGGCTGGCCCGCCGGAAGCGGCGCATCGCCAACCGAGGGAGCGCCGCCGCCTACGGACCAGACGATTGAACGTTCGTGACGCGACGCCCGGCGAGCTGGCCGACTGGGATGCCCGGACGGTGGACCGCCCCGGCGGCCACGTCTACCAATCGCGCGCCTGGGCGGAACATCGACGAGCGTCGGGCTGGACGCCGCGATTCCTCGTCGACGATGCGCACGGCCGGACCCTGGCGCTCACCCGGCCGTGGCCGCTCGGTGGTGGGGGGAGCGCCTACCTGCCACGAGGCCCGGTTGGCGGGACGGGCGAGGCGCTGGCGGCCCGCCAGATCGCGGTCGCCGAGGCGCTCGGCCGGGACGGCATCGACGTCATCGCGGCGGACCCGGAGATCCCCGCGGCGGACGTCGCGTACGGCCAGGCGATCCGGGCGGCCGGTTTTCGTCTGATCGAGGAGATCCAGCCGTCGCGGCACCGCGTCTCCCTGGCGCTTCCGGTTGGTCCCGATCAGGCCGCGGTCTTCGAAGGCGTGGCCAAGTCTACCCGGCAGCGCATCCGGACCGCCATCGATACTGGCCTGACCGTGATCCGGCACGACAGCCGGCTGGGCAGCGGCGGGGTAGGGGAGGGTTTCGCCAATCCAACCGAACCTGCCGCCCCGGCTCTGGATCGGTTCTACGACCTCCTGCTCGAAACGGGCGAGCGTCGCCGGTTCAGCTTCGGTCCGCGCCGGGGGTTCACCGAATGGTGGTTGGCGGCCCACGCCGCGGGGCACCTCGTGTACCTCGAGGCCCGCGCCAGTGACCCAGCCGGTGCCCGCGAGCCAGGCGAGCCCGGTGAGCCCGGTGAGCCCGATGAGCCCGGCGACGGCGCGGAACCGCTCGCGGGTCTGGTCCTGTATCGCCATGGCGGACGCCTCTCGACCGTCCACTCGGGCGACCACGCCTCGGCTCGAACCGAACATCCGGGGGCGCTCCACCTGCTCCGCTGGCGCGCGATCCAGCTGGCCATCCGAGAAGGCGCCACCGAGATGGATCTTGGTGGGGTGGACGTCAGCGGCGCGCGTCGCGAGCCACGAGAAGGCGACCCGCTGTACGGCCTGTATCAGCACAAGCGGGCGTTCGGTGGTCGCTGGCTGGAGCTCAGCGGGGCGCATGAGCGCGTGTTCGACGTGCGCGGCTACGCGCTCGGACGGGTGACGGCCCGGCTCGCCACCCTGGTTCGCCGGTGACCGAACGCCGGCTGGCTGACCTGCTCGCGGCCGCGGAGCCGAACGCGCCCGCCTCGCTGTCGACGCTGATCGATCGCCTGACCGCCGAGCGCCGGCTGCTCGGCACGCGAGCCGACGGTCGCGCGATCGGCGCCGCCGGGCTCGCGGACGTGGAAGTTCACGGCGTCACCCAGGATTCCCGCGGGGTCAGGCCCGGTTCGCTCTTCGCGGCTATTGCGGGACTGCACGTCGACGGCCACGACTACGTGACCGAGGCCGCCGCCCGAGGCGCCGCCGCGGCGCTGGTCGAGTGGCCGGTGCCGGCTGTGGGGCTCCCGCAGCTCGTCGTTGACGCGACACCGGGGGCACTCGCCTCGGCCGCGGCGTGGTGGTACGGCGATCCCAGCCACGATCTGGGGGTCGTCGGGATCACCGGGACCGACGGCAAGACCACCACGTCGTACCTCGCGGTGGCTGCACTGGAGGCCGCCGGGGTCCGGACCGGGATGATCGGCACCACGTCCACCCGGATCGGGGGCCTCGCAGAGCCGAATGAGGAGCACGCAACGACGCCCGAGGCCGCGGTGCTCCAGGCCGCGCTGCGGGCGATGGTCGCGGCCGGCGACAGCGCGGCCGTGATCGAGACCACGTCGCACGGGCTGGCCCTCGGACGTGTGGGGTCGGTAGCCTACGATGTGGCCATCCTGACCAACCTGACCCACGAGCACCTCGAGCTGCATGGGACGTGGGAGGCCTACCGCGACGCCAAGCTGTCACTGTTCGAGCGACTGGGCCGCCATGCGCCGACCCATGCCGGGGCCGCGCTCAAGCGGTGGCCGCGGACCGGCATTGTCAACGTGGACGACCCGTCGGCGGCGGCATTCATCGGGGTCACCCAGGAGGCTGGCGCTCGCGTCCTCACCTATGGCACAGATCCAGGCGCCGACATCCGAGCCACCCGTGTCGAGGAGGACACCCGTCGCCTGCGCTTCGCCTATACGGCGCCATCGGGCGACGCCACCGTCGAATTGCAGCTGGCCGGTCGGTTCAACGTTCACAACGCGCTCGCGGTGATCGCCCTGGGCGAGGCGATCGGACTGGATCCGGTGGCCGTTCGCGACGGCCTCGCGTCGGTCCCGGTGGTCCCCGGCCGGATGGAGCGGGTCGATCTTGGCCAGCCGTTCGGGGTCATCGTGGACTTCGCGCACAGCCCGGCATCGCTGCGGACGGTATTGGACCTCCTCGCCCCTGCGGCTGCGGCCCGCGGCGGCGCGTTGATCGCCGTCTTTGGCTCGGCCGGCGAGCGTGACACCGCCAAGCGCCCGCTGATGGGCCGGATCGCCGCTGAACGCTGTCGGTTGGTCGTCGTCACCGACGAGGATCCGCGTGAGGAGGACCGCAACACGATCAACGACGAGATTGCCCTCGGCGCGGAGGCCGCAGGGCGACGACGCGGCATCGACCTGCTGGTCATCGCCGACCGACGCTCCGCGATTGATGCGGCGTTTGATCGAGCGCGCTCGGGTGACATCGTGCTCCTGGCCGGCAAGGGCCATGAACGCTCGATCCTTGGTCCGGTAGGTCCGCAGCCGTGGAACGAGGTCGCCGAGGCCGAAGCAGCCCTTCGCCGACTGGGCTTCGGCTGAAACCGCGCTGGTATCCTTGCGGCGCATGGCGACCACCCCTGTCCGATCCAGCACACCCGCCTCGCCAGCCTCGAAGCGGCCTGCTGCGCGAACGCCCACGTCGGGATCGAGGGTGCCGGACGAGGCAGGTCACGCGGGCGGGCCGACCCTGACGCCACGAACGAAGTCGAGCAGCAAGTCGAGCGAGACGGCGTCAGCCGCCCGGCCGCCCGACTTCGAGGCACTCCGCCGCGACCTCCACGCCGCGATCCTGGCCGAACATCCCGGCGTCAACCTGGGACCGGTCGGCGACGCGTTCGACCTCGCCATCGTGGCCCATGAAGGCCAGCGCCGCGGTTCGGGGGAACCGTACGTCATACACCCGATCGCCACGGCCCAGATCCTGGCTGAGCTTGGGATCGACCCGGTCGCCATCTGTGCGGCGCTGCTCCACGACGTCCCGGAGGACACGGACTACAGCCTCACCGACATCGAGGAGCGGTTTGGCGCGGAGGTCACGCAACTCGTCGATGGCGTCACCAAGCTGTCGAAGTTCAGCACGCACAGTCACGAGCAGCAGCAGGCCGAGAACATCCGCAAGATGCTCCTGGCGATGGCGCAGGACATTCGGGTCGTCCTGATCAAGCTCGCCGACCGGCTCCACAACATGCGGACGCTGCATGGCCTCCCGCCGGAGAAGCAGCAGCGCATCGCCCGCCAGACGATGGAGATCTACGCGCCACTGGCGGAGCGGCTCGGGATCTGGCAGATGAAGTGGGAACTCGAGGATCTCGCGTTCAAGGCCCTCGAGCCGGAGCGATTCCGGGAGCTTGCCCGGCTGCTCGATACCCGACGCGCCGGTCGCGAATCGCATATCGACAAGGCGATTGCGGCGCTGCGGCCCCTGCTCCAGGAGGCCGGAATCAAGGCGGACCTCGAAGGCCGACCCAAGCACATCCACAGCATCTACAAGAAAATGGAGCGCAAGGGCGCGGACTTCAGTGAGATCTACGACGTCTACGCCATCCGGATCCTGGTCGACGAGGTGCGCGACTGCTACGCGGCACTCGGGATCGTCCATTCGCTGTGGCGCCCGATCCCTGGCCAGTTCGACGATTACATCGCGGTCCCCAAGAACAACCTCTACCAGTCGCTGCACACCGCGGTCATTGCGCTCAATGGCAAGCCGTTGGAGATCCAGATCCGGACCTGGAAGATGCACCAGGTCAGCGAGGTCGGGATCGCGGCGCACTGGCGCTACAAGGAAGGCACCAAGTCAGACCGCGAGTACGACGCCAAGCTCGCCTGGCTGCGGCAACTGCTTGACTGGCAGCGCGACGTCTCGGACGCCACCGAATTCGTCGAGGGGATCAAGCTCGATATCTTCCAGGACCAGGTCTTCGTGTTCACCCCAAAGGGCGACATCAAGGACCTGCCGGCTGGCGCAACGCCGCTTGATTTCGCCTATCGGATCCACACGGACGTCGGCCATCGAACGATCGGCGCCAAGGTCAACAATCGACTCGTCCCGCTCGACACGCGGCTCAAGAACGGCGACATCGTCGAGGTTGTGACCACCAAGGGCGAGCATGGCCCCTCGCGCGACTGGATGAACGTGGTCAAGACCAGCCACGCGCGCGAGAAGATCCGTCAATGGTTCAAGCGCAAGGACCGCGACGAGAATATCGTCCATGGTCGCGAATCGCTCGAACGGGAGCTGCGCCGGTTGGCCCGGACCTCCATTTCGGCGGTCGGCGCCGAGCGGATCGCCGACGTCGCCCGCCAGTACAACCACGACACCCTCGACGACTTCTACGCCGCAGTCGGCTATGGCGCGATCAGCGCGCAGTCGGTGGTCATGCGCCTGGGCGTGGTTGATGACACCCATGGGACCCTGCCGTCGGTCGCGCCGCCGCCGGTGGCCCGTGCCGGTGGGGTCCGGGTCAAGGGTGTCGGCGACCTGCTCGTTCGCTATGCCAAGTGCTGCACGCCGATCCCCGGCGACCCGATCGGCGGGTTTATCACGCGCGGCAAGGGGGTGACGGTCCATCTCCACACCTGCCCGACGATGGTCAACGAGCGCGAGGTCAACCGCCTAATCGAGGTTGAATGGGAGGCGGCGCCCACGCAGACATATCCGATCGCGATCCGCGTGGAAGCCTACGACCGAACCGGGCTGCTCAGCGACATCACCCAGGTCGTGGCCGAAAACAAGGTCAACATCCTGGCTGCCCATGTCGGTGTTTCCCCGGATCACACCGCGGTCGTGACGGCCACGCTGCAGGTGGCCTCGGTCTCGCAGCTGGCCCGGGTGATGAGCCGGATCGAGACGCTCAAGGACGTGATCACGGTCCAGCGCGACCTCGGGTAGGGCGATTGACAGGCAACTTGGTCTAGCTAAACTAAGGCCATGACCACACCAGCCGAGATCGTCAACGTCCATGCGGCCAAGACCAACCTGTCTCGCCTGCTGGAGCGCGCGGAGGCCGGCGAAGAGATCGTGATCGGCCGCGCCGGCAAACCGATCGCCAAGCTGGTGCGTTACGTCCCTGACCGGCCCAAACGCGTATTCGGGGCATTGAAGGGGCAGATCGTGATTCACGGCGACTTCAACGATCTGGATGCCGAGATCGAGCGTGACTTCGAGGAGAGTATCGCCCGGCCTTTCGATCCGTGAACCTCTTGCTCGACACACACGCGGTGATCTGGTTCCTCAGCGGCCGTTCCGAACTCCGCCGCGAAGCCCGCGACGCGATCGTGTCAGCCGACCGCGTGTACGTCAGTGCCGCGACCATCTGGGAGATGGCCACCAAGATGGCGCGTGGTCGGCTCGATGCACCCCTTGACTTCGCACATCGACTCGTCGATCTGGGCATGTTGCCGTTGGCTCTCGAATGGGAGCACGCCAGGGTGGCCGGAGGCTTGCCGTTGCACCATCGCGACCCGTTCGATCGGATGCTGGTTGCCCAGGCGATTGTCGAGCGGCTGACGATCGTCACCCGGGATGAGGCAATCGGCCGATACTCAGTGGCCATTCTGGCCGCTTGAGGCACTAGACTCCACGTCGATGCCACCGCTCAGGGCGCCGCGCGGAACTCGCGACCTGCTGCCCACCGAGACGCCGACCTGGACGCGCCTTGAACGGCTCGCCGCCGAACTTGCGGCGCGTTACGGCTATCGACGGATCGAGACACCGCTGTTCGAGCAGGCGAACGTCTTCGAGCGGGGCGTCGGCGAGGTCACCGACATCGTCGAGAAGGAGATGTTCCGGATCGCGCCACGCACCGAGGAGTCGGAGTCGTGGGCGCTCCGCCCGGAGCCCACCGCGGGGATCGTCCGGGCGTATGTCCAGCACGGGATGCAGACCTGGCCGCAGCCGGTCAAGTTGACCATGACCGGCCCGATGTTTCGCTACGACCGCCCCCAGGCTGGGCGCTACCGCCAGTTCTGGCAGTTCGATATCGAGGCGATCGGGGATCCCGGTCCAGCCGTGGACGCCGAGATCATCGAGCTCGGGATGCGGTTCTATCGTGAGGCTGGCCTGTCCGGCGTCGAGGTACGTCTCAATTCGATCGGCGATGGGGCGTGCCGGCCAGCCTACATTGCGGAGCTGCAGGCCTTCTTCGAACCGCATCGGGCCGTGTTGCCGGCGATCGAGCGAGCCAGGCTGGACCAGAACGTCCTGCGACTGCTCGATTCGAAGGACCCGGCGATGGCAGCACTCAATGCCACGGCGCCGCGGATCACGGATCGTCTCTGTCCGGCGTGCGCTGATCACTTTCGCGACGTCCGCGACCACCTGGACGCGCTTGGGGTTCCGTATCGACTGGAACCTGGGCTTGTTCGAGGCCTCGATTACTACACTCGGACGGCGTTCGAGTTCTACGTGGTGGGGCGCGAAGGACAGCAGCAGGCCATCGGCGGCGGTGGGCGGTACGACGGCCTGGTCGAATTACTGGGCGGACGTCCGACCCCGGGGATCGGGTTCGGGATCGGGTTGGACCGGCTGGTCCTGGCACTCGCGGAGACCGGAGTCGCGCCACCGGAGGACGCTGGCCCCACGGCCGTCGTGGTCGGGGCGGACCCGGACGACACGGTCGCCCGTCTCAGGATCGCCACGGATCTGCGCGCGGCGGGCATTGCCGCCCGCTCAGAACTCGGCCGACGCAAGCTCGGCAAGCAGCTCGAGGCCGCCGCGCGAGATGGAGCGCACTTTGCGGTCATCGTCGGTGACGAACTGGCCGGTGGCGAGGTCGGCCTGCGTGACCTCCCGGCAGGCACGCAGAAGGTCGTGCCGCTCGCGGATCTGGCCCGAGAGATCGAACGAGCCCACAGCGCGCACCGCCACGGCTGACGAACTCCGTTCCGTAATCCAGATGCGGAACCGGGATCGCGGGCGGTCGGTGACGACCACCTTGCTCGCGGTCGGGTTCGCGTCCAGGCTGTCGGCCCAAGACCGGCGTGTCGACCATTCAAGCTGCCCGGTACCTGCAGTACCGCTTTCCGCACGAATGAAGGTGGTCCGCTGACAGATTCGACTCATGTTGTCGATGCGGAACGGGCGCCGACGGTCCCTCGGTCACGCTCGGCTTACCGGAAGCCGAGCGTCCGCGCGAGATCGTCGAGACCGGGTACGACCATCGCTGCACCGGCCCGCCGGAGCGCGTCCGCATCGACCGCCGAACCGGCCAGCACGCCAATGGCCACCATTCCGGCAGCGACGGCCGCCAGCATGTCCCAGGTCGCGTCACCGACATACCAGCAGAGACCGGGTTCTACAGACAGCTGTCGAGCGGCCAGCAGCAGCAGGTCTGGCGCGGGCTTGGCGTGCTTGACGTGACTGGCGTCCACGATCATCGGCTCGCGTGCCAGCCCGAGCGCCGCGATTGAAGGTGCGACCTGATCCTTCCGGCTCGATGTCGCAATGGCCCAGGGGATCCGGCGACGATCCAGTTCTGTAATCAGTCGGGCCACGCCGGGAAGGGGCTGCGGGGAGCGATTGAGGTGCGCGTAGATCTCGCCAGACGCGCGGTCGATTTCGTCTGACCGGGCCTCGTCAATCGGGCGACCGGCGCCGGCGGCGACCTCGCGGGCAAGCCGCCGGCCATCAAGCCCGATCAGTGGCGCCAGGACGACTCGGTTCGTTTGCATGCCCGCATCCGCGAGGGCCTGCTCCCACGCCGCGATCCGCACCTTCACCGTGTCGACCAGCGTGCCATCGAGATCGAACAGCACGGCACCGGGCAGGAGCAGCTCCTCGCGCGCGGTCACCACCGCGCCACTCTAGTCGGTTAGGGTCGGTCGTCGGTCCGGAGGTCCGACCCCGCGTAGCCTGGCTCGGCCGGCTGTCGACACGATGTCGCCACGACCGATCGGACCCGGACTATCGACTCATGGTGCTCCAGCGCCCCGCTCGTCACTCTGCTCCCGACCAGCTGCTATGTGTTCTGCCCGGAGGTCCGTCGTCCAACTACCCGACTTCGCGAACCTTCCGCCACAAGCGGTGCTCACCTATCTGGCGGTGGGCATCGCGCTGCTGTGTGCGTTCCTGGGCGCCGCCACATTCGCCTTGACCGTCGTGCGCTGGCAGACACGCCGGACGGCCGATCTGCTGGACATCCTGGCCTCGGCAACTGACGCGGACGGCCTGGCCCGCCGTCGCGGCATCCGGGATCGCCGCCTTCGAACCAGCGTCCATCGGCTGGCCGATCGGATGACCGAGGTTTGGACACTCGCCACCGTCGATCAACTCACCGGTGTTCTGAATCGCCAGTCCATCCTCGCCGATCTCGAGAAGGAGATCGATCGCGCGACGAGATACGGGCACCAGCTATCCGTGGCGATGGTCGACCTCGATCATTTCAAGCGGATCAACGACACGTACGGGCACGCAGCGGGCGACACGATGTTGCGCCAGGTCGCCGAGATCCTGCGGACCAACCTGCGGACCGTCGATACTGTCGGACGCTACGGTGGGGAAGAGTTCCTGATCATCCTGCCGGAGACCGATGTTGGCGCCGCCGCCTCCCTGGCGGAGAAACTGCGCCGCCTGGTTGGCCGGCACGAGATCATCTTCCAGGATGGGTCCCGCGCCACGGCGACACTGTCAGCCGGAGTCGCCGGAGGATCTGGCAGCCACCTCAGGCTCGCGGCCCTGGTGCGTGACGCGGACAACGCGATGTACAGCGCCAAGGCGCTCGGGCGCGATCAGGTCTACGTCTTCCATGAGGTCGCCGACAATGGGCTGGTCCGGCGTGCCCCGATCGCGGCGGCCGCCCGCGACCAGGCGATGGACGTGGGTCGTGCCGCGTTCGGAGCAGCCACGGACTCCCTGACGGCCGCCCTTGAAGCCCGACCCGGGTGGGCGGGCAAGCCCTCGTCCATGATCGCCGCCGCAGCCGTTGAGCTCGCCCTGGGTCTCGGGTTGTCCGAGCCCGAAATCGAGCGCATCCGCGTCGCGAGCCTGCTCCACGACCTGGGCAAGTTGGCCATCCCGGAGGAGATCCTGACCAAGCCGGGCGAGCTCAACGACCCAGAGTGGCGGATCGTGTCGGAGCATCCCAAGATCGGCCAGGTGATCCTCGAGCAGGCGGGCGCCCTGCGCGACGCGGCCACGATTGTGCTCCACCATCACGAGTGGTTTGACGGCCGCGGCTACCCGCATGGCCTGTCCGGTGAAGAGATTCCGGTGGGGGCTCGGATCGTTGCCGTCGCCGATGCCTACGAGGCGATGGTCGCCGGCCGGCCGTACCGCGCTGCCGTCACCCATGAAGCCGCGTTGCAGGAGCTGCGCCGCCACGCCGGCCTGCAGTTCGATCCCGACCTGGTCGAACGTTTTGCCGTCCTCTTCCCGGAACGCATGCCGTTCGCAATCGAGGATGTCCCCAACGGGCACTCGCATCTGCCTGGTGACCTGCTCGATGCCCGCAGTCACGCCGAGATCCACGACCAGCTGCATGACCGACGCAGGCGGGTTATGCCCTTGGACGCGGCGGTCCCGGAAGGGTTGACCGCCACCGGCGGGTAACCGACCGACGCGACTTCGAGCCGGTCGCGAGTGCCACGAACCTGATGAACCTGATAATCCTTCCATGGTCGTTCGACCGTCGCGTGGTTTCTGGTCGACTACCATACGGCGGCCATGACTCGTGACAGCCCCAGTCTTGCCACGCCGTACCGGACCCACACCTGCGGCCAGTTACGCGCGGCCGAGGCGGGCACGAACGCCAGGTTGTCGGGTTGGGTGCATCGCCGGCGTGACTACGGTGGGCTGATCTTCATCGACCTGCGCGACCGGCACGGGATCACCCAGGTCGTGATCGATGGTGAGGATGCGCCGGCTGCGGTGCTCGAGACGGCGAGCCGTGTGCGCCCTGAGTTCGTGATCACCGTGGCCGGCCAGGTCGCGCCGCGCCTGCCCGGAACTGAGAACGCGAAGTTGCCGACCGGAGCGATCGAGCTTCGGGCGTCGTCGCTCACGATCGAATCGGAGGCCAAGACCCCGCCCTTCTATATCAACGACCCAGACGCCTCGGTCGACGAGAGCGTCCGCCTGAAGTACCGCTACCTGGACATCCGGCGCGAACCGATGCAGCAGAACCTGCTCCTGCGCAGCCGGATGGTGCAGGCGATCCGCGAAGTCCATCACGCCCACGGCTTCCTTGAGATCGAGACGCCGACGCTGATCAAGAGCACGCCGGAAGGCGCCCGCGACTTCATCGTGCCCAGCCGGCTCCAGCCCGGGAGCGTCTACGCCCTGCCGCAGAGCCCCCAGCAGCTCAAGCAGCTGCTGATGGTCGGCGGGATCGATCGGTACTTCCAGATCGCCCGATGCTATCGCGACGAGGATCTGCGCGGCGATCGCCAGCCCGAGTTCACCCAGCTCGACCTCGAAATGAGCTTTGTCGACGAGGCGACGGTCATGGGCTTCGTGGAGGCGATGGCGATCGAGGTGTCCCGGGCGACGGTTCCCGATCGGCCGATCCAGGCGACGCCCTTCCCGGTGTTGACCTTTGCGGAGGCGCTGGAGCGCTTCGGGTCAGACAAGCCGGATATCCGGTTCGGAATGGAGCTGGTTGACCTGGCGCCTGCCTTGGTCGGGCCCGATGGCGCGCCGAACTCGGGATTCGGCGTATTCGACGCGGCGCTGTCGGCGGGCGGGCGAGTCAAGGCGATCGTGGCGCCAGGGATGGCCGGAGTGACTCGGCGAGAGATCGACGAGCTGACCGAGCGCGCCAAGCGGTTTGGTGCCAGGGGACTGGCGTATCTGGCGCTCGAGGCGGACGGGGACATCAAGGGGCCGATCGCCAAATTCCTGTCCGATGGAACGAAGCGTGCGGTGATCTCATTGGTCGAGGCCGCCCAGGGTGATCTGATCCTGATCGTTGCCGATGACGCGACCATCGCGGCGGACGTGCTCGGGCGACTCCGCGTGGAACTCGGAGCGCGTCTCGGCCTGGCCGACCCGAACGTACTGGCCTATGTCTGGGTTCACCGCTTCCCGATGTACCACTGGGACTCCGAAGGTGGGCGATGGGATGCGACCCACAACCCGTTCAGCGGGGTGCTCCCACAGGACGAGGTCCTGCTGGCCACCACGTCCGGTGATCCAGCGCGGCCGTCGGCGGGCGACCCCGCCGGGCAGGCTCTCGCCCTTCAATACGATCTCGCGCTCAATGGCTGGGAGCTCGGTGGCGGCTCAATCCGGATCCACCGCCGCGAGTTGCTCGAGCGATCGTTCCTGCTCCAGGGCCAGACGATCGAGTCGATGCGCGAGAAGTTCGGAGCTGTCCTGGACGCGTTCGAGTACGGCGCGCCGCCCCACGGTGGGATCGCGCTTGGGATCGATCGGTGGGCCGCGCTCCTCGCCGGGCAGACGAACATCCGCGAAGTGATGGCATTCCCCAAGACCCAATCGGGGAGCGACTTGATGCTCGATGCTCCGTCGGCGCCCGAGGTCGGCCAGTACGAGGAACTTGGCTTGCGGTTCGTCGGCCTTCCGGAGAAGGGCAGCCAGGTCTGAGCTCTCTGCTCCAGATCCTCGACTGGTTCGCGCGCCGGCCGCGACTCGCCGCGTTTCTGGGTGCCGCGTTCATCTCGTGTTCGGGGATCTTCTACCGGTTTGCGGAGGTGTCGCCATCCACCGGGACGTTCTATCGGGCCGTCTTTGGGCTGCCGCTGCTCGTGCTGGTGGGCGTTGCCGAGTGGCGCAGGTTCGGGCGGCTGCCGTCCACCACGATCCGGATCGCGGCGCTGGCAGGCCTCTTCTTTGCGGGCGACCTGATGCTGTGGCACCACTCCATCGAATGGGTCGGTGCGGGCCTCGGCACGGTCCTGGGCAATCTCCAGGTCATCATCGTCGGAATCGTCGCCTGGCTCTTCCTCGGGGAGCGGCCGTCACGTTCCACCCTGCTGGCGCTCCCGATCGTGATCCTAGGGGTCGTGCTCATCTCGGGGCTGATCGGTGAGGATGCCTATGGGGCCAACCCCGCGCTGGGGGTGGTGCTGGGCATCGGGACGGCCATCTGTTATTCGGGCTATCTGCTGGTCATCCGGCGCGGCTCACGAGATCCCCGGCGGCCGGCCGGACCCGTGGCCGTGGCCACGCTGGTCGTCGCCCTCGTCGCCGGTGGCGTGGGCTTCGTCGGCGGCGACCTGGACCCGGCACCACCGCTGGAGAGCCTCGCCTGGCTCGCCCTCCTGGGGCTGACGTCGCAGTCGATCGGCTATCTGCTGATCTCGATCTCGCTGCCGCGGCTGCCAGCAATCATCACCTCGATCATCCTGCTCGCCCAGCCCGTGATGACGATCGTCCTGGCCATCGTCCTGCTCGGGGAGGCGCCGTCGGGGACGCAGCTCCTCGGCGTGGTCCTGGTCATCGGCGGGATTGCGGCCGCGACTGTCCCGATCGCCCGGATCCGCGACGGAGTGGCTGCAACCCGCGCAGCACGACAGGGCTGATCGCGCGGCCAGGAACTACGGGTTGGAGGAGGGCGCCAGCGAGCGCAGCAGCTCGACGCTGGCCGACACGATCCGATCCTGCTGCTCCTGGCGTGTGATCGTTGCCGGAGGGTCGTTGGGTTGACCGGTGTACCAGCCCATGCCCTCGTGGTTCCCACCGGCGATCTCCTCGAAACGGGCGGATGATCCAAGCCGTGCGACGTTGGCCGGATCCGTGTAGGCCGCCGCACCGGCGTCGAGTGATCCATGGATGCTGAGAATGCGGATCGCATCATCGGACAGGTCCTCGGAGGCGTACGCGGCCCACAGAATCAAGCCATCAATGGCACCCGGGTGTCCGTTGGCGAAGATCGCCGCGGCCGCCCCGCCGAGCGAGTGTCCGCCCACTGCCCAGACCTCGATCTCCGGGTGGTCGTCGATCACGGCCTGGGCCGCGTCGACGTTGAGGATGGCAAGGTTGAACGGGGCCGTCACCACGACGACGAGAAATCCGGCCTCCGCGATAGCCCGTGCCGCCGGCGCGTAGGCCACCGCCGGAACCTTGCCGCCCGTATACAGCACCAGCCCCGTTGTCACGCCAATGGGGGCGTAGGTGATCCGGCCGTCTGCCCCGATATCAACGTCGCCCCCGGGGGCCGGCGTCAGCGCGTGCCACGCCTCCGGCAGCAGCGGTTGGGGCTGGGCATACCACACGAACCCAGCGCTCCCGCTGGCCAACAGCGCGAAGATCCCAACAACCAGCAGGCGCCGTGCGGAAATGACCCGGCGCCGCGTGGTGGCCAGTGGGTTGAGCGGCGGGGCAGCTATGGGTCGGTCAGGCCGGCCGCTGCGGCGACATCGGTGCCCCACTCGTGGGTGTGGCCGGCCGGGGGATCGGGCGGCCCCTCATAGGCCGGCAGATCGGCCGGAGCGGTCTCGGCGTCATGGGTAACGCCCGGGTCGCCGACCTCCAGCAGCCGCGATGGCAGGGTGGCCAGGAGGGCATCGATGATGGCCGGTGGCATGAGGTCCGGCGCGATCGCTCGGAGCGCCCCGAGGTGAGCCACCGGGACGAGCACGGGCCAGCCAGCTTCACCGCGCCACGTTGGCCGTACGACCAGCGTGCGGTCCGACCCGTGGGCTTCGATCAGGGAGGTGACCGTTTCGGGCCCGACCCAGGTCATCCGAGCGGGCCAAAGAAGGACGGCACCGGTATCGCGAACTTCGGCCTGCGCCAGCTCAGCGCCGCGGACCATCTGGCCGACCGGCCCGGTCTCCAATGGGGCAGGGGAGCCGTGGATCGCTTCGCTGCCGGCAAGCGACCCGGCGACGGAGCCGTCGGGATCGGGGGACAGCACCACGATCGGCATGGCGCCGCCCGACCAGGCGAGGTCAACGAGCCGGCGCACACGCGGCTGTCCGAGCGTGTCGGTCAGGGCTCCCTCGGCGGTCGCTGACAGGATCACGGCGGCGACGGTCATGAGGAGCGGAGTGTAGCGGCCGAGCCCGCCGAAGGGTCGCGACGGGTCGATGGACCGGCCCCGGTCCCGCTCGCTCCAGACGCGGAGCGGCCCCGCGCCGGAGCCGCCCGGGCAGTTCCGTGGCACAATCGGGCGTCCCCACCCTTGGAGATCCGTTCGACCGTGCCCAACGCCACCACCCCCGCCCCCGTCGGAACCAGCCCCACGCCCGCTCCCAAGGCGGCCACTGCGACACGGGCCGACCTTCGCAACGTGGCCATCGTCGCCCACGTCGATCACGGCAAGACCACGCTCGTCGACGCCATGCTCCGCCAGACCGGCGCCTTCCGATCCAACCAGACTCTGGTCGATCGGGTGATGGATTCGGGCGATCTCGAGCGCGAGAAGGGCATCACCATCCTGGCCAAGCAGACTACGGTCGACCACGCGGGCGTCCGTCTCAACATCGTCGACACCCCGGGACACGCCGACTTCGGCGGCGAGGTAGAGCGGAGCCTGCTGATGGTCGATTCGGTGCTGCTCCTCGTGGATGCAGCAGAGGGCCCGCTTCCCCAGACTCGCTACGTCCTCCAGAAGGCGATGGCCCGCCGTCTGCCAGTCGTCGTGGCCCTCAACAAGATCGATCGAGGGGACGCCCGGCCGGCCGAGGTGCTCGATGAGGTCTACGAGCTATTCATGGACCTCGGCGCGGACGAGCACCAGATCGAATTCCCGATCGTGTACACCAACGCCAAGGCCGGGACCGCAACCCGCGACCTGGCTGTGCCGGGCACCAGCCTGAAGCCGCTGCTGGACCTCCTGGTCGAGGTGACTCCGCCGGTGACCTACACGCCGGACCATCCCCTGCAGTTGCTGGTCACCAACCTGTCGGCCAACGAATACGTCGGGCGGATGGCGGTCGGGCGGATCTGGAACGGTGAGATTCGAACCGGCCAGCGGATCGCGATCGTTCGCGAGGAGGCCGATGACACGGCCGGTTCTGTGGAACCGGGTCGCACGGTCACGCTTACCGGCACGGTCACCAGCCTCCAGACCGCCCATGGGATCGAGCGCGTGGACATCGAACGCGCGGGCCCCGGCGACATCGTCAGCGTGGCCGGCCTGCCCGAGGTCACCATCGGCGACACCCTGACCGATCCCGCCGATCCGCGACCGCTGCCCCGCCTCGACGTCGACGCGCCGACCCTGCGGATGACGTTTGGCGTCAACACCTCGCCGCTGGCCGGTCGGGAAGGCAAGTACGTCACCAGCCGCCAGATCAAGGCACGCCTCGAGAAGGAGGTCCTGGGCAACGTCTCGATCGAGGTTCGCCCGGCCGAGTCCAGCGAGGCGTTCGAGGTTCGAGGGCGCGGCGAGCTGCAGCTCGCAGTCCTGATCGAGCAGATGCGCCGCGAGGGGTTCGAGCTGACGGCATCGCGCCCGGAGGTCCTGCTTCGCCAGGTCGACGGCGAGATCCAGGAGCCGTACGAGCGGATCACGATCGACATCCCGCCCGACTACATCGGGGAGATCCAGCACGCGCTGGCGGGCCGCAAGGGTCGGCTGGAGCAGATGTCAACCGATGCCGACGGCCGAGTGCGCATGGAGTACGTGCTCCCGGTCAGAGGGCTGATCGGGTACCGCGGCCAACTGCTCACGGACACACGCGGGACCGCCCTCCTGCACCAGATCGGTGAGGGCTACGGGCCGTGGGCAGGCGAAGTGACCCATCGAACCAGTGGCGTCCTGGTCTCGGATCGCGCCGGGACCTCCAATGCCTACGGGCTGTTCAACCTTGAGCAGCGGGCTGAGCTGTTCATCGGTGCCGGCGTGGAGGTCTACGAGGGGATGGTCGTCGGTGAGAACTCGCGCACGGGGGACATGGATGTCAACCCGGCCAAGGAGAAGAAGCTCACCAATATCCGGACCCACTCGCACGACGAGTCCCTGCGGCTCACCCCGCCGCGGCCGATGACCCTCGAGAGCGCCCTCGAATTCATCGCGGAGGACGAACTGGTCGAGGTGACCCCGCAATCGATCCGGCTGCGCAAGCGTTTCCTCTCGCAGCATGACCGACGCCGACACGCCGGCCGGGCCGAAGACCTGCGCCGGGCCGCCGAACGCGAGGACGACCCGACGGGCTGACGCCGGCGGCCCCGACCGGTTGAACCGGACGCGCCGACGCCCCGACGCCGTCAGCCGGCGATCCGGACGACTCCTGGAATGCCATCGAACCCCGTGTCAAAACTCATCACCGCCGAGACGTTGTGGCGTCCGACGATCGCCAGGTGAAGGGCGTCGCGCGCCGATAGCCGCGGCGTCGTCAATACGAGGGCCTTCGCTCGAAGGGTGTCGGTGTAATCGATCGGAAAGATCTCGCTGACGATCTGTGACAGTTCGTCGAACGCAGGGCCGATGGCGTCGAGCCGGTTGATCGCCACGTATCGATGCAGGATCTCCTGAAAGACCTCGGCGTCGGTCACGAGTCGCTGTCCGTCGACCAGGGCACGCTCCACGATCCGGCGCGCGATCGGCTTGTTGGGATGTTCCGTGCCGATCAGATACATCGGGACATTCGAATCGACGAAGATCAAGGTGGCCCCGCACCAAGGTAGCCGCGCTCAATCTCCTCGAGCATGACATCGATGTCGCCAACGGGAAACTGGTGCGCGTACGCACGGTTGACCGCGGCGAGTCGAGCAGCCAGGTCAGGCATCGCGGCCTCCGCGCGGGCCGCTCGCAAGGTCTGGCGCACGACCTCCGCCACCGTCATTCGCCGCTCGCGAGCGAACTGCTGAAGATCGCGCAGTTCAGCGTCGTCGAGCAGGACCTGGAGCCGCTTGGTCATACCATGAGCCTATAGTACTCATCATTATGAGTCAACCCGGGTGTGGCGGTCCTCGGGCGGCGATCCGCCGGGCCGGTTCCGCAGGATCGACCGAGCCAGCTGGTTCGCCTGCGCCGTAGGCACAACCTCTGGCGGGTACGGTTTCACAAGCCTCGTGCGGGCGTGGCGCAGCCCCCGACGTACAATCGCGCGGATGGCGATCTATCTCGATCACGCGGCCACGACTCCGCTGCGACGCGAGGTCCTGGACGCGATGTTGCCGTACCTCACCGAGTCGTACGGGAACGCCAGCTCGGCCCACAGCTTTGGCCGGGCGGCACGTGCTGCGCTCGACGAGGCGCACGAACGCGTAGCCGTTCGCCTCAACGCGCAGGGACGCGAGATCGTGTTCACCTCTGGCGGAACGGAGGCCAGCAACCTCGCGCTCAAGGGCGCGGCCTGGGCGGGCAAGGGCCACGGCCACAGGATCGTGACCTCCGCCGTTGAGCACCATGCGGTGGGGCATACCCTCCGGTACCTGGAGAAGTTCGGGTTCGAGATCGTGGAGCTGCCGGTGGATCGCTACGGGCGGGTGGACCCGGACGATGTCGAAGGCGCGCTGACCGATCGAACCATCCTCGTTTCGATCATGTTGGCCAACAATGAGGTGGGGACCGTCCAGCCGATCGACAAGATCGCGAAGGTGGTCCGCGGCCGCAAGGGCGTCCTGCTCCACGTCGACGCGGTGCAGGCCGCGCCCTATGTCGATCTCGATGTCGAGGCGCTCGGCGCGGACTTGGTGTCGCTCGGGGCGCACAAGTTCGAGGGCCCCAAGGGCGTTGGCGTCCTGTATGTCCGCCACGGGACGCACATCCTGGCCCAGCAGCAGGGCGGCACACAGGAGCGGCACCGTCGGGCCGGGACGGAGAACGTGGCGGGAGCCGTCGGGTTCGCGGCGGCCTACGAACTGTCCTGCAACGAGCGACCCGAGACGGTCGCCCGACTCCGACGGCAGCGAGACCGTCTGGTCAAGGCGATCCTGGGGACACCCGGCACGGAGCCGACCGGCCATCCGAAGCAGCGGCTACCCGGACTGCTGTCCATCATCGCGCGCGATACGGACGGGCCGTCCGTGGCGATGTCCCTGGACCTCGAAGGGATCGCCTGTTCAGTCGGGTCGGCCTGCACGACGGGTTCTACGGAGGTCAGCCACGTCCTGACGGCCATGGGCTATCCGGAAGAGGAGGCCCGCGGTGCCCTCCGCCTGTCCCTCGGCCGAACCACCACGGACGACGAGGTCAGCACGGCCTGCGAGATCGTGCCGCGCGTGATCGCGTCGATGCGCCTTGGCACCGTCGCGGTCAGCGCGGATCCACTCGGGCAGGGGGTTCCCGCGTGAGTCGGATCCTGGTCGCGATGTCGGGCGGGGTCGATTCATCGGTCGCCGCCGCGCTCCTCCACGACCAAGGGCACGAGGTGGTGGGTGTTTGGATGCGCCTGCACGACGTTGCCGACAGCTACTCCGAGTTCAAGAAGAGCTGCTGCTCGCTGGACGCCGCCGACGACGCACGGCGGGTGGCCGCGCAACTCGACATCCCGTTCTACGTGATGAACCTGGAGCGCGAGTTCGACGCCGGGGTGCTCCAGCCATTTCTCGACGCGTATCTCAACGGCCAGACGCCTTCGCCGTGCGTGGACTGCAATACCTACGTGAAGTTCGGGGCGCTGCTGGGTCGTGCCCGCCATCTGTACGAGTGCGAAGCGGTGGCGACCGGCCATTACGCGCGGCGCGACCTCGGGCCCGATGGCGGGGCGCGCCTGCTGCGTGCCCGTGACGCCGACAAGGATCAGACCTACTTCCTGTACGGCCTCCGCCAGGACCAGCTGGAGCACGCCCGGTTTCCCCTGGGCGAGTTGACCAAGCCGGAGGTGCGCGCTGTTGCGCGCTCGCTGGGGCTAGCGACCGCGGACAAGCCCGAGAGCCAGGAAATCTGCTTCGTCCCCGGCGGCGACTACCGCGATGCCTTGCGGGAGCGTGCCGGCTGGGCCCCAACGGCGGGTCCCCTGCTGGACCACGACGGCGAGACGGTGGGGGAGCACGGGGGCGTCGCGGCCTACACGATCGGACAACGCCAGGGCCTCGGGGTCGCGCTGGGCTCGCCGCGCTACGTGAGCCGGATGGACCCGCTGACCAACACGATCACGCTTGGGCGCCGGCAGGACCTTGAAACGACGACGATCGAGCTCGAGCGGGTGAGCTTCATCGCCGGGCGCGCGCCGACCGCCGCGCCAGATCGTTCGACGTCGTACTACGACGTCGCAGGATCGTCGTTCCGGGCCGAGGTCCGGATCCGCCATCGCACGACGCCGATCCCGGCCACCATTCGCCCGGCCGTCGCCGCCGAGGGCTCCGGACGGTGGCTCGTCGAGACGGATACCCCGGTCTGGGCCGCAGCACCGGGTCAGGCCGCGGTCCTCTACGCCGGGGAGGTCGTCCTTGGCGGCGGTCGAATCATGCGCCAAAGCGTCCCGGCCCCTGCCCCCGGACTCGTTGACGCCGAGCTCGTCGGCGCGGGCGTGTGAGCGTCGACCCGGCGCTGGTCCTCGCGATCCTGCTCGGCATCTTTCACGCATCGGTCTATCTGCTGGTCCGTGGCCACGCCGGTGGCCGATTGCCGTTCATCGTGGGCGGGGCCATCCTCGGCGCCTGGGCCGGTGACGCCCTGGGTGATCGGCTGGGCATCGACGCGTTCTCGATCGGCGACTTCAGACTTCTCGCCGCGTCCGTCCTCGCCTGGCTCGGCATCGCGATCTCGAGCGCGCTGGCGTTCCTGGGTCCATCGAAGGGTGGGGTCTGACCGCCGAAGCTCCGGGCTCGGTACCATTGCGCCCGATGGCGACCCTTCCCCTCCAGATCCCTGATCCCCGGATCGCGGCGTTGCCTGCCGCGGAGATCCGCCGGAGGTTCGTCGAGTTCTTCGCCGAGCGCGGTCACACCGCGGTTCCCAGCGCGGGTCTTGTGCCGGCCGGCGACGCGACGCTCCTCTTCACCAACTCCGGGATGGTCCAGTTCAAGGACGTGTTCACCGGCGCCGAAACGCGCTCGTACAAGCGCGCCGTCGACTACCAGCGCTGTCTGCGCGTCGCCGGCAAGCACAACGATTTCGAGGAGGTCGGGCGGACGCCACGTCACCACACGCTCTTCGAGATGCTCGGCAACTGGAGCTTTGGCGACTACTTCAAGCGCGAGGCGATCCACTGGGCGTGGGAGTTCCTGACCCGCGACCTGGGGATCCCGGGCGACCGGCTCGCGGCGACGACCTACCACGATGACGAGGTGGCCTGGAACGTCTGGCGCGACGAGATCGGACTGCCGCCAGAGCGGATGGCCCGCTGGGGGAACGTGGACCGCGGCGACGACAAGAACTTCTGGCGCATGGCAGAGACGGGTCCGTGCGGACCGTGCAGCGAGATCCACTTCGATCGCGGCCCACAGTTCTCCGAGGGGCCCGAGTGCACGCCGGATCACTCCGAGACCTGTCCGCGCTGGCTGGAGATCTGGAATCTCGTGTTCATGGAGTTCGACCAGCGCCCGGACGGACGCGTTCCGCTGCCGTTCACCAGTGTCGACACCGGACTGGGCCTGGAGCGGCTGGCGAGCGTCCTCCAGCAGGTGCCGACCAACTACGACACGGACCTGTTTCTCCCGATCCACGCCCGGATGCGCGAGCTGATCGGCCACGACCCGGAGGCGTTCGAGTCCGAGCGGTTCAGCTACCAGGTCATCGCCGATCACTCGCGGGCCGTCACGTTCCTGATCGCCGACGATGTCGGGCCGGCCAATGAGGGCCGTGGCTACGTCCTGCGCCGGATCCTGCGACGGGCCGTCCGGCACGGTCGGCTCCTGGGTCGGCGCGAGCCGTTCATGGCCGAGGCCGCGTCGGTCGTGATCGGGGTGATGGGTGAGGCCTACCCCCATCTCGTGGCTCGCCGGGACGAGATCCTGAGTGCGATCGTGCGCGAGGAGGAGCAGTTCAACCGGACGCTCGACCGCGGCACGGACCGTCTCGGCAAGGCGATCACCCGGCTCTACCGGGACGCGAGCCCGGGTGATCGCGGCTCCGTCGTGCCGACGCCGCAGGTCGGTCGGCGCCCGGAGGACCTCCGACCCGAAGCGCTCACGCTTCCCGGCGATGTGGCCTTCGAGCTGCACGACACCTTTGGCTTCCCGATCGACCTGACGGTCGAAATGGCCGCCGAGTCCAATGTCCGGGTCGACCGCGCCGGGTTCGACCGCGCGCTGGCCGAGCAGCGCGACCGCAGCCGATCCGGCAAGAAGGCGCAGCTCTCGAAGCACGCGGAGCTGAACGCGATCTACGGCGCGATCCACGGACGTGGTGGCGACACCCGGTTCCTCGGGTACGACACGACCATCGCGGAGGTCCGGGTCGTGGCGATCCTGCGCGACGGCATGGAGTTCCAGGAGCTGACCGGTCACGGCGAGGCCGAGGTCGTCCTGGACCAGACCCCGTTCTATGCCGAGGGCGGCGGCCAGGTCGGTGACCAGGGTCTGCTCCTCGAAGCGGGCGGCGGCAGCGAGCACTTCTCGGTCAGCGATACCCAGAAGCCGCTCGGCGGTCTGATCGTCCATCGCGGCACGCTGCACGGCCGGCTGCGCGTCGGGGAAACCGTGCAGGCTGTCGTGGACGCCGAACGACGTGCGCACACGATGCGCAATCACACCGGCACGCACCTGCTCCATCGGGCGCTGCGCAACGTCGTCGGCGAGCGAGC
>CAYRTS010000035.1:0-29888 GCA_964427285.1 uncultured Anaerolineaceae bacterium
CCGCGAGTAGACTTCGCCATCGAGAGCCTCCGCTGCTGTTGTTCTGAACACCACCGGCGTAGCGAGGGCTCTCGTTTCCTTGTCAGCCTGGAATCAACCCTGCTCCGCGCCCAGGCCCGGTGTCACGGACGTATCTGGACGCGCTCAACGAACGACCCCGCCCGGTTCGCACGGATACTCCAGGGGGGTATCGGAGAATCGTCTTGCGACGGCCGGCCGGCCGGTGCTATCCTCTCCGGACCCCGGACGCCGGAGTCCCCCAACTGGGTCGAGAGCCACCCCATCGGGACCAGGCGAGCGTCGTCCGGCGGGTCGTCCTGGTGCGAATCGACGCACGATCTTCGCGTTCCTCACGGCAATCCTCGCGGCGCTGGCAACCCATCCACCCCCCTCGAACCCAGGACCCCATCGACCGAATGGACGCGAAGCAGGTCTGGCGAGCCACACTGGGAGAGCTTCAGGTATCCCTGTCCCCAGCCAATTTTGAGACGTGGCTGCGCGATACGCAGCTCGTGGACGTGGACGAGCAGCGCTTTCGAATCGCCGTCCCGAATGGTTTCGCCAAGGACTGGCTGGAATCGCGCTATCGCTCGCTCATCAGCCAGACGCTGGCCAGGATCGTTGGCTACAGCGTGCAGGTCGAGTTCACCATTGGGACGTCCTCTGCCAGCATCGAGGAACCGAGCGTCGACGCGGCACCGGAGCGCCGGCTCGCCGGACCGGCATTGCCGTCGCCACAGGTCCGGATGGAACCGAGCCGAATCAGCGGAGAAGGCGCGGCCACCCATCTCAATCTCCGCTACACCTTTTCGAACTTCATCGTCGGCTCGGCCAACCGGCTCGCGCACGCGGCCAGCCTGTCCGTCGCGGAGCGTCCCGGACATGCCTACAACCCGCTGTTCCTGTACGGCGGCGTGGGTCTTGGCAAGACGCACCTGATGCACGCGATCGGCAACCAGGTCATCGCCAAGTTCCCGCGCAAGCGCGTCGTCTATGCCACCAGCGAGAAGTTCACCAACGAGTTCATTACGTCGATCCAGCAGGGCAAGATCGACGAATTCCGGGCCCGCTACCGACGGATCGACCTGCTCCTGATCGACGACATCCAGTTCATTGCGGACAAGGAGCGGACCCAGGAGGAGTTCTTCCACACGTTCAATACGATCCACGAGGACGGCAAGCAGATCGTCCTGTCGTCGGATCGGCCGCCCAAGGCGATCCTGACCCTGGAGGAGCGCCTGCGCAGCCGCTTCGAGTGGGGCCTGATCGCGGACCTCACCGCCCCGGACCTCGAGACCCGGATCGCGATCCTGCGGGCCAAGGCCGAAGAGGGCGCCGTCCCGATCACCTCGGACGTCATCGAGTTCATCGCGCGCAAGGTTGTGAGCAACATCCGGGAACTCGAAGGCGCCCTCAACCGGATGGTCGCCTACGCCAGCATGGGTGCCGTGCCGATCGGCATTGAACTCGCCCAGGCCGTCCTGTCCAACGTGCTCTACAACCCCAAAAAGCGGCAGGTCACCCCGGAGCGGATCGCGAAGGTGGTCGCCGACTATTACAGCGTCCCGATGGAGGTGCTCCAGGGGCAGAAGCGCGACAAGGCGATCGTGGTCCCGCGTCAGATCGCGATGTTCCTGATGCGCGCCGAGACAGACGTCTCGTTGCTTCGGATCGGGGCGGAGCTCGGCGGCCGCGATCACTCCACGGTGCTGCACGCCTGCGACAAGATCACCCGCGAGGTAGCCGTCAATGACGAGTTGCGGCGGGAGATCGCCGCGGTGCGGGAGCTGATCTACGGCGACTGACGGTCGCGGGCCACGGCCGCGGCGAGCCACGCGCCTCCCGTACGATGGCCGATTCCGGGCCATCCCTGTGGATAACACCCGTGATTCGGTGGACAACCGCCGCCCGATGTGGACAGTCCCGCGCCTGACGGCCGCGGCGGCGCGGCTCGGCGTGGACGAACGGGGTGCCGTCCAATGCCGCGGCGCCGGCCTGGCGCGACCTGTCCACGAATCGTCCCGGCCGCCATCCCCGGGGCGAGTGCGGCAGTCCACGATTCAGGGCGGGTCGTCCACACCCGTTGAGAGCGTGCCCACGAACGGATCTCCACCACATCCACACCATGATGATGGTGATGACGGACGAGATAGAAAGAGGGAAGATACCCACTACTCAACCCGCGGTCCGATCAACCCGAGCCCCGCCATCAGCGTGGAGTGCCCCAAGTGAAACTGTCGGTCATGCAGGAGAACCTGGCACGCGGCCTGTCGGTCGTCAGCCGGGCAGTCTCCAACCGAAGCACCCTGCCGGTCCTGGCCAACGTGCTCCTTCGGACCGAGGACGCCGGACTCAAGTTGACGGCCACCAACCTCGAGATCGGGATCACCTACTGGGTTCCGGGCAAGATTGAATCCGACGGAGCAACCACCGTGCCGGCCAAGCTGCTGACGGACCTGGTGAACACCCTGCCGGCCGGTGACCGCGTGGACCTCGCTCTCCAGGCTGGTGACACGCTTCATCTGCGGTGTGGGCGCTTCGAGACCAACATCAAGGGAATTGACGCCGACGAATTCCCGGCGATCGGGGCGGCCGGGGAACGACCCACGACCCGGATCGCCCAGAACGTCCTGCGCCGCGCGCTGGCCGAGACGGCGTTTGCGGCGGCCAGTGATGAGGCTCGCCCGATTCTCACCGGGGTGCTGGCCCGGTTCGAGGGCGACCAGCTGACCCTGGCCGCCGCCGACAACTATCGAATTGCGGTGAAGACGATCGCGATCCTCGACCCCGTTCCGGAGACCAGTGTCGTGATTCCGGCACGGGCGCTCCAGGAGCTCGCCAGGGTGCTGGCCGACGTCGACGACCCGGTCGATATCGTCCTCGCCGGGGGGCGGAACCAGATCCTGTTCCATCTCGATGGGATCGACCTGGTCAGCCGGCTCATCGATGGCCAGTTCCCGAACTACCAGCAGATCGTGCCGCAGAGCCACGCCACCCGGGCCGTCCTCGACCGGGAGGAGCTGCTCCGTGCGGTTCGCCCCGCCGCCCTGATCGCGCATGAATCGGCCAACATCGTGAAGCTCCAGATCGGCGGCAGCGCGGAGCCCGGGATCACCGTCAGCGCCAGCGCCGAGGTGGGCGACCACGTGGGCCAGGTGGAGGCTGCGGTCGAGGGCGACGGGACCACCATCGCCTTCAACGCCCGGTACCTGGCGGACGTCCTGACCAATGTGACCGCGGAGCAGTTCGCCCTCGAGCTCAATGGCCCGCTTTCGCCGGGTGTCTTCAAGCCGATCGGCGACGACCACTACATCCACGTGGTCATGCCAGTCCGGACCACCTCCTAGCCCAAAACCCCGGAGGCCGCCCGCACATCGCGGCGGACGAATCTGCTCGACCGACTCAGCCTGCTCGACCTGCGGGGGTATGCGTCCCTCGACGTTACGTTCGGTCCGGGACCGCACCTGATCTCCGGTCCGAATGCGGCCGGCAAGACCAGTCTGCTCGAAGCCATGATCCTGCTCGCCTGGGGGCGGTCACACCGGACAAGCGCCGATGGCGAGCTCGTGCGCTGGGGCACGGACCTCGCCCGGGTTGAGGGTTCCGCGGGATCGGATCTGCTGGAAGTGGCGATCGTTCGCTCGGGCGCGGGAGCCACCGGCAGAAAGCGCATCCGGGTCAACGGCCTCGGGCGACGGGCGGCCAGCTTGGGCGCGTTACTGCGCATCGTCGCCTTCGCGCCCGAGGAGATGCTGCTGATCGCGGGCTCACCGGGGCTCCGGCGCGCCGTCATCGACCAGATCGCCGTCGCTGGCTCGCGCGCGTACGCGGACGCACTGGCAACCTATGGTCGAACCCTCCAGCAACGCAACGGGCTGCTCCGCGCGATCCGCGAGGAGGGGGCCGCGCGCGACGAACTGCGCTTCTGGGACACGGTCTTCCTCGACGCGGGCGCGGCGATCGTGGCCGAGCGTCGACGACTCCTGGGGGTGCTGGCCGGCCCCCTGGCCGAAGCGCATGCCGAGATCGCGCCGGATGAAGCCCGCGAGGCGCGGCTCACCCTGGGCTACGCCACGAACGCGCCACCGCTCCCCGGCGAATCGCCACGGGATGCCCTCGCGCGGCGGCTGGCGGAGACCGCCGACAAGGAAATCTGGAACGGGTCCACGCTGATCGGCCCGCACCGGGACGATCTGGTGTTCGAGTTCGCGGGCCGGGATCTGGCCAGTTTCGCGTCGAGAGGGCAGCAGCGGACCGCCATCCTGGCGCTCAAGCTCGCGGAGCTGGACCTGCTCACCGAACTCGACGGCCGCCCGCCCCTCCTCCTGCTCGACGATGTCTTCTCCGAACTCGACCCCGCGAGGAGGGCGCATCTCGTGCGGCGAATCGCCGCGCTGCCCCAGGCGTTCATCACCACGACCACCCTCGATGACCTGGACCCTGCGCTGCGGGCGATCGCGACCACCTGGGAAGTGCGCACGGGACCCGCTGGCGCCACGTTGGCCGGCACCGGCGGTAGAGCCGCGGCCGCGGGCGCCGGCGGCGGCATGTCCGGATCGCCCGGGGGCGCCGGCCGATGACCGTCCGGCGACGGCCCATGGTTCGCCTGGGCACCCTGATCCCCGACGCCGCACGAGCACTCGGCCTCGAAGAGGAGCTGCGCCTGGCCCGGGCGATCGCGACCTTTGAGGCGCTCGTCGCCGAGCGCGTGCCGGCCGCCGCAGGCGCGTGCCGGGTCATCCGCCTCGAGGCGTTCGCGCTGGTCGTGGAGGCCGATGCTCCCATCGTTGCCCAGGAGCTTCGCCTGCGCGGCCCCGAACTCCTGGCCGCCTTCGCTGCGGCGCCCGGCGGCATCGGTGCGCGCGAGCTTCGGCTCCTCGTTCGGCCGGGGGGTCGCCGCGTATAATCGACGGCACCTGCCAGCCGTCCGAAGGCGCTCGACGTTGCTCGACGCCTGACGATCCGCGTTCGCCCGATCACGAGAGGCT
The DNA here is from genome assembly GCA_964427285.1 of uncultured Anaerolineaceae bacterium. Lineage (GTDB taxonomy): Bacteria > Chloroflexota > Limnocylindria > Limnocylindrales > CSP1-4 > SPCO01. The sequence continues at coordinate 4,989 of CAYRTS010000035.1, forward strand.
CGGATGGCCGTCCGACTTCAGCTCAAGCTCGGCATCGTGGCCGAGCAGGACCGATTGCCCGACTCGCCGGACACGCTCGTCGTGGTCGAGCCGAGCGTCGGTTCCGTGGCCCGCTCGAAGGGCCACCTGTATCTGCTCGTGACGTCACGCGTGGTGTCGCGCCATGCGCTGGAGGCGACCCGGCTCGCCGCCGAAACGATCCGCAACGAGTACTACTACGACGAGTCGGCCGGGATCCGCGTCTGCCTCCAGAAGGCGATCGTCACCGCCAACAAGAAGCTGTCCCATCAGGCGGACCGCCTCGGCCTGAAGTCGGGCGATGCCAACGGCCCGATCGGGGTCGGCGTCGCCGTCGTGCGCGGAAACGAGATGTACGTGGCCACCGTTGGGCCGGCCGAGGCCTACCTGATCCGCCAGGCTCGCCTGTCGACACTGCCGGATCCGCACCGCGAGCGCGGGCTGCCATCGGCCGACCTGGAACCGGATGTCTGGCGCGGCGAGGTGTCGGTCGGCGATTCGCTCGTCCTGATCTCGCCGAACATGGTCGCCAAGCTTGGCCCGGACGAACTCAAGGACGCGATGCTCACGCTGCACCCCCAGTCGGCGATGGAGCACCTGCACCACCGGTTCGTTGCGGCCGATGGCTCGGGCAGCGACGGAGCCATCGCCTTTGAGGCGACCGAAGTCTCCTCGACGGCGCGTGGGCGGTCGCTCGTCCCGGTGCGCCCGGCCACGCCCCTCGCCGGCGTCCCGGATCGGTCGCCCATTCCGCTCGCCGACAACGTCCAGGCGGCCGGCGTGGCCGTGAGTGCGGCGGCCGGCAACGCCCGAACCGCCGCCGGAAGTGCCCTGCAGCGCGCCGTCGCCTGGGTCCAGGCCCTCATGCCGCGGCGCAAGCCCGCTTACCGCCGGATCACGCCGCTGGCGTCGCGCCGGGAGACGCAGCGCCGCGCCGCCCTCGCCGTCCTCGCGCTGATCGGGGTCGTCCTGGCGCTTGGTCTTGGTGTCTACGCGTTCGGTGGCAGCGCCCCGCCCGACGAAGCGATCGCGTCGGTCAACGCCGGTCAAGCGGCGATGGACGCGGCTCGCGAGGATCTGGCCCGGGTCAGCGGACCTGGGATTGACCTGGTGGCCAACGACCCCAAGCTCGCCGGTGAGCTGCTCACCGACGCCTACCACCAACTCGAAGCGGCCGAAGCAGCCAACGTCTCGGCGAGCGCCATCGCGCCACTGCGCGCACAGACGATCAAGGCTCTCGATCGCCTCTACGGCGTGGTTCCCGTCCGTGCGGAAACGATGTTCACCTTCGTTCCTGCTGAAGGTGCCGCGCCGATTGAGTTGCGCGCGATGGTCCGCGGACCGGATGGCGTGCCGTACGTGATCGATCGGTCCACGCGCGCCGTGTATCGCGTTGATCTCGAGGCGCGCCGAGCGACCATCGTGGCCAGGGTCGGGATGAAACAGGGTGGTGCGACCTTCGCCAACGCGCGCTATCTGGGAGTGGGCGGACCGGACCTGCTGATCCTCGATGCCAAGAGCGTCCTATGGCGCTGGCGTCCGGCCGACACCGAGGGCAACGGAACGCTGACCCGGGTCCGGGTGGAGGGGTCGCCGTCGTGGGGCAGCGATGTCACCGGCTTCAACACGTTCCTGCGCGACGCCTCGCGTGGCCTCTACAACCTGTACGTGATCGACCCGTCCGAGCAGCAGATTCGTGCCTACTCACCGGCGGCCGACGGCAGCGGGTTCCCGGCCGCCTCCACGGCCTGGCTGGCCACGGTGCGCGATGTTTCGAGGATGGGCTCGACGTTCCTGGACGGCGACTTCTTCGCCATCGATGGCGGCGCGCTCGTACGGTTTCGTTCGGGCAAGGACGACGGCTGGGAGGCGAGTGCCCCGCTTGACACGCTCCTGCGGCCGCCCTCCACGTACGCGCTTGTGGCGGGCGCAGGGGAACGAGGGGAGGGCAGTGTCTACGCGTTCGATCGGGCCAATTCCCGGATCATCGTGGTCGACAAGGCGGAGGGCGCCTACGTCGCGCAATATCGATTGGCGGGCGGCGTCACGGACTGGACCGACTTCCGGGCGATGTACATCATCCCGGGCATCGAAGAGGGGCCGGCAACGGTAGTCTGGCTGTCCATCGACGGCATTCACCAGGCGGTTCTCGAAGCGGTCCCGGACGTGGCTCCCGAGCCGACACCGCCGCCCACGGCGACGGCCAGCCCGGTCGAGGCAAGCCCGGACCCCAGCGCCGCGGTGAGCCCGGAGGTGAGCCCGGAAGCGACGCCGTCGCCCTGACCGTGCGGCGATGATCCCGCTGCGAGACGCCAACCCGACGCGCCGGGCGGCACTGGTGACGCTGGCCATGGTGCTCGCCTGCTGTGTCGCCTATGGCTGGGAACTCGGGCTGCTGGCCCGCGGCGGCAACGCCCTTGACGGAGCCATCCGCGACTGGGGGATCGTGCCCGGCCGCCTGACGGCCGCGTGGGGTCGCGGCGATTTCCTGTCGATCGACACCGTCACCCTGCTGTCGAGCCAGTTCCTGCATGGCGGCTGGCTGCATCTGCTGGGCAACCTGCTGTACCTGTGGATCTTCGGAAACAACGTCGAGGACCGCCTGGGGCGGCTGCCGTTCCTGGCCTTCTACCTGGCGGGTGGGGTCCTCGCCGGCCTCGCGCAGGTGGCCGTCGCCTCGACCTCCGCAGTCCCGACCATCGGGGCCTCCGGCTCGATCGCCGCAACCCTTGGGGCGTATCTCGTGTTCTATCCGCGCGCCCGGGTCACGTCCCTGGTCTTCCTCGGCTTCTTCTACCAATTGGTCAAGGTCCCGGCGGTGCTCGTCCTCGGCCTCTGGTTCGTGCTCCAGCTCGTCGATGGAATTGGATCGCTCGGCGCGACGCAGGCCGGCGGCGTGGCGTTCTTCGCGCATATCGGGGGGTTTGCCTTTGGGGCGATCGTGGCCTGGTTGATCGAGTTGCTACGCGGCGGCCGGCCGACAACCCAGCTCCGCATGGGATAATCCCGCCATGGCTGGCGAGCTCGTCGAGATGCAGGTGGAGAGCGTCCGGGTCCACATGCTCTCCAACCGTCACGTGGTGATCCTCAAACAGCTCGATCGCGACCGCTTTTTACCGATCTGGATCGGGCATTGGGAGGCCAGTTCAATCGCCATGAAGCTGCAGGGGCTCACGCCGGAGCGGCCCATGACCTACGACCTGTTCGCGGCGACCCTGCAGGGGCTTGGCGTGCAGCTCAGCCGGGTGGTCATCACGGACCTGGCCGAGGAGACGTTCCACGCCACGATCACGATCGAGCGCGACGGGCGCCCGCTGGACGTCGACGCGCGACCCTCGGACGCCCTGGCGCTGGCCGTACGAACCGGTGCCCGGATCTTCGCTACCGCGGCCGTGATTGAGCGGGCCGCCCTCGGGCCGGAGGGCGCGCAGAGCGCTACGACTGCCGAGGGCCCGCCCATCGAATCCATCGACGAGGGCGTCGTGGATCCACGCCTCGACATGTTCCGGGACTTCATCAACTCGCTCGACGCCCCGACGGAGGGGGAAGGCCGCTCGAGCTGATGGCTCCCCGGGCGGCGACCGGTCCGCCCACTCCGACGTGCACCGGCCGCCCGCCCGTCCTTGACCGCCCGCGCCGCTACGTCCGCTCAGCCCATCCGTCCTCTGGTAGTACCGGACGTTCATTCCGCACCACGGCACAGCACCAGCCCCGGCCGTCCTCCGTGGCGACGGGCCGGCCTACTCTCCGAGAATGGGCAAACCGCGGCGCAGCGCTGCGCTGGTGCCGGCCCACATCCGCAGGCGGAGCCACCAGAAGTCACGCACGGCGCGCAGGATCACCTGGGGCTTCGCGCCGGTGGCCGACCCGGCCGTCCGCGGATAGTGCGGGACCCCGACCTCGGCGACCCGCCGACCCGCGGCCCTGAGCTTGATCAGCAGCTCGGCCGAGAAGAACGCGCCGCCCGAGGCCACCCGAAGCCCGTCCAGCGCCTCGCGCCGAAACAGCTTGCAGGCGCAGTCCACGTCGGTCACGCGCAGGCCGAAGAAGAGCCGATTGGCCAATCGATAGGCCCGGGCGTAGAGGGTCCGAATCGGCGGATCCGCACGTTTGATCCGAAAGCCGGCCACGACGTCGGGGGCCCCCGGGCCCATCAGTCGGTCGATCAGCCGTCCGATGTCGCTCACCCTGAACTGGCGGTCACCATCGGTGAAGGCGATCAGGTCGTAGCGGGCAGCGGCGAATCCGGAACGCAGCGCCGCTCCGTAGCCAAGGTTCACGGGGTGGCGGACGAGGCGAACAACGTCGGGATGCTGCTGGACCAGCCCCTCGGTGATCGAGGCTGTCGCGTCACTCGAGCCATCGTCCACGGCAATGATCTCGAAGGTCTCGGCGAGGTCGGGGAGTGTCGCCAGGGCCTCCTCGATGAGCCCCGCCAGGTTGGCCTCCTCGTTGTGCGCCGGAAAGAAGTACGAGAGGCGTGGGACGCGGGTCATGCGCCGCGATGTCCTTGGGTCACGGGTCGGGTCTCCAGCGTTGATGGACTACGTGGCGCATACGATACGGGCGCCGATGCTACAGGCGCAGTGCCAACCGGCGCGCTGGCGACCAGGCGTCGTGCCGGCGGGTCACCACCCGAGCAGGCGGCTCCACAGCACGCCCCACAGGTTGATCGCGATGGACAGGATGAGCAGGCCTGCTGCGAGCGCCAGACCCAGCCGATGGCCGCGGGCGAGACGCTCCGTTCCGAGGACCAACAGGATCAGGGCGAATGGCGCCGCGTCGTTGCTGAACCGATACCCGAACTGCACCCAGCCCTGGCTGAAGTGCATCAGGTTGACCACGGAGATCGCGCCGACGGCGAGCACGGCGCCCGTTACCAGCCGACTCCGCCCGTAGCGGTTGAGAGCCGCGAGCGCGAGCAGGTAACCCGGGCTTGTTAGCAGCACGCTCATTCCGGTGTCGCGCGGCACGACCATCGGGCAATCCGGATCGAGCAGGCCCCGAACGGCGCCGGGCTCCGTGCACACCAGGGTTGGATGGATCGCGAGGCTGTCCGGGAGCGCGCTGGGCACCAGGTCCGGCAGGCCAAACAGCGCGATCCGCAGGTTCTGCGGGAGGTACCGCGGGTCCTGGACCGCCCAGTCCGGGTTGTAGCCGAGGCTCGGATAGCCCCTTGCTTCCAGCTGGTAGAGGTATTCGTAGGCAGGATGGAACAGCTGCCCGGTTGCGATCACGTTATAGGCGAGCAGGACCAGGATCGGCAGGGCGGCTCCGAGCCCGGCCGACCAGCTTCGGCGTCGCCAATCCCCACCGGATCCGACGAGCGCGAAGAACGGCGCCCCGAAGACCACCGTCAGCCGAGCCGTGCACGCGAGCCCGAACAGCAGGCCAGCGCAGAACTGGCGACGATCCACGGCGAGGATCGTGCGGAGGCCCGGCCGCCGCGGGCTCCTTGTCGAGCGGGTATCGTCGGAGCGCCGGTCACCCCCTAGCGCGATCCCGACCGCCAGCAAGGTCAGGCCGACGGCCACGACATGCGCCTGGAACCAGGTCGTGGTGACCTGGGCCGTGAACCAGAAGACCGTCCCGAAGGCGAGGAAGAGGGTCCCGCCGGCCCGGATCGACGGCCGGACGGCGAGCCGGCCCAGCGCCCACCAACAGATGGCCACGTCGATCGCGGCCAGGATCAGGAAGACTGCCTGATCGTCCGTGGCCATGCCCCAAATCGCGACGAATGGGACGAGCACAATGGCCGGCAGCGGCGGGAACGGCAGCAGGGCGCGAGCGACCCCGGCGACGGGCTCGATCGGCAGGACGTCGCGAAAGTCGGCGTTGCCGTGGAGGGCCCCGGAGGGCTCCACCGGGAAGCGGATGGCCACCTGACCCTCCAGGAACGCGGCCGCCTGCCAGACGAAATGGTCGTAATACCGATCGATCCGGGTGGCTGAGTAGACGGCTAGCGCCAGGAAGGCCAGCGCGACGCCAGCGCCGATCGCCAGCCAGCGGGCGGTGCGCGGGCCCGGCCATACGCCCGACCGGGACTCCGTCGCGCCACCCTGTGCTACGCTCAGATCCACCCTTCCACGCTCGTGCAGGAGCCCTTTAGCCGGTGATTGGCCCCGCGTCCGGTGGGACCGTGCGAGGCTCCGGGGCTCCATCGCGGGCGACCGGATCGCGCGACACGGTCGGCCCGGTCCTCATCGTCCTGTCCATCGGGCTCGCCCTCCGCATCATCATCGCATACCTGCTCCCCGGGTCCGGCTTCTCGACGGACCTCAGTGCCTTTGGATTCTGGGCCAACAACCTCGCCGACGAGGGGCCCTTCGGCTTCTACGAGCGCGACTTCTTCCACGACTACACGCCCGGGTACCTCTACTTTCTGTGGCTGATCGGCATCGTCGGCAATGCCATGGGCGGCCTGGGCGACCTGATCAAGGTGCCCGCGATCGCGGCCGACCTGGCCATCGCCTGGCTCGTTCACTCGATGATCCTGGAGCTTGGCGGGCGGCGCAGGCTCGCGCTCCTCGGGGCCGCGCTGGCGGTGCTCAATCCCATCTCGTGGTTCGACAGCGTGGTCTGGGGCCAGGTCGACTCGGTGGGTGTCGTGTTCGTCCTGCTCGGCCTCCGCGAGCTATGGCGAGACCGTCCGGAGCGGGCCGCGATCTGGGCGATGGTCGCCGCGGTCATCAAGCCACAACTGGGCATCCTGATCCCGCTGGTCGCAGTCATCACGATCCGCCGCGCTCTGTGGCCGGCAGGCGGTGGCGGGGATGCGGCACGGACCGGGCATCCCGTCAGGATCCTCACAACCGCGGTCGCCGGGTTTGCGACGGCCGTCGTGCTGTGCCTGCCGTTCGGTCTCTCGGTGATCGAGTTTGGGGGCGAGCCGCCCTTTATCCGCTCCGGCCTGATCGAGCAGGTGGGCGTCGCCGCCGGTGGCTATCCGTACCTGACCGTCAACGCGTACAACCCGTGGGCGCTCGTGCCGTCGGACTTCGGGTTCAGCCTGGCCAATGCCAATGGCTGGGTGTGCGACTACGCGCCGTCGGTGACGGTGGAGGGTGCGCAGGCGTGCTCATTTGGCAGCGCCGTCATCCTGGGTATCCCGGCGGTGCTGATCGGCGCGGCACTCCTCCTCGCCACGATTGCCGTCACCCTGTGGATGGTGGCACGCCGCCCGGACCGGCTGGCGATCCTGGTGGGCCTGGCCGTCCTGGCCCTGGCGTTCTTCGTCCTGCCAACCCGGGTCCACGAACGCTATGGCTATCCGTTCTTCGCATTCGCCGCCATCCTGGGCGCGATCTCCGTGCGCTGGCGGGTCGCCTGGGTCGCCCTCTCCGTGGCCACGTTCGCGAACATGTACGTGGTCCTCACCACGCTTTACCCAGACAACCCGTCGGTCGCGGACTGGCTCGGCATCGGCGAGTGGATCCGCTCCGAGGTCGGGGTAAGCCTCTTCTCCATCATCCACGGGGTGGCCTTCCTATGGGTGGCTCTCCAGCTGCGGCGTGGCCCCAGCGAGATGCTGGGGGACGAACTGGCTGCAGGCGGCCCGGACGCCCCGGGAGGCGCGGCTGACCCGTACTCGGCGATCGACGGGTCGCCAGCCACAGCCGTGACCCACATGCCCCTGTCGGGTGCGCACGGGACGGACGGTGCCGACGGCGGAGGGGTACCCCAGGCCGCCCCAGTGCGCCTCCCGACCTGGTCGCCCCGCTCGACGTTCGGGGAGCTGGGGATCCTCGGCTGGCTTGGCACCCGGTTCGGCGGGCCGTCCATCCGCCCGGATCGCACCGCCGACCTCGTCGGGGAACGCGGCGGCCGCCTGGATCGACTCGACGTGTGGCTCGTGCTGGTCCTGGTGCTGGTCAGCTTCGGCCTCCGGACGTTTCGGCTCGCCGAGCCATACCAGATGCACTTCGACGAGGTCTATCACGCGCGGACCGCCACCGAATTCCTGCAGGACTGGCGCTACGACATCGATCACGACATCTACGAGTGGACCCATCCGCACCTGGCCAAGTACGCGATGGCCGCCGGGATCGTGGCCTGGGGCGGCGACACGGTTCGGTCCACGGGCGAGCTCGGCGTCAGCGTGCGCGCCGCCGTCATCGAGCCGCGTCGCGAGGCGATTGAAACCGGGGGCGAGCGCGCCGGCGAACGACTCCACGTTGCGACGGGCAGCGAGATCCGGACCTACGACCTGCGCGGCGGCGACCTGCTGTTCAGCCGGCCGGCGCCAGGAGCGAGCGCCCTGGCGTACGATCGAACCGCCAACCGGCTGATCATCGGCTTCGACGACGGGCGGCTGATGACGATTGATGCCTCGGCGCAGGGCGCCGGTATCCTCGGCGCGGACACGGTCCTCCTGCCCGATCCGACGCTGGTCGCCACAGTCGACCATTCGATCTCGCAGTTGCTCCTGGCAGACGATGGGACGACGGTCGCGGCGGCCTCGGCGGATCGCCTGAGCCTCGTGGATCTCCCCGGTGCGGCGGTCGTGGGGAGCGTCGACCTGCCCGGGATCGTCGATCTGGCGTCGGGCGGCAGCGGTCCTACCCTGATCGCGACGCTCGCCGACGTGGCCGACCCGGGTGCGGTCGCGGACCGGCTGGCGGAGCTCCTGGGCGGGACCGCGAGCGACTACCTGGCGAAACTCAGCGACCCGGGTGCCGGTCCGAGCGTCGTGCTGGGCAGCCCGGGCACCGATGACGTCCAGACCGCCGTCACCGCAGCCATTGATGACGGGTCCCTGCCGGGCATCTCGATCGACGAGGTGAATCGGATCGCGGTGGCCACGCGGGACGGGGTGGCCTTCGTCGACATGCGACGAGCCGCCGTGCTGACCACGGTTGAGCTGCCGGGCGGCGCGCACGGCCTGACTGCGGTGAGCGGCCTCGACGACCCGAAGCTGTATGTGACCAACGGCGATCCGGCCGCTCCCGGCTATCACGTCGTGGCGATCGGCGGGGACAGCGCCAAGGCCGGGCCGATCGATCTGGGCAGCCACCCGCTGCCGGGGCCCGGCACACGCATCCTGTTCAACCCGGCAAGTCAGCAGGTCCACATCGTGGGTCGCGTCCCGGGATCGACCGGGTCGGTTGGCGATGGCTGGACGGTCTATGTGGTGGAGCCCCATGCCAACGCGGTCTATGCCGACGCCGCCCTGCCAGCCGGGTTCGAACCGGTCGCCCTGGCCGCCGACATCGAGCCCGAGTATCCTTCCGGGGACCCGCAGCGACTCCTGCTGCTGGACGCGGCCGGAGCAACCGCGGAGATCGGGATCGGCTCGCACGCGTTCGCCTGGCGTCTCCCCGGCGTGATCGCGGGCACCCTGTTCGCCGGCCTGCTCTTCCTGCTCGCCCGGATCCTCTTCAGGCGCCGCCTGGTGGCCGTGCTTGCGGGCCTGTTCGTCCTGGTCGACGGGATGTTCTTCGTCCAGTCGCGCATCGCCATGAACGACGTGTACGTCGGGCTGTTCATCATCGCCGCCTACACCGTCTTTGCCGCCCTGTGGACCGGTTGGTTCCGTGGACGACTGGCGTTCTGGCTGGCCATGCCCGTGATCGGCCTCTTGTTGGGCCTGGCGCTCGCCAGCAAGTGGGTGGCAGCCTATGCCATCGGAGCACTGGCGCTGCTAATCCTGGTCCGTAGCGCCCTTGGCCGGGTCCTCGCGATCCTGGGCATGATCGCCATCAGCGGCGTGCTGGGCTATCTCGCGATCAGCGTCCCCGAGGGGACCGGCTTCGGCAACCTGACCTTCCTGCTGATCATGATCGCCCTCACCCTGATCGCGGTCATTGTCACCATCCTCCATCCCATCGCGTGGACGGACGAGGAAATGCGGCTGGCCGTGATGGCTCCGGCCGCTGGCGGCGCTCTGGTCTTCTTCGCGGGACTTGGACTGGGATCGCTGGCGACTCCCGTCCCGCTTGGCTCGCTGACCATCTGGCCAGTCCACCTCGCCGTTCTCCTGGGACTCGCGTCCCCGGCGGTCGTGGGCATCTTCTGGCTGGCTGGTCGCTGGGGCTTTGGCCCGCTCTCGGTGGCCGCTTCGCCTCACGATCCTGGCCGAGAGCTGGAGCCTCCGGCAGCGCCACCGGACGGTTGGCTTCGCCCCGGGGTCGCGCTCGGCCTGCCGATCATCTGGGCAGCGATCTGTCTGCTTGCGATCCCGCTAGGCGTCTACGTTGCGTCCTATCTGCCCTGGGCGATGATCTCAGGCCACCAGATCGTTGCGGGTTGGCCCGCCGGTCACGAGGGGCAGACCCTGGTCGATCTGACCGGCCAGATGTATCGATACCACAACGACCTGACTGCGGCCCACGCCGCTTCGTCACCGTGGTGGGCGTGGCCGCTCAACCTCAAGCCGGTCTGGTTCTACCAGGAAGGGTTCGCTGGGGCGACTTCGGCATCGATCTACGACGCCGGCAACATGGTCATCTGGTGGCTGGGCGTGCCGGCGCTGATCTTCGTCGCGTGCATGGCCTTCCGACGGCGAAGCCTCGCCCTGGCCCTGATCGCGATCGGGTTCGCCGCGCAATGGATCCCCTGGGCGCGGATCGATCGGGCGGCCTTCCAGTACCACTACTACTCGGCCCTGCCGTTCGTGGTCCTGGCGCTGGCCTATTTCGTGGCCGAGCTGTGGCACGGCCCGTCGCGTCGCGGCTGGCAGCTGGCCCGGGTGGCCGGCGCGCTCGCGGTCGCCGGCCCCGCGATCCTGTGGATCCTGTCGCGACCGCTGTGCGGCTTCGTCAACGTCGAAGCGGTCAACCCGGGCTCGCAGGCTTGCCCGGCGCTCATTCCGGACCTGGTGGTGACCGCCCAGGCCGGGGCGCTCGTGCTGGTTGTCGTGCTCGGGTTGGTCGGGATCTTCCTTCGTCTCCTGGAGTTCGGCGGTCGCAATGGGCCGGTCGGGGTGGACCTGCGCACCGCGTTCCGCCCGCTGATGCTGGCCGGTTTGGCCGTGGTCATCGCACTGGCCGTCGTGGCGGTGCTGCCTGATACGCCCATCCTCAGCCTGACTGGGGTTCCGGTCGAGCCCATCGCCGTGGTCGTTGGACTGCCGCTCGCCTACCTGGCGCTCCAGGTCTTCAGCGCCACGGATCCGCGACGGTTCGCCGCCGGAATCGTGGTGGCGGCGATCGGCTGGTTCGCCATCCTCTACCCGAACATCGCGGCGCTGCCGCTGCCGGCGACGCTCGTGAGCGCCTATCAGGGAATCCTGCCGACCCATCTCTACGCGTTCCAGTTTCCGGTGAGCACCGTGGCCCGAGGGGTGGACACGCCACTCCTGACGCCGACCCTGGCGATCCTGCTGGGCGCGCTCGCACTGACCTGCCTGGTCGTCGCCTATTCGGCCTGGGTCTGGCGCCTGGCGCTGGCGGATTCGACGGGTTCAGCTTACGAGCCGCCCGACGATGACATCGAGTCAAGCGGGTCCGATGGGGAAGACGTGCCGGCCGCGACGGACCTGTCCACGGGTGTTGACCCCTCCGCCGGGTCCGCCGGGCCCGCCGGCTCCGCCGGGTCCGCCGACTCCCCCAACCTGGGTCGGACCGGGGGCGCCTGAGGGACCTCGGCTCGAAAGTCGATCGGGAGCATTCCGCTCGCGGCCAACCGCCGAATCACGAACCCGTAGTAGTCCTCCACCCTGGCCGCCACCCGCGGCCAGCTGAACGCCTCAACTCGCTCCTGCCCAGCCGCGCGGATCGAAGCCCGCAGGTCGGCATCGCCCAGCAGTCGGGCGATCGCGCGGGCCAGCTCCCGGGGCGCGCGTGGCGGGACCAGGAGGCCCTCGCGGTCGCGGCGGGCGACCCCCTTGTACCCGTGGATGTCCGAGGCCACGATCGGCGCGCCTGCGGCCATCGCCTCCAGCAGCACGATCCCGAACGATTCCCCTCCGGTCGCGGGCGAGGCGAAGACATCCGCCGTCCGGAACAACTGCGTCTTCTCGGCATCGGACACGCGGCCCAGGAATTCGACCCCCTGGAGGCCCCGGGTGGCCACGTACCGGCGGGCTTCGCGCTCCTGCGGCCCCGACCCAACGATGAGCAGCCGACTGCCGGACCCGGTCTTGCGCAGGATTCGATGGGCCTTGAGCAGGTCCAGCACGCCCTTGCGCGGCTCAAGCCGACCGACGAACAGGACGTTGGGCACGCCGTCCTGCCAGCGCGCAAGCGGAATGGCGCCGGCGAAGCGCGGAACGTCGACGCCGTTGGGGATCACCTTGTACTCGCCGGGGAAGAACCGGTCGATGAAGTGCCGAGCCGCCGCGCTGACCGCGATGCGGCCGTGGAGCCGCGCGGCGTGGCCACCCATGACCCGGCTCCCGAGCTCATACGACGGCGAGAACCCGGCGTAGGCATGGAACGTCGCCACGTTGACGCTGTGTGACTCGCGCAGCAGGAACAGCGACAGGAACGGGACAAACGGCTCGTGGAAGTGAAGGAGGTCAAAGCGCTCGCGTCCCAGGAGGTCGCGGACCTGCCCGAGGTAGCGCGGTGAGAAGGTCAACGTCCCCACGGATCCGTTGGTCGGCATGCTCACGCCGACCCCGATGCGCAGGATGTCCCCCTCCGACGCGCGCTGCGGGCCGTGACTTGCCGTGATGATCCGTACGTCGTGACCGCGCAGGCGGAGGTTCTCGTAGAGAAACCTGACGTGCTGCGCAACGCCGCCGGACTCCGGGTAGATATACGGACAGACGAGGCCGATCTTCACGCGCGACCGCCCTCGTCGCGATCGAGTCCAGGCCCGTCGACTCCGAGCCCGCCGCGCCGGTCGAGCCGGTCGGGCCCGTCGAGCCCGCCGCGCCGGTCGAGCTCGAAGCGCGGCGGTCTCTGGCGGCCGCCGGGATAGCCATGATCGCGTCCTGTGCCGTCGCGCCGAAGACGTCCGGCAAGCTCGTCGCGGGCGTCGCGACTGCGTTTGCGCACCTGCTGCGCGAAGGTGCCCAGCTGACCGGCCATCGGGTGGAAGGTACCTCCATGCCCGGTGGTCCGATCGGCGATCGCGCGACGGAGATCGCCGGCCCCGCGGCCAGGGAACGTCGTCCAGCCGGTGCCGATCGCGCGGAGGGCATGGGCATCGCTGTTCCCGACGTGGGCGAGCCCATGTTCCTCGGCGAACCGAACGACCCGCGCGTGCCACGGCTTGCCCAGCATCGTCGGATTGAAGGTTTCGATGGCGTCGGGGTGGACCGCCGGATCCGGGTCATCCAGCAGCCGGCGCAGGACCCAGCCCTGGGCACAGAGTGGATACGGCACCAGCGGGTGCGCCGGGATCGCCAGACCGCCGGCGTCGTGGACGGCGGAGATCGTCGAGCGCAGAGAACGGTATGGCCGGATCGGCCGATCGATGAACAGCGCCAGGAGGTGGCCGCCGAGGGTCGTGACCTCCTCGCCGACGACCACCTCGGCGCGCAGGCCCCGATCGGCGGCCATCGCCCGGGCGGCCAGGGCGGCATCGATCCGCTCGTGGTCGGTGATGGCGATCACGTCGAGATCCGTGTGCCGCTCCACGTGGTCCAGGATCGCGATGGCCGTCGCAGTGCCGTCGCTTGCCGTGGTGTGAATGTGGAGGTCCGCGCGACCCCGGTGGGTCGGGTTTGTCGTCATGGGGCTGCCGGCGCTGCGGGTGGGGAAGCGCCCTCGCCGTCGCCCCCGGCCAACCCCGGGGCCTCCCCCGCGGCTTCGAGGTCCGCCCAGATCGGGAAGAAGACGGCCCACCACTGGTCTGGCGCATCCGCGACGACTCGCTCAAAGGCGATGGCGAGCCCGGCCATCGTCGCAGTGACACGGTCGCGGCGCGAGCCAGCGGCGGGAACCGCGACAGGTTCGAGGCGCCCCAGGTACCGTCCGATCCCGGTCCGCCGGACGCCTACCACATACAGCCGGGCGCCGGTCTCCACGGCGAGCATCGCCGGGCCGATCGGGAGCTTCGCCGGGGCGCCGAACAAGGTGACCGGCAGCCCGCCGCCGGTCAGGTCTCGGTCACCGACCAGCCCGACCGAGGTGCCGTCACGAAGTGCGCTGAGCAACTCTCGCCTAGCCTCGCCCAGGCCCACGATCCGGACGCCAGCGGCGCCGCGCGTACGCACGAACCAGTCCTGGAGATCGGCGTCGTCGACCGTCTCCATCGGCGCGACGGCCCGGCCGGCCCGGGCGGCGAGGAACAGGGCGGGGAGTTCAAGTGATCCGAAGTGGAGGCCGACGAAGATCACGGGACGCCCGCCGCTGAACGCCTCGGTGACCGTTTCCGGGGTCTCGACGGTCAGGCGCCGGTCCAGGTCGCCCGGGCGGAGAGCCGGCGTCCGTGCCACCTCGAGGTAATACCGGGCGGCGTGGCGAAACGCGGACCGGACGAGGCGTTCGAGGGCGCGTGGGTCATCGGCGGCGGCGCGAGCGGCGGGGGAGCCTCGCCCGGCGGCATGGAGTGCCTTGCAGACCCGCCGGAGATTGCGCCGCGCCTGGGCCGCCCTATCGGGTGCCAATCGATACCATGCATCGCCCGCCAGGTTCGCCCCGTGCGTGAGCGGCCCTTCCGGCAGGTGGCAGGCCAGCCAGGACGCACCCATGAGACCCCGCCCCCGAATCGTCATCGCTCTTCCGCGTCCTCGGCGCGCCCCTCGCCACTGTCCGCGCGCCCTGCCTCAGCGTCGGCGCGACCCGGGCCAGGATCCGGAAGGCCGGCCAGCATTACGCCAGCGCGTCGCTCGAGGTCAACCGCCTCCGCGGCAGTGGGCGGCCAGAGCGGCTTGAAGCTGTACCACTGCTCCGGGGCGGAGCGGATGGTGGCGGCCAGCGCATCGGCCATCGCCTGGGTCGCGCGCTGGAGCGCGGCGGGATCGTCCGGGGGCACGTCGATCGAGGCCGGCCAGGAGACTTCGAAGCCGCCGCCCTCCGCCCGGCGCATTGCGATCGGCAGGATGCGCGACCCGGTCTTGGCCGCGAGCTTCGCGGGTCCGGCCGGCAGGGCGGTCCATGCCCCGAACAATTGGACCGGGATCCCATCGCTGCGATACCCCCAGTCGACCAGGAGCGCGAGCATCTCCCGTCGCTTCAGCACTCCGAAGATTTCGCGCAGGTTCCGCCATGCGATCACGTGGACGCCCCATGACTCCCGCTGCTGGCGGAGCAGTTCAAACAGTTCGGGGAACGACGAGTCGTCGGCGACGACGCTGATCGGCATGCCATGGTGGGCGATCCCGGCGGCGACCGCCTCGTTGTTGCCGACATGACCAACGGCGAAGATCAGCCCGCCGCCCCGTGCGCCGGCCGCGATCCGGCGCAGCTCATCGGCATCCAGATCGGCTGCGAGCAGGCCAACCTCGCTGGGGGGCAGCGACGGCAGGCGCATCAATTCGACGAGGTAGCGTCCGTATTCGCGGTAGGCGCGCAGGGCCATCCGCCTCACACGGGGGTCGTCCGGCGGCAACCCCAGGACGTGCCCGAAGTTCTGGTTGGACCAGCGGCGCTTGGCCGGCCAGACCAGGTAGGACACCTGGGACAGGCGTCCGATCAGCGCGCGTGCAGGGCCCGGCGGCAGCACACTGAGCAGCCAGCTGGTCGCCCGGTAGCCGGCGACCGCCGCCTGCTCGACGATTCGTGGCCCGGTCCTGCCGCGTGGCCCGGTCCTGCCGCGCCGGTGCGGCGCCTCGAGTCGCTGGTCGCGGGACGTCACCTGGCGGCGGTGGCCACCTTGGCCCGTGTTCCGGCCATGCGCTTGATTGTCTTCTTGACCGGCGCCTCGGTGCCGACCAGGGTCTCGTTGTCATCGCCGCGGATGAAGGCCTCGACCCGGTTGAAGGCGATGTCGTCGTGGATCTGCTGCGGCGGGCTCTTCATGAAGTAGCTCGACGGGGCCACGAGGGTTCCGGTCAGGCCGCGGTCCAGGCCCAGCTTCAGGCAGCGGATCGCGTCGGTGATGACGCCGGCGCTGTTGGGGCTGTCCCAGACCTCCAGCTTGAGCTCCGCATTGAGCGGCACGTCACCGAACGTCGTGCCCTCCATTCGGATGTAGCACCACTTGCGATCGAGCAGCCACGGCACGTGGTCGCTGGGGCCGACGTGGATATCGTCCGAATCCAGCTCGTAATCAAGCATGGACGTGACCGCGTTGGTCTTGCTGATCTTCTTGGACTCGAGGCGCTCCCGTTCGAGCATGTTCAGGAAGTCCGTGTTGCCGCCGAAGTTGAGCTGGTAGGTCCGGTCCAGGCGAACGCCGCGGTCCATGAACAGGCGGGTCAGGACGCGGTGGGTGATCGTCGCACCGACCTGGCTCTTGATGTCGTCACCGATGACCGGCAGCCCGGCCTCGGCGAAGCGGCGCTGCCAATACGGCTCGCGA
This sequence comes from uncultured Anaerolineaceae bacterium, assembly GCA_964427285.1. Lineage (GTDB taxonomy): Bacteria > Chloroflexota > Limnocylindria > Limnocylindrales > CSP1-4 > SPCO01. Next base: position 21,360 of record CAYRTS010000035.1, read on the forward strand.
CCGATGAAGACCGGGATGGCATTAATGAAGCCGACGCCGGCCTGGAGCGCCTGTTCGACGTACCACTTGGTGGCCTGCTCGCTCCCAACCGGGAGGTAGCTGACCATGACGTCGACCTCGCGCTCCTTGAGGATCCCCACGATATCCGCGGTCGGGCCGGGCGCCTTCTCAATGATCTGGCTCAGGTACTTGCCAAGGCCGTCGTGGGTCATGCCGCGCTCGACGGTGACCCCCATCGGGGCAACCTTCTGGAAGACGAACGTGTTGTTGGGCTTGGTGTAGATCGCCTCGGAGACGTCCACCCCGACCTTGTTCTTGTCGATATCGAAGGCAGCCACGAACTCGATGTCGCTCACGTGATAGCCGCCCAGATCGACGTGCATCAGGCCCGGGACGAAGTCGTCGACCTTGGCGTTCTCGTAGTAGTAGCGGCCCTGGACGAGGCTGCTGGCACAGTTCCCGACGCCTACGATGGCGACCCGGATCTTGCCGTCCTTGCGCCGTCCGGCACCGGCCCATGTGTTGGTCGGAGTCGCGCCGGTCGTGCTCGACTTGCCGTTGCTGCCGTTCTTGCTCACGTTTCGTTCTCCGTGCTTCTTACTGGGTCTGGGTGGGGGTGGATTGACGTTTGGCCTGGCTGCGGACATGCAGGATCCGCTGACTCGTGGTGAGGGTGGCGCCCACGGTGATCACCGCGAGTGCCAGCATGAGGATGTAGATGCCAGGCGGGAATGCCGCGCCACCCGCGCCGTCCACGAGGTCCGGGCTCGTGCCGAACAGGCCTGCGACGATCAGACCGAGGCTCAGGATCACGAGCCGGACCTCGCGCGGCATGATCCCGATCGCGGCCATGCCGGTCCCGCTGGTGAAGCCGAGGCCCTCCGACTTCGCGCGCGTGTAGCTGACCATGACGGCCGACGCCATGGCCGCGGCAGCGAGAACCGTCCCGTTGAGTATGCCGAGCGCCTGGAAGCCAACCACCAGGCCGACATAGACGATGACCTCCCCGGCCCGGTCGAAGACCGAGTCCATAAAGGCGCCGAGGTTGCTGACCTTGCCGGTAGCGCGGGCGAGCGTGCCATCGAACAGGTCGAAGACGCCGCCGAACAGGATTACGAGACCGCCGGCCGTCCACTGCTGCTGCGAGACGAGAACGGCGCCAGCGACCGTGATCGCAAAGCCGATCAGGGTCAGCGCATCAGGCGTCAGGCCCAGCCGACCCATACCGAGCGCGACCGGCTCGAAGACCTTCTTGATCCGGGCTCGGGAATCGTTCGAGATCGTCATCAGCCGGCTGCAAAGCCCAGGACGGCCCGCTCCCGGGCGGCGAACTCCGCGAACGCTTCGCCGCGTAGCCGACAAACGGTCTCGCGGCCATTCCGCCTGGTCTCAATGACACCCGCGGCGCGCAGGCGGCCAAGGTGCCACGAGACGAGCGGCTGTGAGAGCGCGACATGCGCCGTCAACTCGGCAACCGTTGCGTCGCCCTCGGCCAGGCGGCGCACGATGCGGAGCCGGTTCACGTCAGCCAGCGCCTTGTGGAAGACGCGCAGCTGGCGCAGTTCCTCAGGCTGGGCGACGGCGGCAGCGATCGTACTGCGGACCCGTGCGGGCGATGGGGACAGGGCGGGGACTCCCATGGCAACACCGGCCGTGGTCGCATCAACCACGGTTTATATCAATTCGCGTTGATGCTAGGCGGCGTCAGCCGAGCTGTCAAGACAGGACGGGTCAGGCTGGTGGACGGGTCAGGCTATTTCGCGCCCGCCCGGATCCCGGACTCCAGCCTGGTTGGTGTACGCGACAGGCCTGCGTCGATTCCTGCAGTCGGGTTGGTGCCAGCGGCCGGTTTCGTCGAAAAGCGTCGCGGCTGCCAATGACCCTGGAGGCATCGACCAATCCGGCGGCCGAATCCGTCGCGTTATTGGCCGTGCGGATCGCTCTTTTTCGGCCGCCCATGCAACCCGTAGCTGGGTGCAAGTCTTCGCTTCTCCGAGACCCACGGCGTTGAGGCCCAGCGGCTCGCTCCAAACGAGGCGGCCCGACGCTGGCCGTCGTTCGCCTTGCCGCGGGTCACGAGGGGGATCTCGCAATGACCGGGATCTCTCGCCATCCGATCGAGTTGTTTCGGCTCGACCGATTCGCCCACAATGGCGTCGGCGCCGAAGCCCAAATCCACGAACGGAGTGATCCATGACGTATTCGAATCCATTGCTCGCGCGTTGGCGGGCCGGCGAGGCGACATTCGGCTTGTGGGCGATGACCGCCAATCCCACGCAAGGCGAATACGCGGCCTCCATCGGGACCGACTTCATCCTGTGGGATATGCAGCACGGACTGGTCGCCGACCCTGACCTCGCCGGTCTCTTCCGGTCCGTCCTGGGAAGCTCGGTGGTGCCGCTCGTCCGGGTCGGGGCGAACGATCCGTTGCTGATCGGGCGCGCCCTGGATGCCGGCGCCGCGGGGGTCGTCGTGCCGCTCGTCAACACGCCGGACGAGGCGGCGGCCGCGATCGCCGCCTGCCGCTTCCCACCCGCGGGGTCGCGTTCGTTTGGGCCGAATCGGGTGACGCTCGTAACCGGGACGCTCGACCCGCGAATCATTGAGGACGTGGCCTGCATCGTCATGGTCGAGACGGCCGTCGGCCTGGCCAACGTAGAGGCGATCGCCTCGATGCCTGGCCTCGACGCGATCCTGATCGGTCCGTCCGACCTGGCGCTCGGGCTGGGGCTGGCGCACGATGACCGGGGCGAATCGCACCGGGCGGCCGTGAGCCGGATCCTGCAGGCTTGCCGCGACCACAGCATCGCCGCCGGGATCGTCCTCGGTTCAGGCGCGGATGCTCGAACGCACGCCGACATGGGCTTTCAGTTCATGAATGTCGCCTCGGATGTCGGCCTGCTGGCGGCGGGTCTCGGTCGAGAATTGCGCGCCGCCCGCGGGGAGTGAGCCGGGGGACGACTGGGACGGTCGCCAGCCCCGACCCGTCCAGCACTGCCCGACCTGACCCTCCACGCTCCCGTCCGCCCGACCCCACCTACACTCCCGAAGTGGACCGACGCTCGGCAGTCGTGCTTCTGGCCGTCTTCGGGACGGGGGTGTTCCTGGCCGGCCTCGAGCTGATGGTGACGGCGGTCGCGCTGCCCTCGATCCTGCTGGACCTGGCCGACCCGACCGGGGCGTCGGCCTGGGTCGAGCTGCGCAAGGCGAGCTGGATCATCAACGGCTACCTGCTGGTGTACATCCTGACCATGCCCCTTGCCGGCCGGCTGGCCGACGTGTGGGGCGCGCGACGCCTGTTCATGGGAGCGCTCGGTGTGTTCATCCTCGGGTCCGCTCTGGCCGGGGCCGCCCAGGATCTCGACCAGCTGATCGCGTCCCGCCTGATCCAGGGGGCGGGCGGCGGCGTCCTCGTGCCGGTTGGTACGGCCGCCGCGTCGCATCTGTTCCAGGGAGGCGCGCGCCCGCGAGCGCTCGGCGTGATCGGTGCCCTCACGTTCCTTGGCATGGCGACTGGGCCCGTCGTCGGAGCGGCTGTTCTGGGCTCACTCCACCCGGAGAACGTTCTGGGCGCCCTCGGTGAGGACAGCGAACTGGCAGCCGTGCTCGCCCCAGCCTGGCGCTGGGTCTTCTATCTCAACATCCCGATCGGGATCTCCGCGCTGGTTCTCGCGTGGGCGGCGTCGCCAGGTTGGGAGACCCCGCGGCGTCTGGGCCGGGTGGATGCCCTGGGTGCGTTCTGGTTCGGGCTTGCGCTTGTCGCCGGGCTGATTGGCCTGACCCTCGTCGGGAGCCGAGAGGTCGCCGGAACGTCGGCAGACCCGGCCACCGTGACCGTCGTCTTCCTCGCGCTGGCCACCGTCGCGACGATCCTGACCGTGATCCGTGGGCTACGCGTGCTCGACCCGTTCCTGGACCCGCATCTGTTCCGCAGTCTGACCTTCAGCTCCGCGGCACTGGTGTCGCTCCTGACCGGCTATGCATTCGCGACGGCGATCATCGGCGGCGCCGTCTTCGTCGATCGGGTGATCTACGGCGGGCCGGATGTCCAACGCCTGGCGCTCGGGTCGCTGGCCGGCGCGACGGCAGTTGGTGCCCTCGCGTCGGGGTTCATTGTTCGGCTGGTCTCGTTGCGTCTGGTGACCGTTGTCGGCCTGGCCACCAGTGTCGTGGGGTTGCTGCTTATGGCCTCGTTGGACGCCACCGTCCGTGTCGAGACCGTGGCTCTCGCCCTCGGCGCCTATGGGTTCGGCTTCGGCCTGACCGTTACGCCACGGTCCACGGCGGCGGTCGAAGCGGCCGGCCGGGGTGCCTTCGGTGTCGCCTCGGCGGTGGTGACCGTGGCGCGGATGATCGGGATGGCGGTTGGGCTGGCGATCCTGACGGCGTATGGCTCCACGACGATCGACCGCCTGGCCGACGACATTTATGCGACGCCGACGGCCTATCTCGAACTCATCCCGGAAGGGCTCCGGGATCGTCCGTTCCGCGACTCGTTCGTGGTCCAGGCACTGGAGGAGTGGGTCGCGCGCGAGGCGGCCGCGATCATGGTCGGGCTATTTGCCGTCGCCGCCGCGGTCACCGCCGTGGCCGTGCTGCCGTCGCTGGCCCTCGGCGGCCGGGTCGGGTCCCGGACGGGTATGCTGGCCCGCGACCCAGCCACGGCCGACGTGTCCTATCAGCAGGGCGCCGCGGATGCCGTGGGCTCGAATGGCTCCAGCACGCTCGGAGGACGCGACGCCGATGGCCCTGAGCCAATTGAACCCGGCCTTGCGCTCTGAGGCGCCGTGCCCGGCCAGCCCGGGTCAGGCCTGTGTGGGCGACCCTCGCCAGGGCCAGGGCGACCGTGTTCACGCCCGCCGAGTGGACGCCCGCCGAGGCGCCCCCCGCGACCGATCCATGGCCCCGACCCGACAGGTCGCCTCGTGACCCCGAGCGCGATCCGGGTGGTCGCGATCGAGGCCGGCGAGCTGGTCGAACTGATCGGCGACGCTGCGGTGACCGGCCTGCCGGGCCTCCTTGAAGCGCCTGGGGCCGCCGTCTGGGTCGACCTGATCTCCCCGAGTCCGGACCTCGCGCTCCAGGTCGGTGCCGCGCTCAACCTCCACCCGCTGGTCCTCGAGGACGTCCTGGAGGGCAACCAGCGAGCCAAGGTGGAGATGACCGACGGTCTCATCCACGTGGTCATGTTCAAGCTCGCGTATGCCGACCACGTGGTCGCCTCCGAACTCGACTTCGTGCTCGGGAATGGTTTCCTGCTCACGGTCCATGACGCCGGCTGGGACCCGCGAGCCACGAATCATCTCCGCGCCGGGATCGCGCCGATCCTCCGCCACGGTCCGGACCACATGCTCTGGGCGCTTGCCGACGACATCGTTGACGGCTACTTCCCGTTCGCCGATCGCCTCGGCGACGCGATCGACGACGTGCAGGACGAGGTGGTGCGAGCGGCCAGTCGCGAGACCGTGGAGCGCGTGTTCAGGCTGAAGCGTGAACTGATCGAGGTGCGCCGGGCGATCAGCCCGGTCCGCGAGGTGTTCAATCAGCTGACCAACCGGGACATTCCGATCATCGATCCCGAGGAGCTGGTCTACTTCCGCGACATCTACGACCACATCATCCGGCTCACCGACGAGCTCGACAACTACCGCGAGCTGGCGTCGACCACGCTCGACGTCTATCTCACCCAGGTCAACAACAACCTGTCGGCGATCATGAAGCGGCTGACCGGTGTGACCGTGATCGTGGCCGGCATCGGGGCCGTTGGCGGCATCTTCGGGATGAGCGAAGCGGGCTCGGCCCTGGCCGGGACGGAGGCGGCGGGCTTCTGGATGGTCGTCGGGGTCACCCTGGTCGCGGCGGTCATTGCCGCTGTGGTCCTGCGTCGAATCGACTGGATCTAGCTCCGGCGGAGCGTCCGGGCGATCGCGGCGAGCCGCCGGGCGCGCAAATGGGCGTGCAGTGCCCGTGGGCCGCACGCGACGTTGCTGTGGGACGCACATTCCCAATAGGTCTCTCGTGGAGGGGTCAACTTCATGCGGATCCTGCACGAACACGAGGTTGATCGCGCTCACCTATGAGGAATCCGCGCCTCACACGAGCATCGACTCACGCCGGAGCGTCCTGGCGATCGAGGCGAGCCGCCGGGCGACGTCGTGTGGCGTGTCCAGCAGCACATCGGCCGCGGCTCGGACATCGTCGGGCATGCCGTGCGGCCCGGTCACGGCGACGGCCAGCCCGTCAAGCGTGCCGGCCCGGCGCGCCGCGCGCAGGACAATCCAGCCGTCGGCATCGCTGCTGTCGTCACCGAAGGCGATCACGGTCGCCGGCGCAAGTTCGACGAGCAGGCGCTCGAACGCCTCCCGTTTGCCTCCCGCGGTCCGGGGCCGGAGGTCGACTACGAGTCGCCCGCGGTAATGGGCCAGGTCGTGATCGGGGACTTCGCGGTTGATCTCGTCGACCGCGGCCACGACCGCGGCGCGGGCCGATGTGCGGTCCTCCGCCTGGCGAACGTGGAAGGCGACCGACGGGCCCTTCCGCTCGACGAAGAGCCAGGTCGGTTGCCCCAGGACTTCAGGGACGCGGCGGGCGAGTCGCTCGGCGGGCTCGAATGAGTCCTCGTGCCCCGGCTGGGTGCTGAACTTGAGGAATTCCGGGCGACCGCCCCGAGGGTAGGTCCCGGATTGCAGGCCGTGGTCACCCAGGTAATGGATCCCGCCGACTCGCACCCGCGTCGCGACGTCAGCGACGGTCCGGCCGGTCAGGACGACAATAGCGAGGCGATCGGGTCGCTGCGAGGCGACGCCGGCCAGTCGGCGCAGCGAGGTCCGCGCCAGCGGGACGATCCTCGTGGCGCCCGGGTCACGAGACCCTTCGGCCAGCGTGCCATCGAAGTCGGCGACGATCAGCAGTCGCCCCGGCCGCGCCATGACGCGCGCGAGGTCGGCGTGGCCTGGAGGCGGGGGCTCGTCTGGCGCCGAGACACTCGCCCATCCCGCAGGACTCACGTTCCTGCCACCCCGCCTGGCGCACGCATCAAGGCGTGACGTCCACCCCAGGCAGGATCTTCCGCAGACCCTCGGCCATGACGTCCGCGCCGATCCCTCCCAGCGCGCCATCGCGCACGACGCCGTCTGCATCGATCCAGAAGTGGACCGGCAGCGCCAGCGCACCCCATGTCTCCGACGCCCGCCCATCGAGGTCGAGGCCGAGCGGGAATGTGGCGCCAAGGCTGGCGGCAAAGCTCGAGACCAGGCCTTCCTCCTCCCTCACATCGATCGCCACGACGACCAGCCCGGTGTCGGCATAGCGCGCGAAGAATCCGTTCATCAGCGGGAATTCGTCCTGGCACGGCGGACACCATGTCGCCATGAAGTTGACCCAGACCGGAACCCCGCGCAGCGCTGCAAGATCGATCGTCCCGCCGCCGACCTGTGGCACCACCAGCGGCGGCGCCGGCTCACCGATGTGGAACGCCGAGCCGCCGCCGCCCGGCGACGCCGCTGCCGACGGGGCCGGGGTGGTCGTCGAAGGTGTCGGAGCCGACGGCTGCGACGGCGCGGACGGACCGGTGGAGCCGACGGCGCTGGATGGCGCAATGACCGAAGGCAAGGCAACGTTCGGCGCGGTCATCGGCGGTTCAACCGGCTCCGGAGCGTAGGTCACCACCGCGACGAAGATCGTGACCGCAGCAATGACGCCGACGAACAGGCCTGCGACGGTCGCACTGCGGGGCCCCATGCAGGCGAGGGTACCAGTACGAGCGGCCAAGAGCCGGCGCCGCAGCACCGCTGCTACGATGCCGCTCCCATGGCCGACCTGGCGGATCGCATCCGCACCCGCGTCCTGCCCGCGCTGCTGACCGCGTTCGGTGTCGCCGGTCTCGCCGTCGGGATGCTGTCGCTCACGAGTTCGGTGACGGCGGATCCCCTGCCGAGCGCCTCGCCCACCGCGGTCGCCGCCGCCTCCATCGAACCGACGCCAACCGCGCTGATCACCTTCCCGCCAGTCCCGTCGCGTGCGCCGTCCGAGGCGCCCTCGGCGAGCCCGACACCCGCCGTCGAGCGGTTCGCCACCCGAGTTCGGGTCGCCGCGCTCAAGATCGATCTGGCCGTGATCAACCCGTTGGGGGGCTCCGACGCCTACCCGCTGTGCGACGTTGCCATGTTCATCAAGGAACTCGGCCAGCCCGGCCAGGGACGAGCGACCTACATCTACGCCCACGCTCGGGCCGGCATGTTCCTGCCGATCCTCGATGCCTCGCTCGTCCGTGATGGCGCCGGGATGCTGGGGCTCGTGGTGGAGGTCTGGACCAGCGATGACCAGCGCTTCCTGTACCAGATCACCGAAGTTCGCCGCCACCAGACCGATCTCAACGACGCCATCAATGCGACCGACGAGGAACTCTGGCTCCAGACGTCCGAGGGACCAAGGGGCACCCCCGGCAAGACCCAGGTGATCGCCACGCTGATCTCCGGCGGCGCGGCCGACCCGGCCGACGCTCATCCCGTCCCAAAACCGGTCGAGTGC
>CAYRTS010000036.1:0-2300 GCA_964427285.1 uncultured Anaerolineaceae bacterium
CGCTTGACGTCTAGCCCCGCGATCCGGCCGGCGTCCTTGGTCGCCTGGCGCTGGGTGTCGTCGAAGTAGGCCGGGACGGTGATGACCGCCTCGGTGATCTTCTCGCCGAGGTAGGCCTCCGCGTCCGTCTTGAGCTTCTGCAGGATCATCGCGCTGAGTTCGGGCGGGGTGTAGCTCTTGCCGTCGGCCAGCTTCACCGCGACGCCGTCGCTCTTGCCGTCCTTCTCGACGGCGTACGGCACGAACTTCATGGACCGCTTGACTTCCGGGTCATCCCACCGGCGTCCCATGAAGCGCTTGATGGAATAGACGGTGTTGGCCGGGTTGGTGACCGCCTGGCGCTTGGCCAGCTGGCCCACCAGCCGCTCGCCGGTTTTGGTGAAGGCCACGACGGACGGGACGGTGCGCCCGCCCTCGGCGGAGGCGATGACGGTCGGCTCCCCGCCCTCCATGACGGCCACGACGGAGTTGGTCGTGCCGAGGTCAATGCCGATGATCTTGCCCATGTCGCGAGATGCTCCTTTTCGTGAGTCCGTTCAGTTGGGTCGTACTGGGGGTGAGTCGGCGGTGGTATCGACAGAAGTGGCCACGGCAACGAGGGCCGGGCGGATGACGCGGTCGCGGAGTCGATAGCCGCGCCGGACCTCCTCGACGATCTCGCCCTCAGCCCGGCGCGAGTCCGGGACGGTGGCGATCGCCTCGTGCTCGCGAGGATCGAAGGGCCGCCCGGCGGCCGCGTCGATCGTGGTCACGCCCTCGCTCTCGAGCAGCAGGCGCAGCTTGCGATCGATCGCGGCGATCCCTTCGAACCAGGGGTCCTCGGCGATCGACGCGGGTCTGGCCTCAATGGCCCGATCGAAGTCATCAGCGACGGCCAGGACCTTGCGGATCAGGTCCTCGCCGGCGAGTCCCAGCTCGCGGGTTCGTTCTTCGGCGGTGCGGCGGCGGAAATTCTGGAACTCGGCTCGCTCGCGCTGGAGGGCGGCCAGGTAGTCATCGCTCCCGGCGCGCGCGGCCGCCAGCTCGACCTGCAGCCCCTCGATCTGGGCGACAAGCGCGGTGGCCGAAACATCGATCGCGTCGGTGCGCTCCTCGGCGCGGGTGCGAGGCCGCTCAGGCATGTCTCTCAGGCATACAGGTGATCCACCAGCTCGTTCATCAGGCCGGAGACGAAGCGCACGGTCCCGATGGCCTGCGAATAGGACATCCTTGTCGGGCCCAGGACGCCGACGACTCCGATCGCCCGGCCAGGGCGCCCATACGGGGCGAGGACGAGCGAGACGTCCTGCATCTCCAGCGACTGGTTCTCATGCCCGATGAAGACCTGGATTCGCCCGGCGCCGGCCACGCTGCCGACAAGCTCACCCAGATACGACCGATTTTCGAGCGCGCTGAAGACCCGCCGCAGCTTGTCGCTCTGGGCGAACTCCGGGGCCTCCATCACGTTGAGCAGACCGTCGCTGAACACTTCCTCGATCGCGGTCGCATCGTATTCCTGCACGATCCGGACGATGCGCGCGCCAACGCGCCGGGCCAGGGCTTCAACGCGATCGTCGTCGCGCAGGGCGGCGATTCGGGCGGCCGCGCGCTTCGCGGTCTGATCCACCAGTCGCGTGTTGAGGATGGCCGCCGCCTGGTTGAGCGTCGGCTGGTCGATCGCTTCGTCGCCCTCAAGCGTGATCAGGGCCTGCTTGATGGATCCCTCGCGAAGCACCAGGATCAGGCTGGCCATCCGTTCGTTGATCGCCACGAGATCGATCCGGCGAATATGGGCGTCCCGCGGCTTGGCCGGCGTGGCCAACCCGGCGGCCCGGGTGACCGACGCGAGTGTCGTGGCCGCGAGCCGAAACCAGTGCTCGCTGGCAAACTCGACCTGGCCGAACTGGTGGCGAATCATCAGCTGCTCGATGGCCGGCAGCGGTACGGCTTCGACGATCGACTCGACAAAGAAGCGGTAGCCGGCATCGGTCGGGATCCGACCCGCGGACGTGTGCGGATGGGTCAACAGGCCGTTCATTTCCAGCTCAGCCAGGATGCTGCGAACGGTGGCGCTGGATACGCCGAGGCCATAGCGTTCCACGAGGGCCTGGCTGCCGACCGGGGTCGCGGATGTGACGTATTCCTCGATGACGGCCCGCAGGATCGCCTGTGATCTCAGGTCCAGGGGGCCGACGGGGCGTCGGCGTCGCGCCAAGTTCGTTCTCCCGCGATGGTTGGCACTCGGCGGGTGAGAGTGCTAACGCGTTGGCAGGCATCGTAGCAGCCGCCGACTTCGAGTGTCAACGTAGGGATGACCTCAG
>CAYRTS010000036.1:2400-21640 GCA_964427285.1 uncultured Anaerolineaceae bacterium
CGACGAGATCCGCGGTCAAGGCCCAGGCAAAATGCTCCGCCAGCGAGGTCGCGCTTGCCGCCGCCGCGCTGATCCCGGTATCCAGCCGCAGCGCCAGGATGACCGCCTCCGCCGCGGCCGCCCGCTCGTCGATACGTTCCGAGCCGCCCGGTGGCAGGTGCGGATGGGCCGTATCGCCGCCGGGTGCCAGCGCGGCCAGGTATCCCTCCAGCCGGGCGGCGTTCCAGCGTCGCGTGGCGCCGTCAAACGCGTGCGCCCCGGGCCCGACCGCCTCGTACGGCCGTCGCTCCCAGTAGGCCAGGTTGTGACGGCTTTCATGGCCCGGTCGCGCCCAATTGCTGATCTCGTAGCCGCGCCAGCCGTCGGCGGCGAGGCGGTGGACGGCGTAGTGGTATTGCGCCGCCGCTTGATCTTCGTCCTGGTGCGGTCGAGCCCGCTCCCGCCAACGACGCGCCCCGGCGGTGGTCGGGAGATGGTCGCCACCGACACCGGTCAGACCCTCGGCGTCGGGGTCGTCGAGCGTCAGGGCATAGAGCGACAGGTGGTCCGGCTTGAGGTCCAGGGCAGCTTCGAGCGTGTCCGTCCAGCTCGCCAGCGAGCTGCCGGGGAGGTCATAGAGCAGGTCGAGGCTGACGGACTCGATCCCGCCGGCGCGCGCGACCTTGACGGCCGACCTGACATCCGCGGCGACGTGTCGGCGACCCAGCTGCTCCAGGTCGCTATCGGACATCGACTGCGCCCCAAGGGAGAGGCGGGTCACCCCAGCGGCGCGGAGTGCCCGAGCGTCGCCGCGTTCATCGGGTCCCGGGTTTGCTTCCAGGGTGACCTCGGCGTTCGAGGCGACACCGTAGCGCCGCCGAACGACGTTCATGATCCCGGCGACGTCAACGGCCGGCACGAGCGAGGGCGTTCCGCCGCCCAGGTAGACCGATTGGAGCGGCGGGCGGCCCGCCCCGAACACTTCGTCCAGGGCATCGGCGCGAAGCTCCAGTTCGGTCCGCAGGGCACCCAGGAAGGCCTCGACCCTGGCCTTTGGCCCTCTCGTCGCGGCCCCGGCGTAGACCACGAAGTCGCAGTACGGACACAACGAGACGCAGAAAGGGACGTGGACATAGAGCGCGAGCGGTGGCCGCGCGACGGCGATCGACGCCGCCGGGGGTACGGCCGCGGTTGGCTCCGCAGCCGCGGTTGGCTCCGCAGCCGGCCGAGGAGTCGCGGGGGCCGGCGCGTGTTCGAGTTCGGGCACGTTGCGCTGGCTCACGGTTCCTGGGAGCTCGACTCCTTCGACCCGATCACGCGCCAGCCGTCCGGCGTTCGACGGCGCTTCTCGATCTCTTCCGCTTCGCGCCCGCGCGGCAGCGTCTGGCCAACATGCCCGGTGCACAGGAACACGGCGAAGCGGGTCACCGCATGGCCAAGGAACGCTGCCGCAATCCCACCGGTCAGCGCGGTCAGCCAGCCACCGACCAACCCGATCCCGAGCGTCAGGACCAGCAGATAGCGGTCACGACCGGGCGCCGCGAGCCGAGTCGTGAGCGTGTAGACGGTGGTCTGTAGCAGGTTCGCATACAGGACATCGACGCCGGCGGTCAACAGCAGGCCGAACAGCGCTCCGCGAAAGGTGACCTCATCGATGAACGCGGTCGCCGTCGAATTCAGCAAGGCCCCTGGGTACGAGCCCTCGCTGGGCAGCCGGATCCGCTGATAGCGGTAGTTGGCCAGCCCGACGGCAACGATCACACCGAGCGCGCCGAACGCGATCCCGCCCAGGACCGCGCCGAGCCGATCGCCTGAACCCAGGAAGAGCTCGGTTCGCGCAGCTGGGTGGCTCGTCAGGATGAGCACGGCCATGGCGAACCCCAATCCGTACCAGGCCAATCGGCGTCGAAGTCGTGGGCGCTCGCCGGAGCCCGTGGTTTCGTAATACTCGGCCGTTCCGAAGCGCGCCGCGTCCAGGCGGAGCATCGCCAGGAGCAGCGTGAACGCCAGCGCGATCAGGATCCGCGACTGGAGAATGAAATCGTCCATCGTCAGGTGGGCGTCAGCCCTCGTCCATGCGGAGCATCGCCAGGAACGCCTCCTGCGGGATCTCGACGGATCCGACCCGCTTCATCCGCTGCTTGCCTTCCTTCTGTTTCTCGAGGAGTTTGCGCTTGCGGCTGATGTCACCACCGTAACACTTGGCCAGCACGTTCTTGCGCATGGCGCGCACCGTTTCGCGCGCGATCACGTTGGAGCCGATCGCCGCCTGGATCGGAATCTCGAACATCTGGCGGGGAATCAGCTGCTTGAGCCGTTCGGTGAGAAGCCGCCCCGTGGACTGTGCGCGGTCGCGGTGGACGATCAACGACAGCGCATCCACTGGCTCACCGTTGACCAGGATGTCCACCTTGGACAGGTTCGCGGCCCGGTAAGCGAGCTCCTCGTAGTCCATCGACGCATAGCCCTGGCTGCGGCTCTTGAGCTTATCGAAGTAGTCGACGATCAGCTCGGCGAGTGGCATCTCGAAGTGGAGGACGACCCGGGTCGGGTCAAGGTACTCCATGGTCATGAACTCGCCGCGCCGGCCGGTGGTCAGTTCCATCAGCGGCCCGATGTACTGGCTCGGGGTGACCACGCTCAGCTTGACCCACGGTTCCTCGATCGCCTCGATATCCGTGGGGTTTGGCAGCAGGGCCGGGTTATCGATCGCGACCATCCCCCGGCCCAAAGTCTGGACGACGTGGTACTCGACCGATGGGGCCGATGCGATCAGATCGAGATCGAACTCGCGCTCCAGCCGCTCCTGGACGATCTCCATGTGGAGCAGCCCAAGAAAGCCGCAGCGGAAGCCAAAACCGAGCGCAACCGAACTCTCCGGGGCGTAGGTGAAGCTGGCGTCGTTGAGGTGGAGCTTCTCGAGGGCGTCACGCAGGAGCGGATAGTCCTCGCCTGAGACCGGGTAGATGCCGGCGAAGACGAGGCTCTTGGCCTCCTGGTAGCCGGGCAGCGGAGTGTCAGCCGGGCGGGCGACCGTCGTGACGGTGTCGCCGACCTGGGCGTCACGGACGCTCTTGAGTCCGGTGGCGACATAGCCGACCTCGCCGGCCACGAGGATCGGGGTCGGCGTCAGCTGCGGCCGGAAGACGCCAAGCTCCAGGGGATCCGCCTCGGCGTTGCTGGCCATCAACCGGATCCGCTCACCCTGGCGGAGCGTGCCCTGGGCGAGCCGGACGTAGACCACCACGCCCTTGTAGGCGTCGTAATGGCTATCGAAGATCAGGCCCTGGAGCGGCTTCGTGGGGTCGCCCTTGGGCGCCGGGATCCGGGCGACGATCGCTTCGAGGATCTCCGGCACGCCGGTCCCGTCCTTGGCCGAGGCGAGGATCACCTCCTCTCGTGGGATCGCCAGGACATTCTCCAGCTCGTCCATGATCGTCTCGGGATCGGCGGACGGCAGGTCGATCTTGTTGAGGACCGGGATCAGGGTCAGGCCCTCACGCATGGCGAGATGGACGTTGGCGAGGGTCTGCGCCTCGATCCCCTGGCTGGCATCGACGACGAGGATCGCGCCTTCGCACGCCTGGAGGCTGTGGCTGACCTCGTAGGCGAAGTCGACGTGTCCGGGGGTATCGATCAGGTTGAGCCCGTAGGTCAGCCCGTCGCGCGCCTGGTATTCGAGGCGCACCGCGCGCGCCTTGATGGTGATTCCCTTCTCGCGCTCCAGGTCCATCGAATCCAGCACCTGGCTGGTCATCTGTCGCGCGTCGATCGTGTGGGTCAGTTCCAGCAGCCGGTCCGCCAGCGTGGACTTCCCATGATCGATGTGGGCGATGATGCTGAAATTGCGCAGGCGGTCCTGGGGGATGGTCACGACTCGCGAGTGTAGCCGGTCAGGCGGTCACGGCCGCCAACGCGGTCACGCCGCCCACGATCAGGATGACCCCGATGACCTGGGTTCGCGACAGCCGCTCCTTGAACAGGAAGAATGCGACGACGGCGGCGATGGCGGCGAACTGTGAACCAAGGACGGCAGTGATCGCGATGTTGATTGACCCTCCCCAGGCCGACAGTGTCCCGCCGATGATTTCGCCGGTGCCGGCGATGAGGATCAGGGGAAGCGCCTGCCGGGTCATGGTCAGGCGGCGCTGGAGGACGAGCGGCAAGGTGACAATCACGAGGCCGATGGCTCGAACGGCGATCGAGACCCAGATGGGCGGGACCTGCCTGGCCACAAGGCCGGTTGCGACGATCGAGATGCCGAAGATCCCGGCTGCGGCGAGGGCGAGCACGATCGCCTTGCGGTTGTCATCGATGGCGATGTGAGGTGTCAGTGAGCGGAAGCCGGGGGCAGCCACGTCGCCAGTCGCCGCGGGCGGGCCATCGAGTGCGTCGGCGGCGATCTCGATGTCTCCGGCGGGAACGTCCGGATGGGCTGGCTCGATCGCGCTGAGAACAACGCCAGCAACGATCAACGCCAGGAAGACTGCTGCGGCCGCCTGGAGATCGTCGCCAAGGGCGACCGCAATCAGGGCGGCGATTGCCCCCTCGGCCGCGATGATCGGTGCGACGATTCCGACCTTGCCGACCGTGAGTGCGGTGAAGGCGGTGTACAGCGCGGCCGCATAGCTGAATCCCGCGATCAGGAGGAGCACCAGCGCCTGCAGCGAGAGGCTGGTCGGGACGCCGCTCACGAGCCCGATCGGCAGGCCGATGACCGTCCCGACGATCATGATCCAGGCGAGCACCACCCGGGAGCCGAGCATCCGGCTGGAACGCGACGAAGCGAGGGTCGCGCCGGCCCACAGGATGGCGGCGCCAAGGCCACCCAGGATGGGGATCATGACCACAGTCTGAGGGCGCAGGCATCCACGTGTTTCGGTGGAGTTGTCGGGATCGCGGCGCGTGTGACAGACCCGCCGCGGCCCGACTGACAGCGGCCCGATTGATCGATATGACTGTGCTACCATCCGCGTCCGCGCCCGACGCAATTCCGCCCCGGGCCGAGCAAGAATCCGATCCTACTGAGGTTTGTCCACGTGGCCAAGACGCCCCGCACCTGGACGGGCACCCGAACACCGTCGGGGCTCAAGCGCGTCCGCCAGGCCCAGAGCCGCCACGAGGTGCTCCAGCCTCGGCGCAGCGCCGCCAAGACGTTCGTTGCCAAGGCTCTGGCCGCGGCGACCCAGCCTTCGGACTCGACCATTGATCCGGTGGCCGCCCTGGCCGAGGCACTGAGCGCACTCGACCGGGCCGCCAAGGCCGGTGCCATCCACCCGAACGCTGCGGCGCGACGCAAATCCCGTTTGACCCTCAAGGTCAATGCGGCCCTCGGCGGCACGACGGTCCAGACCGGCGCACGCGTCGTGAAGGTGACCGGCAAGGCCGCGGCCGCCAAGGCTGCCAAGGTTCGAATCGCCGCGGGCAAAGCCGGCAAGGCCAAGGGCGCGCAGACCGCCGCTGGCAAGGCTCGCGCGGCACTCAGCAAGACGGCCCGGGCCGAGGCCGCCGCCGCGAAGGCAGCCGCCGCTTCGGCCGCGGTCGCACCGAGCGAGACCAGGACAGTCAAGGCGAAGGCTGCGCCGGCTGCCAGGACGGCCGCTGTGAAGCCGGCGGCCACCGCCAAGACGACGGCCGCGGCGAAGTCGGCCGCGAAGGCGCCGGCTGGGGCCAAGCCGGCCGCGGCGAAGTCGGCCGCGAAGGCGCCGGCTGGGGCCAAGCCGGCCGCTGCGAAGGCGACCCCAAAACCAAAGAAGGTCGCGGCCAAGAGCTGACGACGAGCGCCTCCACCGACACCTAACGCCCCGGGCCACCCGGGGCGTTACGATTCCCGAGGCTAGCGCGGCTCCGGTTCGGCCGGCCTCGCTGGGGTTGCCGGGCCTGCCGGGCTCCCCCACCCGTACCCGAGCCGAGACCACCCCACGCGACCCCACCCGACCCGACTCCGACCCGACTCCGACCTGACCCCAACCTGATCCCGACTTGACCCGACTCCGACCTCAACCTGACCCGACTCCGACCTCAACCTGACCCCAACCTGACCCCAATCTGACCCCAACCTGATCCCGACTCCGACCTGACCTCAACCTGACCCGTTCAAATCATGAACAACTTGCATGGGAGCCACGCTATGGCCAATCGCCCGTCCTGGATGGCCGGCTTGCAACCCAACGATCGCCAAGAGCGTGGCCCTCGAGGACGAGTTTGTGCTCATATAGAGCCGCTCGGAGCGGCCGCGGGCTCGCCTGTCGCGGCTGTGACGCTGATTCCAGTGTAGGTCTTGTCATACCGTGGCTGGTGAGCAAGTTCTTCATGAATCCGCGCCAGGGATCCCCGTCCAGGCCAGCCGGTCCTCCTCGCGCTTCCCCCGGGCACTCCCGGTTCCCGTCGACGCGTCGTTCGCCCTCCCTCCGAGTTCGTTGTGGCGCTCAGTACGGGCGCTCAACTGCCAGTTTCGAAGCTCTCACGAGCGAGCGTGGCGGTGCGCCCAGTCTGCAGGTTGGGGCGGCGGCCGCGCTTGTTCATGTCAATTGCTCAACCACGAGTTGAGCAGGGATCGGCAAGGCGCTGGAGCCGGGCGCGGGATCAGCAGGGATCGGCAAGGCGCGGGGGCAAGGCGCGCGGGGGCAGGGCACGGGATTAGCAGGGCGCGGGATTAGCAGGGCGGGAATGCGCGCTGGAGCCGGCCACAAGGATCATGCTCGATGGCTGGGCATGGGCACGGAGTGGCCGGCACCACGTAAGCCGCCCCGGGCAACTTCAGTTGGCGGCCGCCCCTGGCGACCCGGCCGCCTCTACCGGACCGGTCGCCCCGGTGGTCGTCGACTTCGGGCGGAAGACCCCATACAGCGTCGCACCGCCGAACCCGCCGACAAGCGTCAGGATCATCAGCGCGCCCGCGCTCCCAAATTGCCCACTCCAGTAGAGACCGGTGAAGGAGGCGGCATCGGTCACCCCGGCGGCAGCGAGATCCGGCCCGCGTCCGGCGTCCAGATAGCGACCGTAGACGCAGTCCGCCCCGCCCGAGCAGGAAAGCTGGCCGCCCTGGCCCGGATCGCGATAGCCGTTGTCGGCATAGAAGAAGAGTGCCTTGATCGACAACAGCAGGATGGCGGCCGTCAAGCCTGTGACTAGCGCGGCGAAGAGCCCGTTGACCAGAATCCGCGACCACGGCCCTGCCCGACGATCCGAGCGTTGATTCGCGTAATACCCGATCAGCAGTCCGGATGGGAGCGCAAGCAACAGGATCACCGGTTCGATCGGGATGATCAACAGGAAGCTGAACGCGATGGTGACCGCCATGCCAATCCCGACATAGGCGGCCGTGATGGCGCCGCGATCGACCAGCCGGGTCATGAACTCGCCACGGCGCGTTGCGATCCCCCGAGGGCCGACCGACCCGGATAGCGGGCGCCATCGCCAAGCTCGCCCTCGATCCGCAACAGCCGGTTGTACTTGGCGACCCGCTCCGAACGAGACGGGGCGCCAGCCTTGATCTGACCCGTGCCCATCGCCACAACCAGATCGGCGATCGTGGTGTCCTCCGTCTCGCCCGATCGATGGCTCACCATGGCTGTCCACCCCGCCTTCTGGGCCAGAGCGATGGCGTCGATCGTCTCGGACAGCGTGCCGATCTGATTCAGCTTGATCAGGACGGAATTCATCGCCCCTTCGGCGATGCCGCGCGCGATGAAGTCGGGATTGGTCACCAGGATGTCGTCACCGACCAGCTGAACGCTGGAACCGATGCGTGCGTTGAGTTCGCGCCAGCCCGCCCAGTCTTCCTCGCCCAGACCGTCCTCGATCGATACGATCGGGTAGGCCCCGACCCACCGCTCCCACAGGTCGATCATCTCCCCGGAATCAAGCGTCCGCCCCTCCCGCTCCAGCCGGTACTGGCCGGTCACGCCGTCAGCGCCCGTGCCGTCCACCAGGATCGAACTGGTGGCGGGATCAAGTGCCAGGGCCACGTCCTCGCCAGGCCGGTAGCCCGCGCGCTCGATGGCGCGCAGGATCAACTCGATCGCGGCCTCGTTCGTCGGCAGGCTCGGGGCGAACCCACCCTCGTCGCCCTGCCCAGTGGCGTAGCCGCGGTCATGCAGGATGGAGCGGAGCGCAGCGAACACCTCCGCCCCGGCCCGAACTGCCTCGGCGTAGGTCGCGGCTCCCACCGGAGCGACCATGAACTCCTGGAAGTCGGTCGAGTCGCTGGCGTGCTTGCCGCCGTTGAGGATGTTGAAGAACGGGACCGGCAGCGTCCGCGCCCCGACACCCCCGAGGTATCGATAGAGCGGCAAGTCGTACGAGGCGGACGCCGCATGGGCGCAGGCCAGTGACGCACCCAGGATCGCGTTCGCGCCGAGAACGCCCTTGTTCGGCGTCCCATCGAGCTCGCACAGCAGCGCGTCGATCCCGGCCTGATCGCTGGCATCGAGCCCGAGCAGGGCCGGCGCGATCGTATCGATGACGCTGGCCACGGCCGCCAACACGCCCTTCCCGCCAAACCGACCGGGGTCGCCGTCCCGCAGCTCGACGGCTTCGTGAAGACCGGTGGAGGCACCCGACGGTACGGCTGCCCGACCCACTGAGCCGTCGGCGAGAACGACATCGACTTCGACCGTCGGATTGCCACGCGAATCGAGGATCTCGCGGGCGTCGACGCTCTCGATGAACGGGCTCATGCCCCCGCCCCAACCGCCGGTCGGTCGGGTAGCACAGTCACTCCGGGCAGATCACGGCCCTCGAGGAATTCCAGGGAGGCGCCACCGCCTGTCGAGATGTGAGTCATCCGGTCCGCCAGCCCCTCCTGGGTGACCGCAGCCACCGAGTCGCCGCCGCCGACGACCACCGTCGCGCCGTGGTCCGCGCGGTCCGCGAGCATCCGCGCCACGGCCTTGGTGCCATGGGCGAACGACGGGATCTCGAACACACCGAGCGGCCCGTTCCAGAACACGGTCTGGACATCAGCCAGCGCGCCGACCATCAGGTCCTGGCTCGCCTTGCCGAGATCCACGATGTGCCACGACGCCGGGATCCTGTCGGCCTGGAGCGTCTTGTATTCGGTGCCCCGCGTGACCTCCTTGGCGACGATCACGTCGATCGGCAGGACGACGCGGACGCCGTTGGCCTCGGCCGCAGCCAGGATCCGCCGGGCGTCCTCGACCCGATCTGGCTCGGCCAGGCTCTTGCCCACGGACTTGCCCTGCGCCAGCAGGAACGTATTGGCCATCCCGCCACCGAGCACCAGCATGTCTACCAAGGTCAGGAGATGGTCAATCACCTTGATCTTGTCCGAAACCTTGGCGCCACCGAGAATGGCCGCAAAGGGCCTGACAGGCGCCTCGAGCAGCTTCGAGAGCATCTCGATCTCGGCCTCCATCAGGAGCCCGGCGTAGGCCGGCAACAGCTTCGCGACGCCCACGGTGGAGGCGTGGGCCCGATGCGCTGTGCCAAACGCGTCGTTCACATAGACATCGGCGTACGACGCCAGCTTGGCCGCAAACGCCGGGTCGTTCTTCTCCTCCGCCGCATGGAATCGGAGGTTCTCGAGCAGCAGCACCTCGCCGGCGCGCATCCGCCTGATGGCATCTTCCGTCCCGACGCCCAGGGCGTCGCCAGTGACCGGTACATTGCGGCGCAGCAGCTGCGTCAGGCGCTCCCCGACCGGCCGCAAGCGGAGGCCGTCCTGGACCTTCCCATCGGGCCGACCCAGGTGACTGGCCAGGATCACCTTGGCCCCACGCTGGATCAGGAGATTGATCGTCGGGATCGCCGCCCGGATCCGGGAATCATCGGTGACCTTGCCGTCCGCCAGCGGGACATTGAAATCGACCCGGACGAAGACCCGCTTGCCGGCGACCTCGGCATCGCGAACGGTCAGCTTGTTCACCGCCGGTCAGACCGTCACGGGCAGGCGGGCGGCAACGAACGCGATCAAATCCGCCACGCGGCAGCTATAGCCCCACTCGTTGTCATACCAGGCGATGACCTTGACCATCGTGC
This sequence comes from uncultured Anaerolineaceae bacterium, assembly GCA_964427285.1. Taxonomy (GTDB): domain Bacteria; phylum Chloroflexota; class Limnocylindria; order Limnocylindrales; family CSP1-4; genus SPCO01. The sequence continues at coordinate 12,382 of CAYRTS010000036.1, forward strand.
CGCCCATCACCATGGTCGAATCGGCGTCGATGATGGAGCTGCGGCTGTCACCCCTGAAGTCGCTCGATACGAGCGGCTCGTCCGACACGCCCAGGATCCCGGCCATGGGACCGGCGGCCGCGGTGCGGAAGGCCTCGTTCAGTTCTTCGACCGATGTCGGGCGGGTGACCATGGCGGTGAAGTCGACCACGCTCACGGTGGGCGTCGGGACGCGCAAGCTGAAGCCATCGAACTTGCCCTTGAGGTCCGGGATGACGAGGGCCAGGGCTTTCGCGGCGCCCGTCGTGGTCGGGATGATGTTCTGGCCGGCGGCGCGAGCCCGTCGCGGGTCCTTGTGCGCGACATCGAGGATGCGCTGGTCGTTGGTGTAGCTATGAATGGTGTTCATGAGGCCGCGCTCAATCGTGAACAGATCGTGGACCACCTTGGCGGCTGGCGCGAGGCAGTTGGTGGTGCAACTCGCGTTGCTGATGATGTGATGCGCGGTCGGGTCGTAGCGCTCCTCGTTGACCCCCAGCACGATCGTGATGTCCTCGCCCTTGGCCGGGGCGCTGATGATCACCTTCTTCGCCCCCGCGTCGAGGTGAGCGCGCGCCTTGCTCGCGTCGGTGAAGAGGCCGGTGCTCTCGAGCACGATATCGACCCCGAGGTCACCCCACGGCAGGGTAGCCGGGTCACGTTCGGCGAGGATCCTGATCTCGCGGCCGTCAATCACGATGGAGTTTTCGCCAGCTCTGACGTCACCCGGATAGGTGCCGTAGGTCGAATCCCGCTTGAACAGAAGCGCGTTCATCTCGGCATCGACGAGATCATTGACCGCGACGACCTCGATATCGGGGGCGCGCTCGATCAGCGCCTTGAGCGACTGGCGACCGATTCGGCCAAAGCCGTTGATGCCCACGCGGGTAGCCATGGTTCGAAGCCTCCAGGCTGGCTGGGGCGTCCGGCCGGGTGAGGCGAACGCGATCGATGACGGGAGGAGCCGAAACGAAGCCGATCGCCGTCACCGGCAGGACCCGCAGGCCGCGTCTCCAAGGATGCGCGGGCATTCTACCAAAGGGCGGATGGGGTCCTTCAGGCAGGAAAGGCAGGACCCCCGCCGTCGGCGAGGGTCCTGTCACTCCATGTGCCGATCGCAGATCAGCCGCCGATGCGGAAGACCTTTCCGCTGCAGATCGGGCAGGTCCCCTGGGTCGCGGGCTTGCCATTCTTCATCGTGATCTGCTTGGGGTCCTGGATTTCGACCTTCTGCTTGTCCTTGACGCAATACGCCTGGGCCATTTGTGGCGCCTCCTTGACCTTCGTGACGCGTCGCGGGAACCCATGTCCCGCATCCGCTCAGCGGCTCCTGATTAGACCGTGTGCTTCCAGAGTGACGGCCGCCAGCGGTCCGTCCCGGCTTCACGCTTGCGTAGATCCATCTCGGCGAGGACGAGGAGGCTTTCCAGCCCGGTCTCGACACACGCCGCCTCGGCCTCGTCCTTCTGGTTGCCGCTGACGAAGTCTCCCGTCGTCCGGTTGGCAAAGACCGCACAGACGACGCCAGCTCGACAGCGAGCGAGGGACGAGAGGACGAAGAGCGCCGATGCCTCCATCTCGAAGTTCATGACGCGCTGGCGCGCCATTTCCTCCGCGAGGTCAGGGTACCGGATGGGCAGCTGCGGAATGGGACGCCCCTGCGCCCCAAAGAATCCCGGAGCTGTCGCGGTGATCCCGACGTGATACCGGTGACCCAGCCGCTCGGCCGCCTCGATAAGCGCCGCGACCGCCTCGTAATCGGCGACGGCGGGATACCCATCGTGGACGAAGTAGCTGGTCGTCGATTCGAGGCGAACGGCCCCGGTGGAGATGACCAGGTCGCCCAGGCTCATCTCCGGCTGGAGCCCCCCGCAGGAGCCGACCCGGATCAGCGTCGGCCGATCGGTGATGGCGAGGATCTCAGCCATGACGATCTCGACGTTATCCGTGCCGATGCCGGTCGAGACGACCGACACTCGATGGCCCCCGTACTGCCCGGTGACCGAGGCGAATTCGCGGTTCCGCCGCTCGAGCTCGATCGAATCGAATCGAGCGGCGATCCGGGAGGTTCTGTCGGGGTCACCGGGGAGGAGGATGTACTCGGCCAGTTCGCCTGGACCGAGATCGATGTGGTACTGCCGTTCGCCCGATGCAATTGCGATCCGGCGATCCAACGGGGTTTCGACGCGGTGATCCGCGTTCGGCAAGACCCATCCCTCGCTCAGCTGGTTGCCTCGCAAGCGCGAAACTCGCCGGAGGATAGCCCCGCGTTCTCACGAGCGTCAAGCCGAGTGGAACGGATTGCCGCCACGCTGCCCTGAGCGTGGCTCCGGCGCCGGGTTGCGGGAGGCCCCAATGGCGGCCACGCGAGCGGCGATCCTGGCCTCCAGGCGGCGTCGCGCGAGCGCCCGCCGACTGAGGGACACGACCAGCGAGACCAGCGAAATGGCAATCAGGCTCCCGATGCCGGCGATCCCCGCGCCAGGGTCCATCGGCCCGTCGAGGAATCCGGCGCTCTGGCTGGACGGTGTGGCGGCCTCGACGGAGCCGGCCTCAGAACGTGCCGCGAGGGAGCCGTCTGCGACCCCGTCGGGGGGCCGGGCTTCGGCTGGTGGGACCGGATCGCCTGCCTGGCTGATCCCGCCCGGATCGTCCGTCACCACCGTCAAACCGTCTGGTCCGAGCTCGACCCGGCCGGTGACATTGATGGCGTCGTCTGGCTCCATGAGCGCAATGAGGTCGAGCGCCTGGCCGCGCAGGACGACGAACCCGATCGCGGTCCCGTCATCGAGGGCGAGTCCCCCGGGGCGGACGTCCACGATCAGGCCGCCGACCCGGACGGTCTGGCCCATGAACAACCCAAGGTCGATCAGGTCCGCGTCCGGGACACCGTTTGGTGCTGCCTCGCCGGTGACGTCGGCTGGTCCCGTGGCGGCCGAGGCGCCCCCGACGACGATCCCGGTTCCGGCACCGGCGCCCGCGCCCGCGAACCCGGCGCCGGCCGTGCGCCCGCCAGCCGTCCCACTAGTCGATCCGCCGGTCGATCCGCCGGTCGATCCGCCGGTCGCCGTCCCGAGAACGCGCAGGTCGGCGGGAAATCGCGGCGTGATGACATAGCGCTGGTCCGAGGCATTCGGATTGGGCCGTCGCGCAATCCCGGTCACAGTCGCCATCCGACCTTCGACCAACGTGGTGGCCGCAATCCCCGATCCGGCCTGACCGACCACGATGACCCTGGTCGACGCGACCAGCACCTCGGCCCGCCAGCGATCACCGAGCTTGCGCACACTCTCGATTCGACCGCTGACCGTGACGAGCTGCCACTCGACGGCGCGACCCGGTGCGCCACGGAGGACCACCGGAGCCGGAGCCTGGCCACGGCCGAGGATCGTCAGCCGGTCCGTCCGGAGCCGAGGTGCTCCATAGGCAACCCCAACCCGACCATCGGCGCGGATCGTGGCCCCGACAGACGGTGCATCGACACCGATCGGGAGGAGGAGCTCGATTGCTCCGGACGCATCCTGGACAACGATTCGGCGGCCGGTGGTGTCGAGCAGGGTCGCCGGCGCGGTCACGACGCCCTCGATCGCGACCTCTTGATCGACGAGACCGAGCGCCGCCGCGATCGGGGTCACGGAGCCAGACGCTGAGCCAGGGCCAGGCTGACCCGTGGCGGCGCTCGGGGTCGCCACTCCGGTCGTGGTGGTAGCCGGTCCCTGCAAACCCAGGCCAGCCAGCGCAATGACATCCGCCGGGTCGCGCAGACAGATTCGGTAGCCGTCAAGGAGACCCTTTCGACTCGCTCGCTGCCCGACGACGCCGACGACCCGGTAGGTCGCCCCGACCGTAAACGCGTCGATGCCGAGGCCGCTGGAGGCGTCAGCGATCGCCTTGATCGGGGCCGCCCCGGGTCGCTCCAGGATGATCGTCAGGTCCCCACCGGAGGATCGCTTCGGCTTGGTGGCCAGGATGCCGGTGGCGGTCATCATGCGTCCCTCGACCATCTCGTCAAGGCCGCTCCCACCGGCGTCGCTCGGCGTGGGTACCGTGTCGGTGCCGATCGCGCGAATGCCATCGGTCGCGACTCGAATTTCGAGCTGCCCGTACGGATCGGCAAGCGTGCCGGTGACCGCTACGAGCGTACCCCTGGATTGCCCGACCATGCCGCTGGGGAGTCGGACGGCGATTCCGCCTGTCTCATCGGCAATCGCGATGAGCGCCGGCGTCCCCAGCCTGCCCTGCTCGGCGGTGACCACACCAGTCACCTCGACTCGGGTCCCGATCGGCAGCGACCGTACGACGGCGATCGCCTGTGGTTGGCCTGGCGTCAAACTCGGCGTCCCCGTCGGCGTCGGGTTGGGCGTTGGGGTCGGACTCGGCTCCACCGACGGCGTCGGGGTTGGTGTCGGTGACGGGCTTGGCGTCGGGGTTGGTGTCGGTGACGGGCTTGGCGTCGGCGTCGGTTCTGGTGTCGCAAGAAGCTCGCCTGCGAGCGTGGCATGGACGCGATACCCGGCCGTGCCGGTCCCGGTGCTATCCCGCTGTCCCAGTGGTCCCGTGATCACGGCGGTCATCCCCGAGCCGACGGCCTGCCCCGCGAGCGCCTCAGGTCCGAGGACGACCCGGAGCGGACCGGATCCGTCGTCGATGGTGATCCCGGTTCCGTCAGCCAGCGCCGACGGCGAACCAATGATCGTGCCCGCTACCGTGATGCGGCGCCCTTCGAGCGATTCACCCGCGGAGCCGGTACCCACCGCGACCGGCGCCGGTAGGCCGCTAGCGCTTCCGCGGTCGATCGCGGACTCCGCGAGACGCAGGGTTCGCTGCGAGAACCGGCTCGAAAGCCATCCCGTGACGATCACGGTCGTGCCCGCTGGCCAGGTTCCGACCACGGTCGCGTCCAGATAGAGCGCGATGCCGCCCGAGGAATCCTGAACGAACCCGCCTCGACCGGACTCAACGCTCCCGAGGTCGGTCGTCAGGACGCCCGCAAGCGACACGATCGTGCCGTCAGAAAACGCACGGGCGCTGGCAATCGCCACGGGCGTAGGCGCCGGGGTCGGCGACGGTGTCGGACTCGCACTCGGCGACGGCGACGGGGTTGGGGAGGGAGTCGGAGTGGGGGTGAACGTGGGTGCCGGCGTCGGCGTGGGTACCGGTGTCGGCGTGGGTACCGGTGTCGGCGTCGGCTCGACCGTCGGCTCGGGTGTCGGCTCAGGTGTCGGCTCAGGCGTCGGGCTGGCGGTCGGATCAGGCGTCGGGCTGGCGGTCGGATCAGGCGTCGGTGTGGGAGTCGGCAGCGGCGGGCTCGCCGTCGCGGAGGGGGTCGGCGTCGGAGTCCCCCCTGGGCCCGGAACCGGTGGAGCGGTCAGACCCTGGGGCGACGGCGTCCCCTGGACGAACCAGTCGGCGGCGTTGTCGTTGGTATCCATCGTGTTCCCGAGGGCAGCTCCCTGCCGCCGCTCCAGGCTCGACGCTGCGGGCGGTGCGCCAGCGGCCGACCCCTCGACGAACCCGCTCGTGGCATCCCCCCAGCCGATCGAATCGACCACGGCGCCACCCACGATTCGCAGCGCGAGCGCGCCGCCGGTCGCCGCAAAGCCACCCGAGTAGATCGCGTCCGCACCGGCCGCGTGAACGCCGGCAGCGTTGGCGACGAGCAGTCGCTGACCTGCCGCCAGGACCGTGGAAGCGCCCCAGGTGGCCTTGCGCGTCACCGTCGAACCCGACGAGGTCGAATAGACCACCTCGAGGCCGAGCAGGTCCACGGACATCAATCCCTGGTTGGCGACCTCGACGAATTCGTCGGACGCAGAGGCCCCGCCGGTCTGAACCTCTGACAGCACGAGCGTGGACGTTGGCCACGCGACAGCCGCCGCGAGGGCTGGAAGCCCACCGGGTCCGATCGCGACGGTAGCCATGGCAACGACGATGAGCGCGGTCAGACCCGCGCGCCGGGCACGATTCATCGGTGACCTCCCGGCGGGATCGGGATGCGCGGCGGGGCAGGCTCAGTTATACGCGCGGCCGCTTCACTGGCACTTATCTGCGATCAAACCATGGGCGCCGGCCGCAGCTACCCCGGTGTTCGTCTACGATGCGCGCCACATCCGCGTCCAGCCGACAGGAGACACCGTGGCCCGCGCCAAACGAACCGTGTCCGAACGAACCGCCGCCCGTCGCCGCTATCGGGCGACCCTCGACGAATCCGATCTCGAGACCGACGTATCGACGGAGGACGGCGAGCCACAACGCGCCGCCGCGTCTCCGCAACCGGATGGAAGCGCCCGACGGATGGGGATCGGCGCGGCCCTTCGCGCCGCCTACCACCCGCTTCGCGCCCGTGACGATCTTGCTGTCCTGCCGTCGCTCGTGGTCAACAAGGCCCTCTGGCTGCCGGTCCTCGTCACGGTCCTGAGCACCGTCGCGGTCATCGCAACAGGCGGCAAGGACACGATCACCGCGCTCCTCTTCGCCTACTTCGTACAGACGCCAGCGATCGGCGGTGTCTTCCTGGCGGGCTTCCTGGCTCCGCGGGCCAGCTGGTTGCTCGGCGGGATCGTGGGCGTCGTGGCGGCCATGTGCTACGTCGCCGTCCTGACCCTGGTGCCCGGGACGCTCGGTCCAGCGGCGCCAGAGGCAGCAACTACGGCCCCAAGCACGGCGGCCATCGGGGATGTTGCCCTTTCCGCGATCGTGCTGTCACCGGTGATGGGCTCGGTCTTTGCGTCGGCGGCCGCCTGGTACAAGCGCTTCCTGCAATTGACCAGCCCGAATCGGGGTCGTCGTCCCCAGCAGCCGGTCAAGCGAGTCGGGGACGGGCGCACTCGCGGATCGAGCGGGCCAGGCGCCCCGAAGTCGAACGCGAAGGCCCCCGCCCGGCGCTGATCGGCCGGGCGTGAATTGGCCGGGCTGATCGGCCGGGCTGATCGGCCGGGCGTGAATTGGCCGGGCTGATTGGCCGGGCTGATTGGCGACCTCCTACTGCCAGTCGCGGCTGATCTGCGCTTCAGGCATCACCCCAGTCGTCGCATTCCAGCGTGGCCCAGTTGACGAACGCCGGCGGGCTGATCCGGGCCGCCGGCCGGGGCGGCCACCTCGGGGAGTGGCCGGACCTGCCTTGCGATCACGTTGACCACCTCCCCTTCCCGCTGGAGATCGCCGTCCACCAGCAGCAGGGCGTGGCGACGGACAACGCTCCGCAGCCGCGCCCAGACGTCCGGCCAGAGCGTGACGTTGACCATCCCGGTCTCGTCTTCGAGCGCGAGGAAGACCGTGCCCTTGGCGGTCATCGGGTGCTGGCGGGTCACCACCAGCCCACCGATCCGGATGGGGCCCGACGGCCGTTCGGCGAGCGAGGCGTTCGTGACCGCCCCGAGCCGATCCAGCGCCGGCCGGAAAAGGGTCACGACCTGACGTCGGGCATCCAGTCCGATCACGGCATAGGCATCGCCGACCCGCTCAGATTCGGTGAGCTCGGGGAGTACCGGGGCGTCGGTCGCCGGCAGGCGCAGGTCCAGTGGCCGCCCGGCCGCGACAAACCGGCCACCACCCACGACGGACCTCCCGCCCGCCACGGACCGCGGACCGCGGCCATCCACGGGTCCCCGCCCGCGAGCGCCGACCGGTCCCGGCCCGCGAGCGCCCACCCTGGCCGCACCCCGCAGCGCGCGACCATCTACCCGACCGCGTGACGCCCCGGCCACCTCTCGCAACTGCCAGAGCAGTTCGCGCCGCGGCCGCCCCAGCGAATCGAGCGCCCCGGTCCGGATCAGCCGCTCCAGGACCTCTTCGGGCAGCCCGGTCCGCTCCACCACCTCGGCCAGGCTTCCGTACGGTCCGCGCGCCAGCTCACTGTCGAGCGGCTTCTCGTGCTGCTTGCCGATCCCCTTGACCAGACCGAGTCCCAGGCGAACCCCCCAGCCGGTGGCGGCCTCCGGGATCCAGCGCTCGCGGGCGGCGGCCGAAGGGATGACGCAGGCCGACGAGCGGACCGGTCGCGGGCGGGTCGCAATCCCAGTCCCCTCCGGCAACGGCTCGCCCGGGTCGTCGTCGCGCGACCCGTCGTCACCGGCCGCGCCGGCCAGGGCCCAGCCGGGATGGCCCACCCACTCGGTGGTGGTCCGGTACGAAGAGGCGTTGATGTCCACCGGCAGGACTGCCACCCCGTGGCGCTTCGTGTCATTGACCAGCACCTCGACCGGGTAGAAGCCCATCGGCTGGGCATTGATCAGCCCGACCAGGAACTGGGCCGGGTAGAACAGCTTCAGGAAGGCCGATTCGTAGGCGGTCCGGGCGAACGCGGCCGCATGCGACTTCGCGAACCCGAATGACGCGAACGCCGCGACCTGGCGGAAGAGCTCCTCGGCGGTCGCCTCCTCCATTCCTGGTTGGCGAAGCGCGCCGTCGACGAACTGGCGATGCAGTTTCTCCATCTCACGGCTCGAACGCCAGGTGCCCATCGCCCGTCGAAACCCGTCCGATTCCGCGGCGGAGAACCCGGCGACCTCGATGGCGACGCGCATGACCTGCTCCTGGTAGAGGATCACCCCCATTGAATCCCTCAGGACCGGCTCGAGGCTCGGGTGGAGGTAGGTCACCGGCTCCAGCCCCTGCTTGCGGCGCAGGTACGGGTGGACCGCGTTGCCCTGGATCGGGCCCGGCCGGATGATCGCGACCTCGACAACCAGGTCGTCCAGGTTCTGCGGCCGCGACTTGGGAAGCGTCTGCATCTGGGCGCGGCTTTCGACCTGGAAGACGCCGACGGTGTCGGCCGCCTGGAGCATGGCGAAGACCTCCGGGACGTCCTCCGGCAGGCGATCGAGATCCAGGCAGACCGCGCAGTCGTGCTCGATCAACTGGAGCGTCTCGTCCATTGCCGCCAGCATCCCCAGACCGAGCAGGTCCAGCTTGATCAGCTTGAGCGTCTCGACATCGCGCTTGTCGAACTGGACCACGACCCGATCCGCCATGGTCGCCCGCTCCAGCGGCGCAATATCGATGAGCGGGGCCGCGGTCACCAGCATCCCGCCGCTGTGGATCGAGAGGTGGCGCGGAAAGCCATCGATCCTGGCGCAGAACTCCAGCCAGCGCTCCCAGTCGCTGAGGCCAACCGTCGAACCGCCACGTGCCTCCGGCGGCGACTCCGGCTCAACCCGGGCGACCGAGCTGTGCGCCCCGTCGCGGCCCGGCGCCCGTTCCAACCCGGGCCCGGATGTCCCGACCGGCGCTCCCAACCCGG
>CAYRTS010000036.1:21740-29150 GCA_964427285.1 uncultured Anaerolineaceae bacterium
GTTTCGCGGCTGGCAGTTTCGCGGCTGGCAGTTTCGCGGCTGGCAGTTTCGCGGCTGGCAGTTTCGCGGCCGATGTCGCGCCCGCCACGCCCAGTGTCGCGCCCCGCCGCCCGCCCGCCACGCACCTCACCCCGTGCATGGTTGAGCTGGCCCATTCGATCGGTCAGACCCCGATCCTCCGCAACCTGTACCGGGGTCACCTCCTCCTCCCCCGGCACCCGGAAGAATTCGGCGAATCCGCCGTCCGCCTCGAGGTCGCGCCGGACCATCACCGAGTCGTAGGTTTCGAGCGCTTTCGCCACCCGATCGACCAATGGCCGCGGGAACCCCAGCGCGTTGCCAACCTCGCGCACGGCTGAACGTGCCCGGTAGGTGACCAGGTTGCAGACCATCCCGGTGTGCTCCGGCCCGTAACGACCGTAGACGTACTGGATGATTTCCTCCCGCCGCTCAGAAGAGAAGTCGATATCGACATCCGGGTAGGTCGTCCGGCCCTCGTTGATGAACCGCTCGAAGAGCAGGTTGTGGCGGATCGGCTCCACCCGGCTGATCCCCAGCACGTAGGTCACGATGGAGCCCGCCGCGCTACCGCGCCCCTGCGCCGGGATCCCGCGCTCCTTCGCGAAGCGCATCAGGTCCCAGCAGATCAGGAAGAACTCGGCGAGGCCGGTCCGCTCGATCACGTCCAGTTCATGGGCGAGCTGCCGGACGACCGGCGGGGTCAGCGGGTGATAGCGCCGGCGAGCGCCGTTCTGGCACAGCTCCACGAGATAGCTGAACGGGGTCTCCCCCTTTGGGACAGGGAATCCCGGAAAGCGGTACTGCTCGAAGCCGAGATCAACCGAGCACGACGCCGCCAGCTCCACCGACGTCGAGATCCCTTCCGTCCAGGCCTGCGCCGCCCGAGGATCCGCGGCCGCGAACGAGGGCCCCCCGGGCGGCAGCGCGGCCATCTCCGCACCAGACTTCAGGTACGACTCGCCATCCGGCCGGCGCAGGTCGCCGAGCATATCGAGCGTCCGGCCGTGGCGGATCGCGGTCAGGACATCGGCCAGCTCGCGATCCTCGCCCCGAGCGTAGTGGACGTCGTTGGTGACCACCACCGGCACGCCCAGCTCTGCGGCCAGCGCCGCCGATTCCGAGACGAGCCAATCGTCGTCGGGGAGCAGGTGATGGCTCAGTTCGATGAAGAAGCCGCTCGTTGCCGGGCCGTCCCCGCGTCCGAACAAGGCGGCATACCGTTCGGCCGCCGCGCGCGCCCCCGCCCGATCGCCCGCCCGCAGCCGGCGGGCCAGTTCCCCCTCGCCACAGCCCGACAGCGCCACCAGTCCTTCGGTGTGCTCGGCAAGCAGCGCCTGGCTGAACCGGGGCACGCCCTTCGTGCCCGCCATGTTGGCCCGTGAGACGAGCCGGCAGAGGCTCCGCCAGCCGACCTGCGAGCGAGCCAGCAGCACGAGATGCGGTCCGCGTGTCCGTTCGCGGATCCCTCGCAGATCCTCCTTGACCGGGTCACGATGCCCGGGAAGGAGGGTACGGGGCGGGCGAGGGCGAGCTGGGAGGCCCTCAGAGGCATCGGGCAGCTGACGGCCGACAGCCTCCCCAGCGTTGCGCAGGCCCCCACGTCCCGGCCGGCCCGATCGGCGCGGGGCCAGCACGATCCCGTCCGGATCCGGAGCCGCAGCGTCCAGCAATTCGATCTCGAGCCCGACTACCGGGTGGAGTCCAGCCGCGTGCGCCGCGCTGGCAAAGCGGACCGTGCCATAGAGACCGGCATGATCCGTGACGGCGAGGCCGGTCAGCCCCAGTTCCACCGCTCGCTCGACCAGGTCGTCTGGCGCCGAAGCACCATCGAGAAACGAGAAGTTGGTGTGACAGTGAAGTTCCGCGTATCGGACCTGGACCATGGATCGCCTCCGTCTGGGGGCGGACTGGGACAGACTTGGGGGCCGGCCATCATAGAACAAATGTTCTATGTGTGATCGTGAAACACGACCGACCGGGTCGGCGTCTCAACGGCGTGCACGCACCACCACGCCAGATCGCGTACACGATCGTTCGGATCGTGGCGATGGTCGCGCTGGCGATACTGCTGATCCTGGGACTCTTTCCCGCGGCGCTCGCGGCCCAGGCAGCGCACACCTGACGCATCACCCACGTCTCCGCAGCCTGGGGGCTCCGGACGACCCAACAGGACCCCGTCGCATTGGGGGCGACGGGGTCCTGCCACGTTCAGGGCTACGATGAAACACATGACCGCTGCCCAGCCGCGCCGCTCCCGATCGAACCGGCGTCTCCTTGCAATGTGGTTCGGCGTCGCGGCATCGATCGTCGTCGGCGCATGCAGTCCGACCGCCCCGCCAAGCCCCTCCCCCACGTCGGTTGCCTCGGTCGAGCCGTCGCCGGCCAATTCGAATGCCGCCAGCCCGGAACCCGAAGTCGGGCAGACCGACACCGACTGGGGCCGCATCTGGGATGCCGTGCCCGTCGACTTCCCTCTGTATCCGGGCGCCACGCCCGCCGAGGAAGCCACGTCCGGCCCGGTGTCGGCCACCTTTGTGCTCGATGACGGCGATACGAGGGCAATCGCGAGCTGGATGCAGAACGAGCTCGAGCGGGCCGGGTACGGCACCGAGGCGCTGAACGGGCCGCTCGAAGACGGCAGCTTTGTCCTGGCTATGGCCGGTGCCGATGACTGCCAGATCGAGGTCGCCGTCGCGCCTCTCGGCGGGTTGGTCACGATCAACGTGCGATACAGCGCTGCATGCCAGGGTCCCTGAAGAGCGGCGCGGGTGGGCGCCTTTCGCCGCGGGTGGGCGCCTTTCGCACGCCGCGGGTGGGCGCCTTTCGCCGCGGGTGCGACTGCTGGTCGACAGCAGGCACGCAGTGGCCGCGGGCCGGTCTCCGGCTACCCAGAACGCGAGTGGGAGTCGCGCAACCAGGGCGGCGAGGCACGCCGTGGGGCGCTCGGTGTCTCGCGTCGACCCACAGTCGCGCGTCGGAACCAACGGACAGCCAGGCGCGCAGCACCACCGTCCCCGCCGCCTGTTCGCAAGGCTGGTGCGCCTGCGTAATGCGGACTGGGTCCCGGCCCTATGTTGAAGCGCGAACCGGCCGGTGGATCCAGGTTCGAGCCGAGCAGAGGGAGACACATCGTGCAGTCGGCTCACCTGCGTGACGTCGGAGCCCTCGTGTTCGTGGTGGGCCTGCTCCTCATCCTCCTCGTGGTCGGCCTGGTGCTTGGATCGCCCGCCCGTTGACTCCCTCGGTTCTTGGCTGGCTTCGGGCAGAAGGGGCGGCGGCATTCGTCTCCGGCCTGGCCCTCTATGGCTGGCTCGATGGGCCATGGATCGCGGTCGTCCCGCTGCTCCTGGTGCCGGACATCTCCATGGTCGGCTACCTGCGCGGCCCGCGACTCGGTGCAGTCACCTACAACCTCGTCCATAACTGGGTCATCGGGCTCGGCGTGCTCGGTGTGGGCCTGGTGGCGGACGCCACGCCGATCGCAATAGCGGGGGCGGTCCTGATCGCCCATATCGGGATGGATCGCGCCCTGGGCTACGGCTTGAAGCTGTCGTCGTCGTTCCAGGACACCCACCTCGGTCGGATCGGGCGCGAGCGGGGCGAGCGTCAGTCGTAAAGGCGCTCGATGTGCCATGAGCCGTCGACGCGATCGAGATAGACGAGCGCCAGCCAGCGCTCACCGGCGACCTTGAAGTAGTCACGCGCGATCGGGCCGCGCCACCAGGCCTCCTCGACGCGCCAGCGATTGCAGACCTCGACGGGTTCGCGTCGGCCGTTCCAGCGGATCGCGACGAGCCCCCCGTCCTCGCCCAGCTCGGCCTCGATCGGCGGGTGTTCGCGCAGGAGGCGAGTCATCGTGGCACTCCCCGAGCGCCCGCCGCTCCGCCTGCGCCCGAGGTCACCCGTTCGCCCGCCGCCCGCCGTTCTCCCGAGGCGACCGGTCGCCAACCCCAGCGCATCTCGGGCAGTGGTGCCTCCAGGTCGGTCAGGACGACTCGCCGGACGCGGTCCTCTCCGTAGGTCAGGGCAAGCCGAGCCAACTGCCATTCGAGCCGGGCGCCGCGGGCTGCCTGCGGCGTGAAGAGCAGGAGCTGCTGGCCGGCCGCCGGGACCGTGCCGTCCAGCTCCAGGGCCAGACGTGCGACCGCGGCCGTCGGCGGGGTTCGCTCGAGCCGGGCGAACAGGAGTCGCTCGATGGCCTCAGCGTCGGAGGTCGGCTCCGGGAAGCGCTGCTCCACGTCCAGCTCGGACGGTGTCCCCGCGCGGGCGAACGCGAGATCCAGGTCCAGGTGGAGATGTGCGCTCGAGGCTGCCAGGCCGCGCGCGGTCAACTGGCCCGCGAGTGCCGAGGCAACTCGATGAAGGACGAATCGAAGCGGCTCGAGGTTCTCCGTCGCGGGTTCGATCGGGAGCGCGAGCGTCAGCCGCTCCGGCGCCCGGCGCGGCCGGAAGGGCTCCAGTTCCTCACCGCGGGCCCGGGCATGAATCCGGGCCCCCTCCTCACCAAACCGGGCGATCAGGGCCGACCGGGCGAGCTCGGCGATGGCCTCGATCCGGCGCAGGCCAAACCGCGCCAATCGGGCCCCGATATCCGGATCGGGAGTCAGGAGCCGCGACGGGTACGGGGCCAGAAAGGCAGCCTCTCCCCCGACTGGCACGATGACGGGGGCGCCCGGGCGGGCATGGATCGCGGCGATCGTGGCCGTGAACCGGGTCCCGGCGATCCCGGCCCGGACCGAGCCGGCTGCGCCCGAGCCAGCCACGGCAAGCGAGCCCTCGAGCGCCGCGACCAGCCGTTCGATGAGGACAGGTTCTGCGCCCCACAGCGGCTCGAGACCATCGACCTGCACCTCGAACAGCCCGAAGGCCGGATCGCCCGGCTCCGCGCTGCCGGCCACGCCCGGGCTGAACGTACCGAGCACCTCGAACGCGGCTTCGGCGCTCGCCCGGTCCGCCTCGGGATCCGGATCGATGAAGGTCGCCTCAGGAACGAGCCGATGAGCGCTCCCGAGCGGCATCCCCCGTCGAACGCCCAGCGCCCGGGCCTCCGGGTTCGCGTCGATGACCGGGCCCGGATCCCATGGCCGGCCGCCAAGGACCAGCGGGCCCGGCGGGAAGGGCACGGAGGCTCGCGCCTGGGCGAGTGCGAGGGGAAGGTGTGGCCGGTAGAGGTGGAGCAGTCGCATCGCGGTGGGTCCGTTCAAGCTGGATCGCGGGGGCTGGATCGGGAGCTTCATCAAGCAGGAGGTCGTCCCGGCGGAGGCAGGCGTCACGCTCGCCACCCTCCGCATAGAGGATCCGGAGCGTCGCCCGGCGCCCCGGTGGGCCGTAGCGGTTCCGGGCGACCAGCACCTCCGTGCGCTGACCGACGATGTCGCGCCCGAGGCGGATCCACGAGCGCCGGGAGAGCTCCAGGCGCAGGCTCGTCGCTTCGGCAACCGCACCCGCCAGACCACCAGCCAGCCCCGGCGGCTCCAGCACGACGAACAGCGTCTCCGCTCGCCGGGCCAGTGCAGCCAGACGCCCGAGCCGGTCGGCGATCGCGGCCGGACGATCCGTGGCCGCAAGACGCCCACCGGGCAGGTCCAGGACGAGCAGGTCCACCGAGCGCCCGGCAAGCAGCGCACCACCGATGGCCAGGCCCTCGCCAAGCGTCTCCGGCGTGATGACCACCAGCCATTCCAGGCGGATACCCCGGGCGACGGCCTCGACCGGATCGAAACTGCGCGAGAGATCGAGCCAGGCCACGATGGCGCCCGTGGCCTGGGCCTCCGCGGCCAGTCGGAGGACAAGGGTGGTCCGGCCACTCGAGCCGTCGCCGCGGATGGCCACGCTCGCCGAACGCGGCAGGCCGCCAGGCCCCAGGATCGCGTCGAGCGCGGCGAACCCGGTCCGGATGATCCGCTCGTCCGGTCCGGGCTCGTAGCGGGGCTGGACCTCGGGCGCCTCATCCGGAAGCGGCGCGATCGCCAGCGCCCCCATCACCCGCGGAGCTGCGGCACCCCAGCGAGCCCGCAGGCTCGCGACAGCGGCGTCCACATCACCACGAGCGGTCAACATCGGACGCCGAATACTAGAACATCCGTTCTAGTTAGACAAGGTCTGATTCTAGTGATCGGGTACGATCACCACTTCCTGGCTTGAAGTTGGATCTCTTGCTATTCGCGGCTTCATGTACGACACTTATACAAACAACTCCAAGCTTGGTGCTACCAATGTCCACGATCAGCATCCGTGACCTGAGCCGCCGCCCGAGTCAGGTGGTCGACGAGGTCATCCGCACGGGTCGGCCGGCAATCATCACCCGCCACGGCCGACCGGTGACGGCCATGGTGGCACTCGATCCCGACCAACTGGAGGACTTCGTCCTGGCTCGCGCGCCGGCGTTCGCGCGCTCGATCCGCGACGCGAATGCCGATCTGCGGAAGGGACGCACACGGCGCGCCAACGAGGTATTCGCGGCGATTGACCACGACTGATCGGGCGCGATGAGCTCGGTCGTCCTGGCTCGGCGTGCCGAGCGCGATCTACGCCGCATCGGCCGAGGCGAGGCGCTGGTTCGCTTACGCGAGGCACTAGCGAGCCTGGCGGCCGGAGAGGCCAACCTCGATGTCAAGCCGCTGGCGGGAGCGGCTCCATGGCACCGGCTGCGCGTCGGTGACTACCGTGTCCTGTACCGAGCGGTTGCGGCCGACGAGACCGGCGACGGAGTGGCGCGCTTCCTCGTCGCTCGCATCATCCACCGCCGCGATCTGGAGCGAGCCACAGCCGCGCTCGAGTAGGCGAGGCCGCATGGATCGCGGTCGCTGACGACTACTGCGGCCAGCCGATTACCCGCCCGCTCAGTTCGGTGACGCCGTTGGCAGCCCCAGCAGTCGGGCCGCCGCGATCATCCGGTCGTCATACGTGACGATCGCTTCGAGGTCGTCGCCGACCGCCATCGCCGTGGCGAGGTGGATGGCGTCAAGGGTTCGGAGCACCCCGGGCTCCAGCATGCCCGCGGCATCCAGGATGCGATCGTCGATCCCGATCAGGTCGACCCGTCGCAGGCCCTCGCGGACCGTCGCCAGGGCATCCGGCCCCAGGTGGCGAACCGCCCGAAGTGATTCGGTCCGCAGGAGCGCGGACGAAACGCGACGGACTCCCGGTTTGGCGAGATACGTCCGGACCGCGGCTGACTCTGTCTCCACGACGGCCAGCTTGAGGAACGCCGAGCTATCGAGATAGAAGGCGCTCAATCAGCTCGCCCAGCAGAGACGACCTGCGACGGAGCCTTCGAGCCCGGCGGGAGCCGGACCGGCACCAGCTCGAGGAGATCGCCCTCGGCCCGACGAACGAGACCTTCTCGTTCCAGGCGGGCCAGGCCACTCGGCATCGACCTCAGGAGGA
>CAYRTS010000037.1:0-28687 GCA_964427285.1 uncultured Anaerolineaceae bacterium
CAGCACCCATGACCGTATCGAGCGAGGTGAAGGCGGCGATCGCGGGGTCGTACTGGCGGGCGCCGAAGTCGTACTGGCCGCTCGATGACTCCAGCAATCGACCCTGGAAGCGATACGGGTTGAGCGAGGTCCCCTGGGTGTTGAGGCTGACCCCGAACGGGTCGTAGCGGTACGCGTCCGACACGGCGGTCTGACCTGAGTTGAGCAGTCCGGCCACATCACCGCGGACATTGGGCAGGGTCCAGGCCCCTCCGACGGTGAGCCGATCGCCCATCGAATCGATGGCACTGTCGGTGATGCTGCCGCCACCGCGATCGATCCGGGCGATCAGCTCCCCGACATAGCCGTACGTCTCGGTCGCGCCGCTTGCGGTTCGGGTGGATCGCCGCCCCAGCGCGTCGTAGGTGTAGGTGACGGTGGGCTGGGATGTGACGGCGACGGTGAGCGGCTGGTTGAGCGCGTCATAGGTGAAGCTGCTGTTGGTCGTCGGGCTGACCGGGGAGCTGGTCTGGTTGCCGGCGCTGTCGTAGCTGAAGCTGCGGGTGACACCGGATACGGTTTGATTGATGAGCTGGTCGGCGCTGTTGTAGGTGAAGGCCGTGGCCCCGGCAGAGGTGCGGTTGCTGTTGGCGTTGTAGCTGTAGGTGACGGTCGAGGTGATCGGGTTGGGGACGAGGGCGACCAGGACGTTGTCGCGGTAGAGGCCATAGCCGCTGACGCCGACATTGTCGGACGCGGCGGTCCAGGACAGGTTGACTTTGGTGGGTGAGACCAGGCTGACGAGCGGGCTGCCCGGGGCGGTCGGGCTCGTGCCATCGGCGGCGGCGCCCGACCAGGCCGCCGTGGTGACATTGGCGCTGGCGGCGGGGCTCCGGTTGAACGCGGCATCGACTGCTGTGACCGTGTAGCTATAGGCGGTATTGGGCAGGGCGGCCTCGTCAACGTAGCTCGTGCCGGTCGTCTCGCCCAGTCTTGTCGAACCGCGGCTGATCTCGTAGCGGGTGACGCCGGCGTTGTCGGTCGCGGCGGTCCAGCTCAACGCCACCGAACTCTTGACGGCTGAGGTCGTGGCGGCCGCCGTGGCCGAGAGACTGGTCGGCGCCGAGGGGGCGCTCGTGTCGGTCACCGGCAGGTAGGTCACCACCGCATCGAGATAGGTGAAGCGCGACGTGCGGTTGGCGGTCCCGGCGCTGTCCTGGACGAGCTTGATCCGCAGGGCCGCGGCGGAGCTGATGGCCACGCCACTGAAGGTGTCGGTATAGGCGGTGTAGGTCGTCGGCAGGTCACGGGTCGCGCCGGTGGCGATCAGGGTCGCCCCGTCGTACAGCTCGGCGTGGACGTTCATCGTCCCGGGTGAACCCGAGGCAAGGTACTTGCGGGCGGTGTAGTGGACGGTGGCGGCGTAGACCGGGCCGACGGTCGTGCCCATGCCCAGGGTCACGTTGGCGCCACCCGACGTGGGGCCACTGATGTACGTGGTGTCGCCGTCGGAGGCGGTCTCATTGAGCGTGTCCCACTTGGCGACCGCGCCGACCGCGCTGAATCCGGTCGAGCTGATGTCCGAGGCCGGTCGCAGGGTGAGCGTCGTGGTCCCCGCCGGGAGGGCCGGGGTCTGGGTGGCGCTCCACTGGACTTCGGGCCGCGGTTGCCCGACGCATCGATCGCATCGACCGTCCAGGTGTGGGCCACGCCCGGATCGAGCCCGCCGTCGGAGCCCGCGGTCGGGGTCGCGTTCGGGATCGCACTGACGTAGCCGGTGGTCCGCCGGAGCGGGTCATTGGTAAAGGTCAGGGTGGAGTTGCCGGCCATGCTGGCGACTCCGGGGATCACCTGCGCTTCGGTGGTCAGGTTGCCGACCCGATCAAACGTCGTGCTGATCGTGGCCAGGGTCGTGTTGGTACTGGTCCTGACCAGCAGCTGGGACGGACGCTTGGCGGCATCGTAGGTGAACGTCTCGTTGGTGCCGGCCGGCCAGGCTCGCGCGCCGAGCAGGCCGTCCGGGCGCCAGGTGAAGGTGGCGGACCCGCTGAACAGGGCGGGCATGGCCGCGCTCGCCAGGCGCAGCATGCCGTCATAGGTGAAGCTCGCCGTCCCGGCCGGCTGGATCGAGGTGGCCAGGGTGCCGTCGGGGTTGTAGGTGGCGCCACTGATCGTCACCCCCGCGCGCTTGACCGCGGTCGGGCGGTTGAGCGTGTCGTACTCGAAGGTGAGCGTGTCGGTCCCGTTGGATGCGCTGGTCCGTCGATCGAGGGCGTCGTAGGCATAGGTGCTGGTGATCGTCGCCGCGCGATGTCGGTGATCTGCAAATTGACAACGACCCCCAACTGGCCGATACCGACACACGCTCCTAGGTCGATCGGGGTCAGGAGCCTCACTCGTTCCGACCACCTGGGAGGAGGTTCAAAGGTGAACCGCCGAATGGACGGTGGCCGCGCGCGGCCTCTGGTGGTTCCGATCGGGCCGTCGGTCTTTCGTCACGCCTGAGGTTCAAGCTCATATCGTCGCTCTGCCTCCGATAACGCGAGTGCGGTTAGCTTAGGAGGGCCTCCGCCGTGCATCTCGGAATTGGGGTATGTCAGTTCCCAATACCGGCCGTCGATCGGGTCTACGTAGAGCACCGACCAGCCGTCTTCGCTCTGATCTACTTCGCTCAGATATGACGTCGTCAGGTTCTCAATCCGACGCGCGGCGTGATCCGCCACGACCCCGTCCGGCGTCTCAAGCCAGTGACCTACTAGTTCAGTTTCTGATGGCTCGATCTCTGTCATTCAACGACTCGGATTACTGCGCCGGGCTCCGGCTCGATCGCGGCCATGGCGAAGCCGGCGCTGCCGACCATCGGCTGCGATGCGAAGGCGAAGATCAGAAACGCGACGATCGCGCGCCAAGAATGGCGCCCGCGAAACGGAGACTGCACCCAGACCCTCCCTAACCGGAACTTGTCTGTGGCCGTTCGGTTCAGGCGATCGGGTCTACTTGCCTCCGTGATCGATCGGCGCGCGGCGCGAAGGCACCGGTCCGAATTCGCGCGCAGCGTAGCTGCGACGGATTCCCTTGTCAAGCTGTCCTTGGTGCGGCAGGACAGTAAATTCAAACACGGAGTCGGGCGAAGTTCTGAGAGGTCCGGACCACATAAACAGCACACGCGTTCTGATTGTGGAGCTCTATGGCAGGTCAGGCGGCCCTCTCGAAGTCGCGTGTCGATCAGCCGCGGCGAGCGTCGGCCTCGATTTCGACCAGCAGGCTGGGATCCATCAGGGCGCTGACCTCGACCAGGGTCGCGGCCGGGCGAATCGAGCCGAATGCGGCGCCATGGACCGCGAGCACCTCGCCTGAGCGCGTGACGTTGGTCACGAAGATGCGGGTCCGGACGACGTCGGCGAGGGCGAACCCGGCCGTGGCCAGGGCCGCCTCGATGATCGCAATGACCGCCTGGGTCTGGGCGCCGATGTCGCCGGGATGGAGCGACCGGCCGTCCGGTCCGGCGTCGGTCGTGCCGGACACCCAGCACGAATCGCCCACGGCGATCGCCCGGCTGTAGCCCGCGCTGGCCTCCCATGGGCCGCCCGATGAGATAAGCCGCCGCTCGCTCATGAGCCGCTCTCCGCTGCGCCGCGGCCGGGTTCGGCTGCGCCGCTGTCTCGGTCGCGGTCCGCACGCCAGGCGACGACCTCCGGATCTGCGGCGATCGCCAGGAGGAGGCCGGCAAACAGCGTGGTCCGAGGCACGATGGAGTCCACCTCGAGGTACTCCGCTGGCGAATGGTCGTTGCCGCCGATCGGTCCGAGCCCATCGAGGCTCGGGACGCCGATCCCGGCGGTGGTATTGGCGTCCGAGGCACCCCCGGTGGCCGCATCGTGGACCTCGAACCCCAGGGTTCGGGCCACAGCCTGCGCATGCCCGACCAGGCGACCGCTTCGGTGCAGCTTCTCCATCGGCCACCATCGGGCCATGGTCTCGAACTCGACCGTCGTGTCCGGCACCACGGTGGCCAAAGCGATCCGGCGGACCTCGGCCTCGACGGTTTCGAGCGCGTCGCGCGAAACGGCCCGGACGTCGACCTCAAGCGTGCACCGGTCAGGCACGACGTTCGGACGCGTCCCCCCGCCGATCACCCCGACGTTGACGGTGACCCCGGGCCAGCGGCCGTTGAGTGCGTGGAGCTCGGTCACGATTCGGGCGGCTTCGAGGATCGCGTTACGGCCCTTCTCGGGCTCGACGCCCGCATGCGCCGCCCGACCATGCACGTGCAGGCGGGTGTCCAGGATCCCCTTTCGGGAGGACACGATGTCGCCGTTGGCCCGGGCGCATTCGAGGACGAGCGCGGTGTCCATGCCGGCGGCGATCTCGCGAATGTGCGGTGTGGAGGTGGGCGAGCCGATCTCCTCATCGGGGTTGGCCACGAAGACGAGGCGCTCGAACGGGAGACCGCCGCGCTCGCCGATGATCGCCTTGAGCGCATACAGGCCGAGCAACAGGCCGGACTTCATGTCGGTGACGCCGGGCCCGTAGGCGACCCCGTTCTCGATCCGGAACGGTCGAGCGGCGGCGGTACCGGGGTCAAAGACGGTGTCCAGATGACCGATGAGCAACACGCGCGCGCCGCCGGCTGCGCCATCGATCAGACCCGTCTCGCCCGTCCCGGCGGTCCAGCCCGGCCCGTTCAACCGTGCTTCGAAGGTCGCGACGACGGTGTCGCCGAACCTGCCTGCAGGGTCCGGGCGATACTCCACGCTGGCCCCGAGCCGCGCCAGGAATTCGCCCGTCCAGCGACCCACCTCGTTGACACCGGCGGGCGTGTAGCTGCCGCAGTCGGTGTTCACGAGACGCTCGAGATCGGTTAGATAGGCCGGCAGGTCGGCCGCGATCGCGGCGCGAAGGTCTTCGAGCTCCAAGGTCGAGGGCGACGTAGTCGGGCTCGATCGTGTGACCATCGTCGCAGTCTAGCGAGGCACGTGGTGCGGCGCCGTGGACCCTTGCTATCCTGCGCGGACCGTGCGCCTGGTCGAAACTCGCCTCCTGGAAGGGCCCAACGTCTACCGGCTGGAGCCGGTGGTCAAGCTCGAGTTCGCCGTCGGGAAGCGGCGAACGTTCTACGGGCAGCGCGATCCGGGGACGCACGCGCTGGTACGGCTCGGGGCGCGGGTGCCGGCGCTGGACTGGCCGGACGGCGTGGCGAGAGTGGCTGCCTGGATCCGACGGCTTCGGATCGAACACGGCGAAGGAGTGGGCGGCCTCTGCGTGCATCGCTCGTCAGACCCGGGCCACTGGATCGTGACCGTGCCATGGATCGGAGCCGAGCGAGCGCTGACGATCGCGGAGGCCGCCGTTGATCTGGCCACGCGTGACGTCTCTCCGTCGCGTACGGCACGTCTGACCGGCGGTCAGACCCGGCAACTGGGGCGCTGGACGGCCCGTCTGAACGAGACCCGGGCGACGCCGCCGACCTGGATCCGCGACGCCGACCGGCGGATCCCGATCGTGTCCATCTCCGGGACGAACGGCAAGAGCACCGTGACGCGCCTCATCACGCACATCCTCATGCGCGCCGGACGCCACGTTGGGACCACGACGTCCGACGGGGTGCTGATCGACGAGCGGATGGTGGATCCCGGTGACTGGACGGGGCCCGGCGGCGCGCACCAGATCCTGGGCCGCCGCGACGTGGACGTCGCCGTGCTCGAAACGGCGCGCGGCGGGATTGTGCTTCGGGGGATCGGTTACGAGTCGAACGACGTGAGCGTGCTCACCAACGTCTCGTCCGACCACCTCGATCTGCAGGGGATCCATACGCTCCCCGAACTAGCCGAGGTCAAGTCCACGATCTGCCGGATCACCCGCCCGGACGGCTGGGTCGTGCTCAACGCCGATGATCCGCTCGTGGCCGCGGTCGCGCGACGGGTGCGGGCGCGGATCGCGTACTTCAGCCTCGGCGATGGCGGCGGTTATGGGTCCGGCGGTAGCGGCGGGTCCGGCGGTCGCGGCGAGTCCGGCGGTAGCGGCGGGTCCGGCGGTGACGGCCCGTCCTTGGGCGGTCGTCGGTCCGGAGGTTCCGGGCTCGTTGGCCGCCACGTGGGCCGAGGCGGACGCGCCTATCTGATGCGCCGCGGCGTGATGATCGAGTCAAACGGCGGCATCGAGACCGAGATCGTCGAGGTCGCGAAGATCCCGATCACGATCGGGGGGCTGGCGCGGTACAACGTCGCCAACGCGCTGGCCGCCGCGGGTGGGGCACGGGGGCTGGGAGCCACCATCGCCGATGTCCGCGATGGCCTCATGGGGTTCGCGCCAAGCGTGGCCCTCTCGCCAGGTCGGCTCAACCTGTTTCGACTCGGGGCGCGCGTCGTCATCGTCGATTTCGCCCACAACGAGGCTGGGATCGCGGCCGTGCTTGACGTGGCACAGGGGATCGCCGCCGGGGCCGCCGCCCGCACTTCACCGATCACCGCAATCATCGGGACCGCGGGCGACCGGCCGGACGACACACTCCGCGGGATTGGCCGGATCGCCGCGCTCCACGCGCAGCGGGTCGTGATCAAGGAGACCCTGAAATACTTGCGCGGGCGGACGGCCGAGTCGGTCGTGGGCGAGTTGCTGGCGGGCGTCGAATCCGCGGGGTGCGAACGTGGTGACGTTCCGGTCTACTCGTCTGAAACCGTAGCGCTTCAGGCGGAACTGAACGGAGCCGCCGGGGCGGCCGCCGACGGGGGCCGTCCCGATGCGGCGCGGGTCATCGTCCTCATGTGCCACGAGGAACGTGAAGCCGTGTTCGAGTTGCTCGGGCACATGGGTGCCCGAGCAATCGATGTCGGCGCCGAGCTTGCATCGCTCGTCCCGCGAGTCCAGGGCGGCACTCGTCGTGGCGGGTGACGACCGGGGTGGCGGCCGGTCTCGCGGTTGCGCCATCAACCGGGCTCGCGGCGCAAGACACGTGTCGTCGTCGGTGACGAGGTGCAGAATGACGCCCAGAGGAGTCGGATGATGTGATCCGGCCGCCGAGGAGGATGCATTCGATGGAAATGTCTGCGGGACTCGCCCTGATCGTGATCGCCGGGCTCCTGATCGTCGGGATCGTCAAGACCGTTCAGGCGAACATGCCGCGAAGCTGAGGCGGACCGTCGCCGCGCGCCTCGCAGGCTCAAGAATCAACCCTCAGCCCTGCGGGACCTGGAGCTCGCCGGGGTCCGTGAAGGCGGTTCCGCCGCGGCCGTTGCCTGAGGCGGACATCGCTTCCCGGTAGACCGCAATCGCGTCGTCGACACAGCACACCACGAGATCCCCCGGTACCGCCCGGCGGAGCGCCGTCCGGACCGCGGTCATCTCATCGAGCACCTTATCGGCCCGAGTTGCCCTGGCCGCGCCAGCACCCTGCGCGGCCCGTACCCCTTCAAGAACATTAGCGGCCGACTCGCCCGGGGCTCGCCCGCGGAGGTTTTTGTCCTCGCGAACGATGATCTCGTCGAACGCCGCCGCCGCGAGCGCCCCGTACTCGTGCTGGTCCTCAGTGCGACGATCGCCGGGGATCCCGAGGATGCCGATGGCGCGCCCGGTTCGCGTGCCACGGCCGGAAGCGCCGATCCGCCCGGCCTTGGTTTGCGGTTCGACCATCATCCGCCCCACGAAGTCGGCCAGCTGGCGCATGCCGTCGACGTTGTGGCAGTAGTCGATCACGACCCGGACCCCGGCCACCTCGAGCAGGTTGAGTCGGCCCGGTGCCTGGAAGAACGATGTCGTGAACGTGCGCAGGCCCTGCCGGATGTCGTGGAGATGCGCACCGCCGGCCCAGGCCGCCGCCGCCGCGGCCAGCGCATTGGCCACGTTCATCCGCGCCCGGCCGCCGAACGTCGCCGGAATGAGGTGTGTGTAGAGCACAGGCATGGTCCGCGAGCCAAGGCGGAGCACGATCAGCTCGCCTTCCGCCGAGGACTCCAGGCAGAAGGCGGCCCCGCCGCGCCCCGTGTGCCCGTCCACTCGATCGAAGCCGTCCTCGCCCTTCTGGGTGGACATGCTGAACAGGACGACCCGGCCCGCGCAATGTCGACCCATGCGATGGACCAGGTGGTCGTCCGCGTTGAGCACCGCGGTCCCCGAGCGCGGCACCGCTTCCACGATGACGCCCTTGACGTTAGCCAACTGGCCGATTGAATCGATCCCACCGAGGCCCAGGTGGTCGCCCGTGACGTTGGTCACGACCGCCACGTCGTTGCGGTCGTACCCCAGCCCCTCGCGCAGGATCCCGCCGCGCGCCACCTCGAAGACCGCAGTGTCCACGGTCGGGTTCTGGAGGACCATCTGGGCGGACCGGGGCCCGCTCATGTCGCCCTTTCGGATCAGCCGGCCGTCAATGACGATGCCGTCCGTCGATGTCATGCCGACGCGGCGGCCCATCAGCTTGAGGATGTGGGCGATCATCCGGACCGTCGTCGTCTTGCCGTTGGTGCCGGTGACGGAGATGATCGGGATGCGCGCCGAGGAGCCGGCCGGGAAGAGCAAATCAATCACCGGACGAGCGACGTACTGCGGCTCGCCCTCGGTCGGGTGGGTGTGCATCCGAAATCCCGGCGCGGCGTTGACCTCGACAATCGCGCCGCCCGTTTCGCGGACCGGCGTGGCGATGTCTGGGCAGACGAAGTCGATCCCGGCGACGTCGAGCCCTACGATCTGCGCGGCGGTCTCGGCGATCTCGACATTGTCCGGATGGGCCTCCATGGTCCGATCGATCGAGGTGCCGCCGGTGGACATGTTGCCGGTCAGGGCGAGCTTGACCCAGGTCCCGGCGGGGGCAACCCCATCAAGGTCGAAACCCTGGGCGCGGACGAGCCGCTCGGCCGCGTCGTCCACCTTGATCCGGGTGAGCACCTTCTCATGGCCGATCCCCCGGCGCGGGTCAGCGTTGGCCAGCTCTACCAGTTCCCGCACGGTGTGTTCACCGTCGCTCGTGACCGAGGCCGGTACCCGCTCGGCGATAGCGGCGACCTTGCCGCCGATCACCAGACAGCGGTAGTCCTTCCCGGCAACGTAGGTTTCGACGATCACGTCGCCGGCTCGGCTCTCGCGCAGAGCCCCGGGAAACGCGTCCCGGACCGCGGCCTCGGTTCGCAGGTCGAGGTGGACGCCACGGCCGTGGTTCCCGTCGAGCGGCTTGACGACGCATGGGAAACCGAGTCGACCGGCGGCACTGACCGCCTCGTCCTCGGTTGTCACCACCTCCGCGCGCGGCACCGGCAGGCCTGCCGAATCGAGGAGCTGGTTGGTCAGGCTCTTGTCCGATGCGATATCGACGCCAATGGCCGAGGTTCGCGAGGTCATCGTCGCGCGGATCCGCTGCTGATAAACGCCGTGACCAAACTGGACCAGGGAGTGGCGGTCGAGCCGGATGAAGGGGATGTCGCGGCTCACGGCTTCATCGATCAGGGCCCGGGTGGACGGCCCAAAGGCCTGGCGCTCGGCGATCCGGATGAGCCGCTCGATCTCGGATGGGAATTCGAAGGCGACCTCCGGGTCGCCCGGTGCGACCAGGTGATTAACCAGGCGGACGGCGATCCGGCCGGCCTCAACGCCGACCTGCTCCTCGCGGTATTCGTAGATGCAGTTGTACTGACCCACGGGGCCGGCCGAGCGGGTCTTGCCGTGGCGGACGTCCGTGCCCGCCAGGATCTGGAGCTCGAGCGCGATGTGCTCGGCCACGTGCCCGGCCCACGTGCCGTCGCGCAGGCGGGTGATGAATCCGCCGCGTCGACCGAGCGAGCAGGCGTGCTCCTCGAGGCTGGGCAGCAGGGCGATCAGGGCATCGTTGAAGCCCGGGATCTTGTCCGATGGGTGCTCTTCGAGGACGCCGAGATCGACCAGCATCCGGACGACCGGCTCCCGGGCCCAGTAGTTGGGGCCGCGCAGGACGCGCGTCTCGAGGATGCGCAGCGTCGGGGCGGGCCCAGACGTCGGCGCGGAAGCGGCGCTCGATCCCGAACTGTCGATGCGACGCGTGGCCTGTCGCGCGGGGTGGCCACTCTTGGGGGCTGGCGCTGTCTGGGCCACGATGACTCCTCCTGGTGCGGGCCCGGCCCGCGGGCTCGTCAGCTTGAGGCTGCCTCGGCGCCCGGCAAGGCGTGCAGCGATTGAGTGGCGACGCGCTCGCGGCGGCGAAGGTCGAAGCGATATCCCGCGGGCAGGGAATGGAGCATGACGCCGCTGATCATGAGGGGCCGATGACCGCGGATTTCCCAGGCGTCGGTGTCCGACAGGGCACCGTCGACGACCGTGATCGAACCCCGCCCGATCACCTCCATGACGTGATCCGGCCCGACGATGCCGGCGGTGTCCTCGTCGACGCCGAGACCCAGCAGGCTCGGGTTCTGGGCGATCAGGCTCAGCAGCCGACCCAGCCGGTTCCGCTGCTGGAAATGCTGATCGACGATCACCCCGGGAAGCACGCCGAGACCAGCCGCAATCTGCGCCATGCGATGCTTGGGCGTCGCTCCGGACGCTCCGAACGCGATCATGTGGCTGGACATCGCCGAGGCCCCCGCGGAGGTCCCTGCGACCACCGCCCCGTGCTGGAAGCGATCGAGGACCGCGTCCGCCAGGCGGGTTCCGCCGATGGTCGACGACAGCCGAAGCTGGTTCCCGCCGGTCAGGAAGATGCCGGTGGCGTCGTGGACGGCGAGGGTCGCCATCTCGTCGTTCGCCTGCGGCCGCGTGACGGCGTGAAGCAGGCGCACCGCCCGGACGCCCAGCTCGGCAAAGATCGCACGGTATCGCTCCCCGGCTTCGAGACCCAGCGAGGACGCGGTGCTGATCACCGCGATCGTCGCGTCCCGTCCACCGGCAAGGGTGACGAAGCGGCTCAGGATGACACGGTCGCGGACCTTGTCCTCCGCACCGCCGATGATGATGACGGTTCCATCGGGCACGGCGTAATCGGCTCCCTCATGGATGCTTCGGGAGAGGATAGCCGACGGTGGATGCGCGCTGTCCGACCAGGTTACGCCTCAGGCGTAGGGACGCCCTGAAGGGTCGAGCGTTGCGGTCGAGCGGATCCGGATCAGGCGGCGGTCGGATGCGCCCGGAGCTACGAACCGGAAGAGCGATCGATCGAGGGAGTAGATCCCGGTGGACGCGAGGCCGATCCGCCCCAGCCGGAATGAGAAGACCGGGTTCTCACCGTTGCCCGCGTAATGGTGCGGGGTGCCGTCCGCGGCGAGGACCGCGAGGTTGGCCTGGCCACCGAATCGATCGTGCAGCGCGGCCAGCAGATGCGCCGCCGGTTCGTCCTGGCGCCAGGCGTCCTCGAGCCAGCGCGCTCCGACTTCGGTATCAGCGCGCCCATGGATCCGACCCTGGGCGCGGAACGTTGCTCGGAGGGCCTTGTAGTCACGCAAGTCGCCGTTGTGGCTGAAGGCGTATCGGCCGGCCGGATCCTCGAATGGCTGCGTATCCGGCAGCGTCAGCGTCGAGAGGCGCGACGGCCGGCGCAGGTGGACGAGAGCGGCGGTCGTTTCGTTGGCGCCCACCGCGTCGCGCGCCGGATCGTCACGAAACGCGCGCATATCCCGATGGGTGGCCAGTCGGCCGTCGGCGCCAAGCCACGAAGCACCCCAGCCGAAACCGGCGATCCCGAACCGCTCGAGCTTCTCGGTGAACGGCCAAAGCTCGTCGAGCCGGAACGGCTCCGAGGCCCGGGCGACGTAGTGCTCACACATATCCGATGGATGCTACCCGGTCACGTCGGGTGTTGCGCCACGCGGTGATTCAGACGGAGACCGGGAGGACTGCGAGCCCGGCGGCCGCTGCTGCGACCCGCAGGCGTCCGTCCCAGGCGATGACCATCACGCCTTCGCGTGCCAACCCAAGCGCCGAGGACAGCTGAATCGCGTCACCGGCGAACAGCCCATAGGTGTCAGACAAGTCACCGGCCCGACGCGTCACCGCCTCGTCGACTTCGATCAGATCGTACTCGGCCCAGGTCAACTCAAACGCCGCGACAGCCTGATCGTGGGCGGCCGGCGCCAAACGTCCCGAACGGCGCGCGGCCGCGAGACCCGAACGAACTTCAACGTAGGCGAGCCTGGACAGCGCGGATCGCGGGCCGATCGCCATCGCCGCACGCACCGCTTCACGGCCGGGCTCATCCCGAAGAAAGAGCTTCAGCAAGGCGGAGCTGTCGACAAACGCAATCATCGACCGCGAATCTCGTCCATCAAGTCCTGGATCGAACCGTCATACGGAAAGCTTGGGATCTCATCGAATGGCGTCCGTGGCTTCGTGGCCAACGTGACGCGGCCCTGTCTCGCAAGCTCCAGCAGAAAGGGTGACGGCCCCTGGCTGACCAGTGTCGCGATCGGTCGACCATGCTCGGTGATGGTGACGACCTCGCCTGCCTTGACACGGTCGAGATACGCGGACAGGTGGTCACGCAGCTCACGAACCCCCACCGTGGTGGCGCTCATTGGTGCAGTTGTGGCGCTTTTCAGGCGCTTGACGCTCGCCATGTAGCGAGAATAGCAGAAGGTTTTTACCTGGCCATTACCGGGCGATCGGTACGCAGCGCGAGGCCTCGGTAGCCCGCGACGAAGCCGGCCCCAATCAGAACGGGCCGGAATGGGGATGCAGCCACGTCCTCGCCGTCGACTTTGCGGATGACCAGCTCGCGGGCGCGGCCCGTGGTGACGAGTGTGCCGAGGGCCCGGATGGCGACCAGGGCAACGGCGGAGTCGTCGGCGGCGGGCAGCATCTGCAAGGACGATCCGCCGCGCTCCAGGTAGACGGTCGCGGCGCCGTCGACGAGAACAACATAGGCCCCGGCCGCCCGCTGGTACGGCCGCCGATCGGCGTCGTCCCGTCGTGGCCAGGCGAGTGCGGCCCCGTATGGGTTCGCCGGATCCGCTGCGGCGAGCAGGTGGACTGAGCCACTGGCGGGCGGATCGGCATGCTCGCGGACCGCGCGCAACCGGTCCAGCGCTCCAGCGAGGGCAAACTGGGCGGCACCAAGTCCGTCGACGAAGTAGCCGCGTCGGATCCGCCCGGCGTCTTCCATCGCCCGCAAGACCGGGTAGAGGGCACTGAACCCACCGTCGATCCCCTCCGCCGCGACGGCTTCGCGGGTCACGATCCCGTGGCGCTCCAGAAGCGCGAGACTGATCGCGTGGAGGCGCTCGGTCTGGCTCGAGGGGGCGGGAGGCCCCGCTGCGACGAGGGACCAGCGCCCCGCGGCCTCCGGCGGCCCAAGGGCGGTGAGTCGCCCCGACCTGACCGGGCGTCGGGCACCGATTCCTCCGGATCGCTTCCAACGCAGCGCCCGGAGCGGCGCGAACGTGTCGTTGGTCACCTCCCCAGCCCAGACGAGGTCCCAAAGCGCGTCCAGCACCTCGCGATCCGTTCCGCCGCCGGCCGCCGAGTAGATCTCGCGATAGAAGCACGCCCCCCGATGGGCCAGGTGCGCCCGGATCGCGTCGTGTCGCGCGGAATCGGGCCGCTCCGCGCCGTCGATCGGACCAGCCGGCCGCAGCACCACTCGGCCGGGACGAACCAGCGCCACCCGGCCATCGTCGCGGCCCAGGCTCCCCCGCCCCACCCAGGCGACCTCCCCCAGCGCCCCCAACTCATCGAGGAGGCGCGGCTGATACCCGGGGATGCGCGCCGGGAGCACGTCGCGCTCCAGGACTGACGCCGGGATGGGCTGGCCGGCCAGCTGGTCAACCACCTCGGCCAGGCGCTCGAGGGCGGCCACACCGCGGATCTGCGGCGGGCTTGCCCCGACGGCGACGACGCCGTGCCACTCGGGCAGGAATCGAGCCAGGGCCACGGCGTCGACCGGCTCGACCTCCCGACGAAGGCGAGCCAGCGAGCGGCGCCGCAGCAGCCGGAGCACCTCCGGATCGCACCACTCACGCTCTGCGCCGCCGGGTCGGAACTCGCCGTACAGCAGCGTGCCTGCGGCCGCCAGCCGTGCCAGGGCATCGCCGATGACGCCGATCGGCAATCCCCAGCGGCGCGCGGGTTCGATCGTGAGAAATGGTCCATGCGTCCGCGCCCAGCGAGAAAGCAGGCCGTCCACGGCGGCCACGGTGGGCCCAAGGAACGCCGCCGGGATCCCAACTGGCGGCGCGATCCCGACCCCATCGCGATAGCGGGCGATGTCCTCGATGGCAAGCCAGCGCTCGTCTCCGGCGATCCGGGTGCGTACGGCGCGCCGTCCGGCAACCAGCTCCGTCAGCCATGGGTCGGCGGCCGCGGCGCCACCCTCCGTCCGGGCGGCCACTTCATCAGCGCCCAGGTCGCCAAGTCGGCGCAGGAGGTCATGGACGCCATCGATCGTGGTTGCTCGCCGGTCGTCGGTGAGTGCCTGCAGGCTCAGCTCCAGGTCGGCCAGGGCCGCCGGATCCAGCAGCTCGCGCAGCTCCTCCTGCCCGAGCAGCTCCCGCAGCAGCTCGCGATCGAGCGTCAGCGCGCCGGCGCGTCGTTCGGCCAGCGGCGTGTCGCCGTCGTACATGTAGGCGGCCACGTAGTCGAACAGCAGGCTGCTGGCAAAGGGCGACGCGCCCGCCGTCTCGACCGAATGGACGGTGATGTCGCGTCGTGCCACCGCCGCCAGGATCTCGCGCAACGCCGGCAGGTCGAATGCGTCCGACAGGCACTCTCGATAGGTTTCGACCAGGATCGGGAAGCTGCCGTAGCGCGACGCGACGGCCAGCAGGTCAGCGGCTCGCTGGCGTTGCTGCCAGAGCGGCGTCCGCGTGCCCGGACGGCGGCGTGGCAGCAGGAGCGCCCGGGCCGCGTTCTCGCGGAACCGGCTGGCAAAGAGGGCGGAGGTCGCGAGTTGCCCGACGACCAGCTCCTCGACCTCGTCCGGGTCGGGGAAGAGGAGAGCTTCGATCCCGTCGAGCGGCGCGTCGCCTTCGGGCAACCGGATCGCGATCCCGTCATCCGACCAGATCGTCTGGACCGCCAACCCGAGCCGCTCCCCGATCCGCGCCTCGATGGCCAGGGACCACGGGGCATGCACGCGCCCGCCGAACGGGGTCAGCAGGCAGAGCCGCCAGTCCCCCAGCTCGTCCCGGAACCGCTCGACGACGACGCGCCGATCGGTCGGCAGGACGCCCGTTGCGTCGTGCTCGTCATCGAGATAGGCAAGGAGGTTGGCCGCGGCTCGGTCGTCGAGATCGTGGTGGTCCCGCAGCCGGGTTGTCGCGGCGGTCCGCCCCTTCGGGCCCCGGGCCAGGTCGGCTTCCAGCTCGCCGACAAACGCCCCGAGGGCGCGCCCCAGCTCGATCGGTCGGCCGACCGCATCGCCGTGCCAGAACGGCAACTTGCCCGGGACGCCGGGAGCCGGGCTGACCGTCACCCGGTCGTGACCGATCTCCTCGACCCGCCAGGAGCTGGCGCCCAGGACCACGACGTCGCCGTGCATGCCGGCCCGCAATTCGTAGACCATCTCCTCGTCGAGTTCGCCCACGCGCCGGCCGGGTGTCCCCGCCTCCCCGACCATGAAGACCGGATAGAGGCCGCGATCCGGGATCGTTCCGCCACTGGTGATCGCCACGACCCGGGCATCCCGGCGGCCCTCGACGATGTCGGTCACGCGATCCCACACGACCCGGGGCTTGAGTTCGGCGAATTCGTCGGACGGGTAGGCGCCGGCGAGCATGCCCAGCACGCCTTCGAGGACTTCGCGAGTCAGGGTTTCGTATGGGGCGGCCCTTGTCACCGTGGTGAGCAGGTCGTCTACGGTCCAGGCGTCCATCACCGTCATCGCCACCACCTGCTGGGCGAGTACGTCGAGCGGGTTGCGCGGGATCTGGGTGGTCTCGATGGCGCCTTCGTGCATCCGCCGGGTGACCACGGCACATTCGAGCAGGTCGCCCCGGTACTTGGGGAAGATCACGCCCTTGCTGGGAGCGCCTACCTGGTGGCCGGCCCGACCGACTCGCTGCAGCCCGCGCGCCACGCTCGTGGGGCTCTCGACCTGGATAACGAGATCGACAGCGCCCATGTCGATCCCGAGTTCAAGCGAGCTGGTGGCGACCAGCGCGGGGAGTCGCCCGGATTTCAGCTCCTCCTCGATTTCGGTCCGTTGCTCGCGGGCGATGCTGCCGTGGTGGGCCCGCACGAGTTCCTCGCCGGCCAACTCGTTGAGCCGCTGGGCGAGACGCTCGGCAAGGCGGCGACTGTTGACGAAGACGATCGTGCTGCGGTGCTCGCGAATGAGCTTGAGGATTTCCGGATGGATGGCCGGCCAGATGCTGGTGCGTGCCTCGCGGCCGATCGGCCGGCCGTCGGGCTGGTCATCGGGCGGGAGGGTCTGGCCCAGCGCGGCCATGTCGTCGACCGGGACGATGACCCGGAGATCCAGCGGCTTTCGAGCGCCGGCGTCCACGATCCGCACGTCGCGCCCGGGGCCGATGCCGGCCATGAACCGACCGATGGCGTCGAGGGGTCGCTGGGTCGCGCTGAGACCGATCCGCTGGGGCGGCGTGGCGGCGGCATTCGGCGTGGCGGCGGCATTCGGCGCCTGGAGGCGCTCCAGTCGTTCCAGGCTGAGGGCCAGGTGGGCGCCCCGCTTGGTGCCGGCGATCGCGTGGACCTCGTCGATGATCACGTGCTCAACGTGGCGGAGCACCTCACGCGCGCCGCTGGTCAGCATCAGGTAGAGCGATTCCGGCGTGGTGATCAGGATGTCCGGGGGATGGCGCGCGATCCGGCGTCGGTCGTCGGCGGGGGTGTCGCCGGTCCGGGTGGCGACCGTTATCTGCGGGGCAAGGTCGCCCAGGCGCTGCGCAGCCAGTCCGATCCCGATCAGCGGCGCCTTGAGGTTGCGCTCGATGTCGTAGGTCAGCGCCTTGAGCGGCGAGATGTACAGGACGCGGACCTGGCCAAGGGTCCCACGCGTTGGTGGCGAGGTGGGATCGCGGGCCAGCCGATCGAGGCACCAAAGGAAGGCGGCCAGGGTCTTGCCGCTCCCCGTCGGGGCATGGATCAGGGTGTGGTGGCCCTCGCTGATGGCAACCCAGCCCTGCGCCTGTGCTGGCGTCGGCGCCTCGAAGCTGGAGACGAACCAGTCGCGGACGGCCGGCGAGAATCGATCGAGCGGGTCGGCGGCGTGGCCGTTTCGTTCGCCCTCGTCGACGAGCGAGCGCAGCGTTCGGCGGGATCGAGTCGAGGCTCCCACGGGATCAGCAGTATAGGTGGCCGTCCGTCAATAGACCAGATGTTCTGTCTTCGAGCAGCGCCCACAACGGCTCCGATCCCCCGATCCCCCGACAGCTCCGATGCTCCGACTGTTGACCCGGGGGCCCGCGGGTCAACGGATAGGCGCCCATCGGCGACGCCGCAAGACAACCGAGGGCGAGGGGCAGCGCTCCGTGGAGTCGATGAGCCCCGAGTAAGCAGCAACCAAGCCGGAGGTGAGAGGCGTGTGTTTCCATCACCTCTATGGCGGAGCGACCGGTCCTTACAAATCGCAAGGCTGCGGGAACAGCGAACGGCCGCGTGGCCCGCGACCTGCGGGCCTTCGTTGGCAGTGAGATCCGGCGGAGACGGACCGACACCGGACTGTCCCAACGCCATCTCGCGGCGCTGGCGGCGATCGATCACGGATTCTTGTCGCTCATCGAACGAGGCCTTCGGGAACCGAGTCTCGCCGTCCTCGCCGCGATCGCGACTGCGCTCGGCGGCGACGTGAGCGTTCGCCTCTATCCGGGGACTGGTCCGCGCTTGAGCGACCCTATCCAGGCGCGAATCACGGAAGCAGTGCTACGACCCAGGCATTTGCTCTGGACTTGGCTGCTCGAAGTTCCTGTCTATAGGCCGGTTCGCGGTGTCATCGACCTCGTCGCACACGACCGAGCGGCGAGCGGCGAGCGTCGCCGTCGCCGCCGAAATTCAATCGCAGATGCGGAGGCTCGAGCAGCAGATCCGATGGTCCAACGAGGAGGTCCACCCGACTCAATCGCCAGATCGCATCAACATTCTCCGAGACGCTGGCCGCGGCCTATCCAGGAGACGCCGTGTCCGCCTATCAGGCGCTCACGAGCCCCGATGCTCCATGGCCCGGCAGCAGCATTCTCTGGGCCACGGTCGATGGCGACGCAGCACGAATCCTCGAACGTCCGCCCCGCGGCGTCGCGCTCGGTAGGTAGCGCTCGGCTCGGCGGCGAGCACAGCTCGGTCGGTGGCGCTCCGCTCGGCTGCTCTCCGCTCGGTCGGTTGCGCTGAGTTCGGCTGGTAGCGCTCGGTCGGTTGCGCCGGGGTTCGGCGGCGATAGCAGCTTGGCTGGTGTCGCTCTCGGCGCGGCCGGTAGCACTCGGCGCGGCCGGTAGCACTCGGCACCCCGATCGTCAGCGTCCGTCTGGGCGGCCCGTCTTCGTTGCCCGCACCGCGGACGCGTCGGCCGGTCGATCGTCAACGTCCGTGGGGAAGGTCCGTCTTCGTTGCCCACATGGCGGACGGGTCGGCAGTGCCGACCAAACCAGCGACCGAGCTGATCGTGAAGCCTGCACCTGTGAAGAGTCGCCGGGCGATGGTGCTGCGGATCGCCACCTCCAGCGGCTCGATCGGGTCACGTTCGGCGACCGTGATCAGCGCCTCGTGATCGACGTCGCCAGGGCGACTCGATTCGAGGCGCGAAGCGAGCAGCCTGGTCGCCAGGCCCCGGCGCCGCCATGCGGGCGCCACGCCGAGTGCCAGGAGGTCGCTCCGAGCCGCCGCGTCGGCATGCCGGGTGATCGCGAGCCCGACGACCGTCGTCCCCTGGACCGCCGCGGAAACTCCCGCGCCGTCGCGCAGCGCAGCGAGGACGAGGCCGTGCGCCGAGGCCGGCTCACATGGCGCGACAACCCGGGCGGCCAACGTCAGCCGCGCCCAGGTGTCGGGTTCCACCAGCGGCAGGATGGCCGGCGCACCAACGCTCGGGGTGGCCACGAGCCGCATCGACGCGACTTGCTCGGCCAGGGGGTCCCACCAGCCGCGATCTCGCGCCTCACGCAGGAGACGAGGTACGACGAGGTGCCTTGCCAGCGCGGCGGTAGTCCGAGAGCGCGCTTCGACGGCCGCCTGGGTCGCATCGCGCGCCAATCCGGCGTTCGGGGCGTCCTCGAAGGTCCGAGGCAACGGCGCCTGGCCATAGCGCGCGGCCTCTCCCTCCCATCGGTCGCGCCAGGCCGCCGGCGTTGCATCGGGCACCGGTCGATGCGCGCCTGCCAACCAGACCAGGCTCCAGGCGCGGGGCACCACCCGGTACGCGTCGTAGCCGCCGCCACCGGTCGCCAGCCAGCGCCCGCCTGCGTACCGGTGTGCAACCGCGTCCACCAGGCGCGCGGCCTCGCCCATCGCCGTCGTCGTCACCCGCAGGTGCGCCAGCGGGTCCCAGGCATGCGAATCGCAGCCGTGCTGTGACACGATCAGGTCCGGCCCGAACGCGCCGGCCAATTCGGGGAGGAGCGTTTGCACGGCCTCCAGCCACGGGCCATCGCCGCAGCCCGGCTCCAGCGGCACATTGACTGACGTTCCGGCCGCCACACCGTCGCCCAGCTCCCCCACCCCGCCTGTGCCGGGGAACAGCGCTCGACCGGATTCGTGGAACGAGAGCGTCAGGACGCCCGGGTCGTTCCAGTGAATCGCCTGAACCCCGTCGCCGTGGTGGACATCAAGATCGACGTAGAGCACGCGCAGCCCATCGCGCCGGGCGCGCGCAATCGCGATCGCAGGGTCGTTGTAGATGCAGAAGCCCGCGGCACGGGCGGACATGGCGTGATGCAGTCCGCCGCCGGGATGGAAGGCATGCTCAACGTCGCCGCGCAGGATCGCCTCCATGGCCCGGAGCGACCCACCGGCGACCGCCGCCGCCGCTTCGTGCATGCCGCCAAATGGCGGGTCATCGCCACCACCGCCGATCCCCGCCTCGCCGCCCGCGCCGAACGGATTGACCGAGAAGCGCTTGACGATTTCGATGTAGCGCTGCGTGTGACAGAGCCGAAGATCGGCGTCCGACGCCGGTTCAGGCGCGAGGCCGGGCTCGGCGCCGACCGAGCGCAGAAGGTCGATGCCCGGACCGAACCGACGCGGCGTGAGCGGGTGCCCGGGGCCGAAGTCGTAGGTTCCGGAACGCGGACCGTAGACCAGCAGCATGCGTGGCACGATACCGGGATGGAGCGTGTCTACACCACAGCGCTGCTCGACAAACTCGGTGTCCGACCGGGAATGCGCGTAGCCCTCATCGCCATCGACGACGGTTCGATCATCCCGCTACTGGCCGCGCGAACCTCGGACCTGACCGAAGGCTGGCCTGAGCCGGAGACCGACATCGTGCTGCTCGCCGCCGATTCAACCGATGCACTTGCGCCGCTCGAGGCACTGGCCGAACGCATTCGACCGAACGGCGCCATCTGGGTCGTCTCGCGCAAAGGCAAGACCGCGACGTTGCGCGACATCGACGTCATCGATGCGGCGAGGAAGGCCGGTCTCGTCGACAACAAGGTCGCCGCCTTTTCGGCAACGCACACGGCGCTTCGCCTGGTGATCCCGGTCGCCCGCCGTCCGCGCTGACAGAGGACGAGCACGCACGATATGACGGAGCGCGGGAGCACGCACGATGCGATGAGGCGCGACATCGCGCGCGATGTACCATCCGCAAATGCCAGACCTGCTGCTGATCCTGATCGTGATCCTCATCCTCGCCATCCTGTGGCGCGGCCCCAAGACGCTGCCCAAGATCGGGGAGGCCCTTGGCCGTGGTGTTCGCGAAGCGCGAACCGAGGCCGCCAAGGCACAGACCGAGATCCAGGCGCGCGTGACCCCGGCCGACGAGCCCGCCAGCCGCACGGACGACCGAGCCGGCTGAGTCGCCCCCGCGGGCGAGGCCGACGACCCCGCTGGCGAAGCGAGTCGCCCCTGCGGGCGAGGCCAGAGGCCAGTCGACGCCAACCGCTGCCAAACGAGCGACCGCGCACCACCAAGGATCGCCCCGCGTGATAACACCGGATGAACTCCAGGCGCTGACGGAGCGGCCCGGCGCGGGGACCCACCGGACACGAATCACGATCGGCGGACAGACCACCGAAACCCTGGCCGATCTCCCCCCGGTCCGTGATCACCTGTTGTTTGTGGGCCTCAATCCCTCGCCGGTCAGCGTTGAAGCCGGGCATTACCACCAGGGCCGCCTCGGGCGAACATTCTGGCGTCGCTTGATGCTCGCCGAAGTGCTGCCGGCGGGGACGACGGTCGAGGCAGCGGACGACGCGCTGATCGCCAGCGGCCATGGCATCACGGACCTCCTGAAACTGCCGAGCCCGCGCGACATCGCCACGGAATCGGAGCTGACCGCCGGCGTCGGGCCGCTCTGGCAGAAGATTTCGATCTGGCGACCAGCCGCGGTCGTGTTCATCTACAAGCGCGCCGCCTCGGCCTGCGCCGGCCGGCACCTCGAGGAACCGTGGGGTCACCTCGTCGACATGGCGCTCGCGGGCCGGCCGTGCTTCCTGATGCCGGGGCCGTACGCCCCCGTCGCCCAGGTCGACGCCGGACTCAACGTCTTGCGCAATCTCGCCGCGGCCCTCCCCCTGGACCGAGCCTAAACCGGTAGCGCATCAAGCTCCGCGCGCAGCGCCTCCGGCGACGTCACTGGCAGTCGACAGACGAAGCCGCGGCAGACATAGGCGGTGGGTCTGTCATTGATGGCGACCCGCCCCTCGAGGAGCGGGATGGCGCTCGCCGCCGGATTCGCGGCCAGAGCGATGACCTGGCCCGGACGGAAGCCTCGACGCACCTCGGCCAGCAGCGCCTCAGTCGCCGGTTCTCCTGGCTCGCCCACGATCGCCACCTCCACCACGGGACGCAGGGCGAGGTCCATGGCCGAAAGCCACTGGCCAAAGGCCGTCGGATAGCGATCCACGAGCGGGACTACCACCCGGATCGCGCGTTCCGCAGCGGCCCGGTAGGCACCCTCCCCGGTCCAGGCGTGGAGGCGCAGGAGCACCCTCGCAGCCATCGCGTTGCCCGACGGGACGGCGTTGTCCTGGACATCCTTTGGGCGGGTCACCAGCCGCTCGTGCTCGTCCGAGGTATCGAAGAAACCGCCGGCCGGGTCGCCGAAATGGACCAGGACGTGATCCATCAAGGCGCGTGCGACGCTAAACCAGCGGTCGTCAAAGGTGGCCTCGTAGAGGGCCAGCAGGCCATCCGCCAGATGGGTGTAGTCCTCCAGGACGCCGGTCCCGACGGCCCGGCCGTCCTTCCACGATCGCATCAGCGATCCGTTCGGAGCGAGCAGGCCGCCGACAATCGTCGACGCGGCGCGTTCAGCCGCCGCCCGAAAGCGCGCGGCCGCGACCGCGTCAACCCCTTGGAGCGTCACCGCGGCATCGGCGAAGGCCGCGATCGCCAGCCCATTCCAGGCAGCGAGCGCCTTGTCATCGCGCGCCGGCTGGGGCCGACCGCCGCGCCGGGCCAACAGCTGCGCCCTCGATCTCGCCAGGTGCGCCGCGACCTCGCCGACCGAGAGCCCGTGGCGCTCGGCGAGCACCTCGTCCGATGCGACCCGGCTCAGGATCGTCACGCCCTCCCAGTTGCCCTCCTCGGTCACGCCATAGGCCGCCGAGAACAGCCCCGTCTCGTCACCCAGGACCTCGCGGATCTCGGTCGCGCGCCAGGTGAACGTCAGCCCCTCGCTGCCTTCCGTATCGGCGTCCTGGCTGGCGGCGAAGGCCCCGTCCTCGGTCGTCAGCTCTCGCGCCAGGTAGTCGAGCGTGCCCGTCGCGACGGCAAGATGGCGTCCGTCGCCGGTCACCGCCCAGGCGTGCAGGTAGACCCGCGCAAGGAGGGCGTTGTCGTAAAGCATCTGCTCGAAGTGCGGGACCAGCCACTGGCTGTCCGTCGAATAGCGGTGAAAGCCGCCGCCGAGCTGGTCGCGCAGCCCGCCGTCGGCCATGGCGTCGAGGGAGCGCCGCGCTATGGCGAGCGGCCGCGCATCGCCCGTCGCGAGGTGCCGGCGGAGCAGGTAGTCGATCGTCATCGGCTGCGGAAACTTGGGCGCCCGACCCCAGCCGCCGTTGACCGGGTCGAACGACGCCTCGATCGCCGTCGAGGCTGTCTCGAGCAGCGGCTCGCTCGGGTCGTCGGATCCGGACTCAATCCGGGCCTGCGCGATCAGGGCCTTGACCAGCCGACCCCCGGTGGCCTCCACGTCTGCCCGCTGTTCGCGCCAGGCTCGATCCACCCCGTCGAGCACCTGCCGAAAGGACGGCATCCCATGTCGGGGCTGATCCGGGAAATAGGTGCCACCGAAGAAGGGACGTCCGTCCGGGGTCAGGAAGACGGACATCGGCCAGCCGCCGCTCCCGGTCATTGCCTGGACTGCGGCCATGTAGACCTGGTCGAGGTCCGGGCGCTCTTCGCGGTCCACCTTGATCGCGACGAACCGCCCGTTGAGGTACTGCGCGGTGGCTTCGTTCTCGAACGACTCGCGCTCCATCACGTGACACCAGTGACAGGCCGCATAGCCGATGCTCAGGAAGATTGGCCGGTCGAGCAGCTTGGCGCGCGCCAACGCATCCGGCCCCCACGGAAACCAGTCGACCGGGTTGTGCGCGTGCTGCAGGAGGTACGGGCTGGTCTCACCCGCGAGCCGATTGGGCATGGCAGAGATGGTACCCGGCGGTCGCTACAATGCCGCGATGCCC
This sequence comes from uncultured Anaerolineaceae bacterium, assembly GCA_964427285.1. Lineage (GTDB taxonomy): Bacteria > Chloroflexota > Limnocylindria > Limnocylindrales > CSP1-4 > SPCO01. The sequence continues at coordinate 23,670 of CAYRTS010000037.1, forward strand.
ACCGTCCGACTGCCGCGGTTCGTCGCCATCGGACTCCTGGCGATGGCCTGCGGAGCCCCAACGGTGAGCTCCAGCACCCTCGCGTCACCGGTGGCAGCCTCGCCGAGTGACCTTGTCTCCGTCCCATCGCCAGCGATCACGGTGTCGCCGCCATCAACCGAGCCCGCCGCGACCGCGCCGCCATCGGGCGCGCCACCAACCGACCCGCCACCGAGCCTCCAGGCGGTCGCCACGGCGGCGCCATCATCCACGGCGGCGCCCTCGTCCACCACGACCCCCGTACCGACCACTCAAGCACCGACACCGAACCCGACGCCGAGAGCGACGCCCAGCCCGACACCGACCCCAAAGCCCAAACCAACGCCCGCACCGACAATCAAGCCCTCGGCGGCACCGCCGATCCGGGCCGTGGAGGCCAGGAACTTCGCCTTTTCGCCGGGAGCCATCAATGCCCCGGCCGAAACAACCTTCACGATCGCATTCTCGAATGCCGACGCGGCCGTCCCGCACAACGTGATGATCACGACGGCTTCAGGAGCTTCGATCTTCTCCGGCAAGATCATCAGCGGCGTGTCGATGATCGACTACGACATCCCGGCACTGGCCGTCGGTGATTACCGGTTCACCTGCGTGGTCCACCCGGGCATGACGGGATCGATCACGGTCCGATGACCGCGCCGTAAACACAAGAAGGCCGGGTGGACCGAAGCCCACCCGGCCTTCTTGCGCGAAACGGGCTAACGTCGCCGGATGGCGAGAGTGCCCACCGCTACCGAGATCGCGAGGATCAGCAGCAATCCGATCGCGAGGATTGGGGGCGCGCCGCTTGGCCCACCCCTCGCGAATCTGCCGACATCGGTGGCTGGCGGTGTGATGGTCGGTGCCGCCACCGAGATGGTGCCGGTCTGCCCAAGGAACTGGTGGAGCGCGCACACGTACTTGAACGTGCCCGCGGCGGGGAATGTGAGCTCAAATGTCGTGGAGCTGCCCGGTCCGATCGCCATCAGGGCGGAGTTATACAGACTCGTCCCGTCGTACGTGGCGTTCGTCGTCGGGGGCGTTGTGAACGGATCGATGGTCATGGGATCCTGACCAGCCGCCGGGAAGGTGACGGTATGGGGTGCAAGAGCGGTCCAGGTGACGGTGTCACCGGCCTCGATCTCGAGCGACGGTGGAACGAAGCGCATGATCTCCAGGAACCCGGTTCCGCCGCCCGGCTGGGGGGCAGGCGCTTGACCCGAGTTGGTGAAGATGTTCCACCAGCTCGTGCCGTCCGGTCGTGCAGTCTCGGTGACCTGTGCCGTCTGCGCGGCCTCCAGGCTGTCGACGGCGCCCAGGATCGCGTTCCGGGTCAGGGTCGCCTTTGCGTCGGCTTCGGCCTGCGTCGTCGTCGTCCCTGACGCCACGACGTTCACCGTCCCGGCCATGCCCGGATGGATCTGGCAGATGAATGGAAACGCCCCGGCCGCCGTGAATGCAACGGTGGCATTGGATCCCTTGCCGAACAAGATCGAGGTGTTGAGGAACCCCGTCCCGGCATAGGTGCCCGTCAGCGCCGCGACTCCCGGCGGCGGCGGGACGGATCCGGTGAAGCCGGTGGCCGGCCACTGGTCCGGCGAAACGCCGGCGGGGCCATTGCCGAAGGTGACACTGTGGGGCTCGTCGGACTCGATCGTGAACTTCACGCTGTCGCCAACGAGGATCGTCACGTCACCGGGGGCGTAGACATTGCCGGCGACGGTACCGGAGCCAACCCCCACGCCGACGTTGAGCGTCGACGCCGCCTGTGCGGTGCCGGCGAAGCTGACACTCAGGAGCAGGCCAAGAATCAGGGCGCCGACGAGCGTGGCCCGGACCCGGGCGACGGTGGGCCGCGGAATGGCCGCCATTGGGACGCTCACAGATGGACCTCCTCTTCTTTAAGCACGACGCGAGCAGGCCGAGAGTCTAGACGTCCGTTGCCCCGCCGTTTCGTCGAATCCGCGGCCGCTAGCCCAGACTCGCCGCCTCCGCTCGCAGCTTGGCGAGGTACGCCGAGGCGCCCTTGTAGTTCGGCCAGGTCACCTCGTGCCCGTAGACGGCAGGTGGCTCGGACAGTCGGTGCCCCGGGCCACCCGGACCCAGAAATCGTGCCCGTGACCCGGCCGCTCGAGCCAGCGCACGATCGAGTGTCGCCAACGGCGCGACCAGCGTTTCCGCGAGGACCAGGTACTGCGCGTCGTACGCCGTGAGCCGGAAGCGCTCGACGGCGGTGATGGTCAGGATGAGTTGGCCGCGATCCGCGTCGCGCGACTCGATGCCCATGGTCTCGAGTTCGTGAATGGCTTCCAGGACCTGGTCGCCCGAGTATCGATGGCCGATCGCGAGCGCGTTGACGACCTCCCACCAGAACGGGCGCGGAACGACCAGTCGCGTCCCGATCAGGAACCACTCCCGAAAGGCGGCGAGGATCTGCGGGGTCTGCTCCTTGACGCGCACGCGGGCGACGGCCAGGGACGCATCGATGACCACGATCGGGCGTTTATTCATCGTCCTCAGGCCGATTGTGTTGGTCATCCCGATGATCTCGATCCCAACGGATCCACTCGGCCGCCGACAGGTCCCCCGGCTGCGACGGGTGCTCGATCTCCATGCGCTTCGCGAATTCGTCGATGCGGTCCAGCGCCGCGAACCGTCGTATCCGAAGGTCCTCGGGTGACTCGCCGAGGCTGGCGCCCTCCTCGATCGAAACGAGGTAGGCCAGCGGTCGGTGGTCACGTTCGATCAGGATTCGCTCGCCCGCCGACGCGGCGTCCAGGATCTCGCCCAAGCGCTTGCGCATGTCCATCGCCGTCACGGTTCTCATACTTGATCATCATAGTCAGCCATCATGACCCGTCAAGGCACTCGGGTTCACCTACGAGGTCGAGGGTGACGCTGTCAGCCTCTGCATCTCCGGCCCAAAACTGGCCGGGAGGGGACGTCATGGTGGCGGCAAGCGCGGCCGAGTTCCGCATCCGGCTGGCCTGACGGGGTCGGTCAGGCCTCCGGGCTCGTACGAGACCGCCCGGCCAGAGCTTCCGTGCGTAGTTTCGCCAGATAGGCCGAGGCCTCCTTGTAGTTCGGCCACGTCACGTCGTGCTCATAGACGGCCGGCGCGTCGTGGAGGCGGTGGCCGTCTCCGAATGTGATCGCCCGCGAACCGGCCGCGGCGGCCAGCGTGCGGTCCAGGGTCGCGAGCTGCCCACCCACGTTCTCGGCGAGAACAAGGTAGGCAGCGTCGTACGCTGTGAGCCCGTGTCGCTCGATGCGGTCGATGATCTGCAGCAGCGTCGGGGGGGCGGACTCCGCCGACTCAAGGTCGAAGCTGTTGAGCCGATGGACGGCAGCGATGATCCGCTCGCCTGTAGTCCCCGGCACTCGCCCGATCCGGTTGACGACCTCCAACCAGAAGTGCGCCGGGACGATCAGATGCCGCTCCGCTGTGACCCACTGGACCAGCGCCTGCGCGATCTCTGGAGCCTCGGGCTCATCAAGAAGCAATGCGATCGCGACGGAGGCGTCGATGACGACTGGTGGCTGTACGGTCATTTCGGGTCATCGCGGTGATCGCGATCCCAGCGGACCCATTCGGCAGCGCCCACCGCGTCTGGTTCGGGACCGCGCTCGCGATGCCACCCTTTGCTGAATTCCACCAGCGCGTCCAGGGCCTGGAGCTGACTGGCGATCCGCTCCTTCCCTCGACCGACCATGCGATCGCCATCCTCATACGACACGAGGTAGGCGAGGGGCATGTGATCTCGCTCGATCAGGATCGTTTCGCCAGCAGACGCGGCATCCAGCATCTCGCCGAGTCTCTGTCGAAGTTCAGTCGCGGTCACGGTCCTCATGGTCAGCCATCATAGTCAGCCAGCATGGTTAGTCAACACGTACACTGCGGCGCTGATGGTCGAATCGAACGCCGTCCCGGGTTTCCTGCCGAGCACCCGCGGGCTCCACTTCGCCAACCGGTTTCCAGCCGGCCCGACGATCCGGCTCGGGCCGATCGACCCGCGCTGGATCGGGATTGGCGACGCATCGGCCGGGCTGTGTGGCGGGATGGCCTGGTACGTGCGCGAGCGCTTCCAGGCTGGCCTCCCGATCCCCACGGACGCGGCGGCGCCGGCCAACGGCTCGCCGCTCTTCCGGGCCATCGTCCGACGCCAGATCCTGTCACTCGACTGGCTTCGCGTGCCCCTGCGCTTCTGGTGGATGGGCGCCATCGGGCCCGAGCGCGCCGCCCGCCGCTCCCGCGAGACCGAGTGGCCGCGCATCCGCGCCGACATGGATGCCGGCCGTCTCTCGATGGTCGGCCTCGTGCGCCACACCGGGCTCAACCCGTTCCACCTGGCGAAGAGCCACCAGGTGCTGGGCTTTGGTTACGAGCTGGCGGGTGACGCGGTGACGCTCAGGGTTTATGACCCGAATTGGCCTGGGCGGGACGACGTGACGGTCACCCTCGAGGCTTTGAGACTCTACGCGTCTACTGGCGAGGCACTGGGGAGCGTGATCCGTCTCCCGTAGCCGGACTTGGGCGAGTCTCCCCCGGTCAGTCCGCGTATGTATCGGCCACAGAGAAACAGCGGATCCCGGACCGCGCCGCGAGTGCAGAGCTGCAGCCGCCGCGCCCATACAGTGGCACGATGTCACCCCGTCCATCGCCGATCACGCGGGTCGCCTTGGTGCTCCATATCGGCTCACCCATCACCTCGGCGTGGTCGACCTGATCATCGCGGCCACGGCCATCGAACTCGGAGGGACCTTGGCCACCTTGAACGTCCGCGACTTCCCGATGTTCCCGGGGCTGCTGCGGCCTTACTGAAGGCTCATATCCTGGGAAGTTCCTGGGCGTCGGTCTGGGCGTCGGCGAAGAGGTCGCCGCGTTCGGCGACGCGGTCGACGATGGTTCGGATCGTCCAGCGATCCGGGCGCAGGTCCGGGTCATCAAGTTCGTCCCAGGCGATCGGGGCCGAGACGGGGGCGCCGGGCGCAGGCCTGAC
>CAYRTS010000038.1:0-10021 GCA_964427285.1 uncultured Anaerolineaceae bacterium
CTCGTTCAGTAATCAGAGGAGGCGGGGCGTCTCACCGAATCTTGGCAGAGAGGGCCCCGTCGCCATCCTCGTCGCCGCCTGCTCGAGTCCTGCGGCCGCTCCCACCTGGACCTATGGGCCCACCGCGGCCGCGGTCGCGCCCAGCGCGAGCCCGGCGGCAACGGCGACCGTCACTCCGTCTGTCGCGCCGTCGGTCGCGCCTTCCGTGGCCGCATCGGTCGCGCCTTCAGCGGCGCCGATGAGCGGCGAGGTCCAGGTCGTCATGTCCGACACCATGCGCTTTGCGCCAGACCCCATCACAGTCAAGACCGGTGAGGAAGTGACCTTCGTGGTCAAGAACGAGGGCGTCATCGTCCACGAGTTCTTTGTCGGGAGCGAGGAAGAGCAGGTCGAGCACGCGGCGGAGATGGCTTCTGGTGGCATGAGCCACGGCCACGACAACGCCCTCAGCCTCAAGGCGGGCGAGACCGGCTCACTGAGCATGACCTTTGCCAAGGCCGGATCGCTGCTCATCGGCTGCCACGAGCCGGGCCACTACGACGCCGGCATGAACGCCACCCTGACGGTCGTCGACTGACGGGTACACCGTTCGCCGCTCCACGCTTAGAATACTCCCATGGAGTATCAAATGACTGAACAGATCCAGCCCATCGAGATCGTGTCGTTCCCGGTCGAGGGGATGACCTGCGCGTCGTGCGTGAACCGCATCACCCGCTTCCTCGGCAAGGTCGAGGGCGTCGAAGAAGCGCACGTCAACCTGGCGTCGGAGTCGGCGACCGTGCGCTTTGACCCGGCCCGGGTGAACGTCGCGGCGCTCGCGGCCGCGGTGGATGCCGCGGGCTACGTGGCACTCATGGAGCAGGCAGCGTCGGGCGACGACGAGCGCGAGGTCGCCGACATGGCCGAGGCGCGCGCGGAACGCGACGAGGCCGGGGTCCGCCACGTCGCGGCCTTCCGGATCCGGCTCATCGTGGCAGCTCTCCTGACCATCCCGCTGCTGATCGGCCTCACTCGGATGACCTTCCTCCCGGGTCTGCCGGCGATCTTCACCGATCCGCTCTTCCAACTGGCCTTTGCCACCCCGGTCCAGTTCTGGGCCGGCTGGCCCTTCTACGTCGGCGCCTGGAAGGCCCTCCGCCACCGGGCCGCCGACATGAACACCCTGATCGCGGTCGGCACCACTGCCGCCTACGCCTACTCGGTCGCGACCATGCTGTTCCCGTCCTTCTTCCACGCCGCGGGCATCGGGATGGGCGAGGAAGGCCTGCCGCTCTACTTCGACACGGCGGCCGCGATCATCACCCTGATCCTCCTCGGTCGCTTCCTGGAGGCGCGCGCCCGGACCCACGCCTCGGACGCGATCCGCCGGCTCATCAACCTCGCTCCGCGGACCGCACGCGTCCTGCGAGATGGCGCGGAACTCGATGTGGCTGTCGGCGATGTCGTGGTCGGCGACATCGTCCGCGTGCGCCCAGGCGAGACGATCGCGGTCGATGGCGTGGTCACCGACGGCGCCTCCGGCGTCGACGAAAGCATGATCACCGGCGAGAGCCTGCCGGTCTCCAAGCACGCCGAGGACCTGGTCATCGGCGGGACCCTGAACACCGCCGGCACCCTCACCTTCCGCGCCACCCGCGTCGGCGCCGGCACGGTACTGGCCAGGATCATCCGCCTGGTGTCGGAGGCCCAGGGGTCACGGGCGCCGATCCAGCGCCTGTCAGACATGGTCACCGGCTACTTCGTCCCCGCGGTCCTTGGCCTGGCCGCCCTGACCTTCGCGGTCTGGTTCGTGTTCGGCCCGGCGCCGGCGTTCAACCTGGCGCTCCTGAACACAGTCGCCGTCCTGATCATCGCCTGCCCCTGCGCCCTTGGCCTGGCAACGCCGACCTCGATCATGGTCGGGACCGGCAAGGGGGCCGAGGCCGGCGTCCTGTTCCGCAATGCCGAGGCCCTCGAGCACCTGGGCTCGGTCAAGGCGGTGGTGCTCGACAAGACCGGCACCCTCACCGAAGGCAAGCCGCGCGTCACCGACATCGTCCGTACCGCCGGCGCCCCGGCCGAGGACGACCTTCTCGCGCTGATCGCCGCGGCCGAGCGGGCCTCCGAGCATCCTCTCGCCGACGCCATCGTCCGCGAGGCGACAGAGGTCCGCTCGCTCTCCCTGCCGGCGGCCAGCGACTTCCTGGCGACGGTCGGCGGCGGGATCGCGGCCACCGTGAATGGTCGTCGAGTCCTCGTCGGGCGACCAGGCTTCCTCGAGGCCGAGGGGATCGACGTTTCGTCCCTGGCGGCGGCCGCGGAAGGGCTCGCGGCGGACGGCAAGACGCCGGTCTTCGCGGCCATCGACGGCCAGCCCGCCGCGGTGATCGCGATCGCAGACACCCTCAAGGGCGGATCCGCCCAAGCCGTCGCAGAACTGCATCGCCTTGGCATCGTGGTGACCATGCTCACCGGCGACAACCAACGGACCGCGGACGCCATCGGGCGCTCCGTGGGCATCGACCGGGTGCTTGCTGATGTCCGCCCCGACGGCAAGGCCGCCGCGGTGAAGGCCATCCAGGCCGAGGGCAAGTCCGTCGCCATGGTCGGTGACGGCGTCAACGATGCGCCCGCCCTGGCCTCGGCCAATGTCGGCGTCGCCATGGGCACCGGCACCGACGTGGCCATGGAGTCGGCTGGCGTCACCCTGATGTCGGGCGACCTACGCGGGCTGGTCACCGCCATCGCCCTGTCGCGCGCCACCATGCGCAACATCCGTCAGAACCTGTTCTGGGCCTTTGCCTACAACGTGGTGCTGATCCCGGTTGCCATGGGCGTGCTCTATCCGTTCACCGGAATCCTCCTCGACCCGATCCTGGCCGCCGCGGCCATGGCGCTGTCCTCGGTGACCGTGGTCTCCAACGCCCTCCGCCTCCGCCGGTTCCAGGCCCCGAGGGTCACCTCCGACCCGCCGGCGGCCGGCCGCCTGTCTGTCCCCCGTCCCGCGTAACAAGGAGTCCCAATGCGCCTGTCTCGTCTCGCCCTCATCCCTGCCGCCGCCCTCCTCGTCGCCGCCTGCTCGTCGGGCGCAGCCACGCCCAGTGCCCCGTCGGCTGCGACGTCCTCGGCCCCGTCGGCCGCACCATCCACCGCCCCTTCGGCCGCCGCGACCCGCATCGAGGTGACGCTCACCGATGCCCTCAAGATCGAGCCGGCCTCGATGACCGTCCCGGCCGGCGTTCCGGTCACTTTCGTCGTCACCAACAGCGGCGTGACCGATCACGAGTTCTACCTCGGCGACGAGGCGGGCCAGGCCGAGCACGAGAAGGAGATGGCCGAGATGGGCGGGATGTCTCACGACGAGCCGGAAGGGATCGCGGTGAAGCCCGGCGAGACCAAGGAACTGACCTACACCTTTGCGCAGGCCGGCAAGACCTTGGCCGGCTGCCACGTCGCCGGTCACTATGGCGGAGGCATGAAGGCTGAGATCACCGTCGAGGGCTAGTCATGAACGTCGCGACCATTGCCGGCCTGCTGCGCGAGCGGGCGCAGCTTCGAACACACGACGGCTGGACCCGCGAGGAGGTGCTCGCCTACCAGGCCCGACGACTCGCTGACCTGCGCGCCTTTGCGGTCGAATCTACCGCGACCTTCACCTGGGACTCGAGCGGGCGCCACTGGCCGACTTGCCCGTCGTCACCAAGGCGACGCTCATGGAGCGCTTCGACGACCTGGTCACCGATCGCGACGTTCACCTGGCTGACGTCGAGGCCTTCTCGGCCACGGCGTCCGCGACTGACAGCTTCCACGACCACTATCGGGTCGCCGCCACCGGCGGCACGACCGGGCGCCGGGGCATCTTCCTGGCCGACCCGCACGAGTGGACCCAAGTCCTGGCCTCCTACGGCCGGGCCTATGAGTGGGCCGGCGTCGCCGCCGGCCTGACGAACCGGATCCGGATGGCGGTTGCCTCGTCGCGGAACCCAAGCCACCAGTCGTCGATCGTCGGGGCGACGGTTGCGTCCCGCTTCATCCCCACGCTGCGCCTCGATACGATGCAGCCGATCGAGGAAGTCGTCGCGGCGCTCAACGAGTTCCGGCCGGACTCATTGGTCGGCTATGCCTCGATCCTGCGGATCCTGGCCGAGGAGCAGTCGGCCGGTCGGCTGCATCTGGCACCCCGCGCCGTGATGAGCGCGTCTGAGGTCCTCACGCCGGATACTCGCGAGCGGATCCAAGCGGCCTTTGGGGTGCCGGCCACCAACGTGTACGCCGCTACCGAGACCGCCGGTATCGCTTCGGAGTGCCGCCTTGGGCACTTGCACCGCTACGAGGACCTGGTCATCGCCGAGGTCGTCAACGAGGACAATCAGCCGGTGGCCGGGGGCGAGTACGGCGCGAGGACCCTGGTGACGGTCCTGTTCTCGCGGACCCAGCCACTCATCCGCTACGAGTTGTCGGATCGGGTCGCGGCTGCGCCCGGCATGGCTGGCGACCTCCCGTTCTCCCTTATGGCCGGCATCGAGGGCCGCGAGGAGGAGGTCCTCAGCCTCGGCGGCGTCTCGGTGCATCCCAACGTCTTCCACGGCGCCCTCGAGCGGCTCCCTGTCTCGGGCTGGCAGGTCATCGACGAGGGCGGTCGGGTCCGCGTCCTTCTCGCCAGCGCCGCAAACGTCGATGCGACCGTCACCGCCGAGTCAGTCTGCGCGGCGCTCGAGCGAGTCGGAGCGCACGACGTGCAGGTTACCGTCGACCTGGTGGACGCGATCCCGCGAACGGCAATGGGCAAGGCCCCGCTCATCCGTTGCGCCCAACTCGCGACCGCCACACACTGAGCGTCATGGACCACGACGAACACCACCAGCAGGACGTAGCCGCGCGGACCGAGCATCAGGAAACGGCGGCAGGCAGTCGGCCAGTCGGCGAGAACACGCCGCACGATATGAGCGCCGCCAGCCACGACCGCCACGCCGGCCATTCTGTCGCCATGTTCCGCGACAAGTTCTGGCTTAGCCTGGCCCTGACCATCCCGGTGGTGCTACTGAGCCACGACATCCAGCAGTGGTTCGGCTACTCGATCCCGATGGTCCCGGTCATCGAATACGTCCCGGCGATCCTCGGGACGATCGTCTTCTTCTACGGCGGGATGGTCTTCATCCGCGGCGCCCAAGGCGAACTGGCCGACCGCAAGCCGGGGATGATGACTCTCATCTCGCTGGCCATCGTGGTCGCCTTCGTGACCTCCTGGGCCGGCACCCTGGGCCTGTTCGAGGTCGAGATCTGGTGGGAACTGGCCACCCTGATCACGATCATGCTGCTCGGCCACTGGCTCGAGATGCGCTCCATCGCTCAGGCTCAGGGCGCCCTCTCGGCCCTGGCTGCCATGCTCCCGGACACGGCTGAACGCGTCAGGCCGGACGGCACCGAGGAGGTGCCGATCGCGCAGTTGCGGGTCGGCGATGTCGTCCTCGTTCGACCGGGTGCTCGGGTGCCGGCCGACGGCGTGGTCGTCGAGGGGACCGCAGACGTCGACGAATCGATGATCACCGGCGAGTCACGAGCCGTGACGAGGCAGCCCGGCGACACGGTCATCGCCGGCACGGTGGCCGCCGGCGGCTCCCTCCGGGTCAAGGTCACCGCCACCGGCGACCAGACGGCGCTGTCGGGGATCATGCGAATGGTCGCGCAGGCACAAGCGTCGGCCTCCCGAGCCCAGGTCCTGGCGGACCGGGCCGCGGCGATCCTGTTCCACGTTGCCTTGGCCGCGGGCACCATCACCCTGGTGTTCTGGTGGCTGCAGGGCGATCCCGAAGGTGCCCTGGTACGGACGGCGACGGTGCTCGTCATCGCCTGCCCACATGCCCTCGGATTGGCCATCCCGTTGGTGATCGCCATCTCGACCTCGCTCGGCGCCCAGAACGGGCTCCTCATCAAGGACCGGATGGCGCTGGAACGAGCCCGTACGCTGAACATGGTCATCTTCGACAAGACCGGGACCCTCACGAAGGGCGAACCGGTGCTCGTCGACGTCAGCGACGCTGAGGCGCTCCCGATGGCAGCCGCGGTCGAGGCCGACTCTGAGCACCCGCTGGCCCGCGCCGTCGTGGCAGGCGCAAAGGCCCGCGGACTATCCATCCCCGCGGCGACCACCTTCGAGTCTCTGCCGGGCCGAGGGGCTCGAGCTCAGGTTGAAGGTCACGAGGTAGCCGTTGGCGGACCGCGCCTCCTTGCCGAGATGTCGCTCGTCCCGCTGCCGGTGGCAGGCGACTGGGATCGCGAGGGCCGCACCGTCCTGCATGTCGTGGTGGACGGCAAGGTGGCCGGGGCGATCGCGGTGGAGGACGAGGTCCGGCCGGAGTCCAAGGAGGCCATCGATCTCCTGCATGCCCTCGGCGTGCGGGTGGCCATGATCACTGGAGACAGCCAGGCGGTGGCCGACTCGGTTGCCCGGCGACTGGGCATCGACGAGGTGGCCGCTCAGGTGCTGCCAGCCGACAAGGCCGCCGCAGTAAAGGTTTTCCAAGAGGGCGGCCGGAAGGTGGCAATGGTCGGCGACGGCGTGAACGACGCCCCGGCCTTGGCGACTGCCGACGTCGGGATCGCGATCGGGGCCGGAACGGACGTCGCGGTCGAGTCGGCCGGCATCGTCCTAGTCCGGAACGACCCACGGGACGTAGTGGCAGCGATCGAGCTGTCCCGGGCCACCTACGCCAAGATGATCCAGAATCTGGTCTGGGCCACCGGCTACAACCTGGTCGCCATCCCGGTCGCCGCCGGGGTATTGGTCCCTTGGGGGATCGACCTACCGATGGCCGTCGGCGCGATCGCCATGAGCGTGTCGACAATCGTGGTGGCCGCCAACGCCCAACTGTTGCGCCGCGTTCGACTGCGCCGCGAGCCGATGGCCACACCGCGCCTGTCCGAGGTCTAGCCGCGTGCATCTGTCGCCGCCGAAGATGTGTTCGAGCAGGAGCCCTACGATCGGCCAGGAGCTTGCCCGGCCGGGCGGACCGTCGGTCTTACCCGGCCAGTCGCTTGTAGCGGATCCGGTGCGGCTGATCCGCCGCGGTGCCCAGCTCGCGGTGGCGGAATTCCTCGTACTCGGTGAAGTTGCCCTCGAACCAGCGGACCACGCTGTCGCCTTCGAAGGCGAGCACGTGGGTGGCGATCCGATCCAGGAACCAGCGGTCATGGCTGATGATCACGGCGCAGCCCGGGAATGACTCGAGGCCGGCCTCCAGCGCGCGGAGCGTGTCGACGTCGAGGTCGTTGGTCGGCTCGTCCAGCAGCAGGACGTTGCCGCCCGAACGCAGCAGCTTGGCCAGGTGGACCCGGTTGCGCTCGCCGCCGGACAGCTTCCCAACCGGCTTCTGCTGGTCCGCGCCTCGGAAATTGAAGCTGGACACGTAGGCACGCGCCGGTAGCTCCCGGGCCCCGACCTTGATGAACTCGTCCCCACCGCTGATCTCCTGGTAGACCGTCCGGTCCGCCTGGAGATCGTCCCGGCTCTGATCGACGTAGCTCAGCTGGACCGTGTCGCCGATGACGATCTGGCCGCGATCCGGCGGCTCCTGGCCGAGGATCATCCGGAACAGGGTCGTCTTGCCGGCCCCGTTGGCCCCGATAATCCCGATGATCCCGGCCCGGGGCAGCGAGAACGACAGGTCCTCGATGAGGACGTTGTCGCCGAACGCCTTGCCGAGGCCCTTGACCTCGATGACGGTTTCGCCGAGCCGCGGCCCGGGCGGGATGGCGATCTCAAGCTCGCGATTCGTGTCCCTCGTCTCCTGGGCTTCGGCCAGGAGACGCTCATACGCCCCGAGTCGGGCCTTGCCCTTCGCCTGACGAGCCCTTGGACTCAGGCGGACCCACTCGAGCTCCCGCGCGAGGGTGCGCTGCCGCGCGTCGGCGGTCTTCTGCTCGAGACCCAGGCGCTCCAGCTTCTGCTCCAGCCAGCTCGAGTAGTTGCCCTCGAACGGGATCCCCCGTCCGCGGTCCAGCTCCAGGATCCACTGGGCGACGTTGTCCAGGAAATAGCGATCGTGGGTGATCGCCACCACGGTGCCCGAATACTCCTGGAGAAAGCGCTCCAGCCAGAAGACCGATTCGGCGTCGAGGTGGTTGGTCGGCTCGTCCAGCAGCAGTAGGTCTGGGTGGCGCAGCAGGAGGCGGGCGAGCGCCACGCGGCGCTTCTCGCCGCCGGACAGGATGGCGACCTCGGCATCGTCGGGCGGGCAGCGCAGCGCGTCCATCGCGATATCCACGTTGCGCTCAAGGTTCCACGCATCGGCGGCGGCGATCTTGTCCTCAAGCGCGGCCTGTTCGGCGCCGATCGCGTCATAGTCGGCGTCCGGCTCGGCCCAGCGGGCCATCACGGCGTTGTACTGATCGATGAGACCCTGGACCTCGGACACGCCGTCGAGGACGTTGCGCTTGACGTCCTTGGACGGGTCGAGTTCGGGCTCCTGGCTCAGGTAGCCGACGGTGAATCCGGGGGTCAGGCGGGCCTCCCCGATGAAGCCGTCATCGAGACCGGCCATGATCCGCAGCAGGCTGGACTTCCCGGCGCCGTTTGGCCCGATGACCCCGATCTTGGCTCCCGGATAGAACGACAGCGAGATGTTCTCGAGCACCGTCCGATCCGGCGGGTAGTGCCGGGCGAGCTTGTACGTCGTGTAGATGAATTCGTGCGCCATCGGCGCAAGGGTAGCGGGCTGGCGGGGTCGCGACGCCTTGCTCCCGATCGACCCCCTCCGCTAGCATCCGGAGACGATGTTGAGGACGCTGATCTGAGGCGACTGGCCGCCACGGGAAGGTCGTCGCCCGCCAAGGCAGTGCTTGCCGGGCGGCCCCGGATGGCCTTCCGCGCCGGCGTCCGACTGGTCCCGGGTGGGTCATGGAGCTGACTCCGGGCCTGCGCCGCGTCCCGCCACCGGACCTCGAAGCGGTTGGCGAGGACGCTGGCCTGTCGGCGCGGATCCGCACGGAAATCGTGAGGGATGGGCCGATCACGTTCGCTCGCTTCATGGATCTGGCGCTGTACGACCCGGACGGCGGCTACTACCGCTCCAGCGAGGCCCGACCCGGGCGCGCCGGCGACTTTCTGACCGCGCCCGAGACCCACCCGATCTTCGGGGCGGCGCTGGCGCGAGCGATCGAGGAGGCTTGGCAGCGCCTGGACCGTCCGGGGCGCTTTGTCATTCGCGAGTATGGAGCGGGCAACGGCGCACTGGCCGCCTCGATCCTCGCGGGGCTTCGAGCGTCGGGATCGGAACTGCTGGACGCGACTCGGTATCAGCCGATCGAAGTCGACCCACGGCGGGTGGAGGCGCTGCGGGCGAACCTTCTCGAGAACGGGTTCGGCGCGGTCCTGGAGGCGCCCGGCGTGGCGCCCTTCACGGGCCTTGTCATGGCCAACGAGGTCCTGGATGCCCTGCCCGTCCATCGCGTCGTCCAGCGTGGGACCGAGCTCTGCGAGCTTCTGGTCGGCGTCGGAGACGATGGCCGATTGACCGACGTGGAGGCCGCACCGACGACCCCTGCCCTGGTGGCTCGGCTTGACCGTGAGGGCGTAACCCTGATCGACGGCCAGCGCGCCGAGATCTGCCTGGCGATCGATGCCTGGGTTGGGGCCGCCGCGGCCGGATTGGGGCGCGGCGCGCTGCTGCTGATCGACTACGGCTACCACGCCGCCGAACTGTACGACCCGGGTCGGCGCCGCGATGGCACGCTCCGCGCCTACGTGCGCCACCGGGTCCACGATGACCCGTACCGGCACGTTGGACGGCAGGACCTCACGGCGCATGTCGACGTCACGGCCGTCGAGCGCGCTGGGGCCGCGGCGGGCCTCGAGCATCTCGGGACCACGACCCAGGCGGAGTTCCTAGTCGGCCTCGGGACCGAGAGCCTCCTCAAGGCGATCCAGGCCGATCCCGCCACGACGATGGAGGACTACCTCGCCGTCCGCTCGGGCCTCATGCGGCTCCTGGATCCGGGGGCGATGGGCCGCTTCCGGGTCATGGGCTTCGGCCGGGACTGGCCG
>CAYRTS010000038.1:10121-26990 GCA_964427285.1 uncultured Anaerolineaceae bacterium
GGGGTGGCCCGCGGACCAGCACGCGAGCTCGCCGCGAGCCACTCCCTGGCGTTCCGGGGGACATCCGCTCGTCGCCCGACCCAAACCGCACCCAGGGCTACGGTCCGAGCGCCCCGATCGGGATAACGGCTATCCCATCTTCGCGAACGTACCCGTACCCAGTCCCGATGATGATTCCAAGGACTGAGGGTTCACCAGCCCTGACTGTATCGACTCGTTCGGCGAAGCGGAGCAGGCCGCGCGCTGCTTCATCCACTTGAGCATGGCCGAGCTTCACCTCGAACGCTCCCCAGCGTCCATCGCCCGTCTCAACGATGGCGTCGACTTCCAGGCCGGTGTTGTCCCGGTATTGCAGGACATGGCCGTCGAAGGCTTGAGCGTAAACACGGAGATCGCGGATCGCCATCGACTCGAACACGAAGCCGAACAGATTGAGATCACGTCGAAGGTAAGCCGGCGCTGCCTTCATGGCCGCGATCGCGAGCGACGGATCGGCCAGGTGGCGCTTCGCTTCGCTCCGCATGATGGACTTGGATCGAAGTGCCGGTGCCCAGGCCGGCTGGTTCTCCGTAATCATCAGCCGGTCGAGAGCGCCCAAATACTCGCGGACCGTTTCCCGATCAAGCGGACCGTCTGCGCCTCCGGTGTCGGAGGCCAATGTGCTGATTGCGGCGTAGGTCGAGACATTGCGAGCCAACGCCTGCAGGAGGCGAATGACGCGAATCGGGTCGCGTCGCGGACCAATGACGCCCTCGAGATCGACGCGCGCGATCTCGTTGAGATAGTCCCGATTCGCTCGGGTGGCTTGCAGCACCGTCAGCCCGGATCGGCCAGGCCACCCACCAGCGGAGGCCAGGTCGATCAGGTCAGTCAGGGCAAGGCCCGGATCGGCGCTGCGAGCCGCACCGCCGTCCAACAGATTGGCCAGAGAGATGGCGCCCGAGGAATGGCCGGTTTCGAACAGGCTCATCGGCCGCATCCGAAGTCGAGTCAGCCGACCGGTCCCGGAATGGCGGGTGACGTCTTCACCTGGGATGGCCGATCCAGTCAGGATGAACTGGCCCTTCCTCTGGCGGTCGTCGACGGCGCGGCGCACATGGTTCCAGATCGCTGGCTCCATCTGCCACTCGTCGATCAGACGCGGCGTGTCTCCCTGCAGGACAAGTGCGGGATCCAGTCTCGCCGACAGCCGGGCCGCGGCGTCCACATCGAGTCGTACTTCGCTTGCCGCCAGCTGTCGCGCTGTTTCAGTCTTCCCGACCGCCTTGGGCCCTTCGATGACGACGGCACCCGTCGCCTGGAGTCGGCTCGCCAGTTCCTGGTCGACAACGCGCTTGATGTAGGCCATGGCCTCCAAGCCTGATTTCCCGTTCCCGGTTCTACGTAGCGGCCACGAGTCATGTCTTCAGGCCTCAGATTGTACCGCCCAGAGGCCTCAACTTATCAGCGCATGGTCCAGGACAAGTCCGGCCCGAATGCAGCGCCTCGCTCGCACACAACGCCGGCGGGCATCACGGCTAGAATGGCCGCGGCGAGCCACCCACCGGGTTGGCACGCCCCTGAGCGGACGTCTCGCTCGATGAGGGACTTGTAGTTGACCGGTATCTGGTACATCCTCGGGTTTGCGTTTGCCGGCGTCTCGTTCGTGTTCGTCACGATCCTGATGGCCTGGCTCATCTCGCATCGCAATCGTGGTGACGTGCACAAGGGCCTGCCCTACGAGTCGGGCATCGACACCTACGGCGACACGCACGGTCGGTTTGGTCTCTCGTTCTATATCTACGCGCTGCTGTTCGTGGCGTTCGACATCGAGGTGGTGTTCATCTACCTGTGGGCGATCGCGTTTGGGGATCTGCTTCTCGGCGGCCTGGTGAGCATGCTGATCTTTGTCGGGATCCTCCTGCTCGGGCTGGCCTATGCGTGGCGGAAGGGGGCCTTGACATGGCGCTGATCCCCCGCGACCCCGACGACGGGTCACCCGCCGGCGACAACCTGCCTGCTCTGACCGGCAGCGAGCGCGACCTGACGGCACCGATCGTCGTGCCAAACACCCTGTGGCAGGCGGCCGATCCGTCTGCCTACAACGGCGGTCAGGACAGCGACGTCACCCACCTGCGCGAATACGAGGCCAGCGGCCTCGGCCGGCGTGACGACGCCCGCTGGGGCGGCGTCCTCGAAGTCATCCCCACGAAGGCGGACATCGTCCTGGACCTGATCCGGATGAACAGCCTCTGGCCGCTCCTGTCCGGCCTGGCCTGCTGCGCGATCGAGATGATGTCCAGCGCTACCTCGAAGAACGACATGGATCGCTGGGGGATGTTCCCGTTCCGGGCCAGTCCGCGGCAGGCGGACGTCCTGATCGTGGCGGGCACGCTGACCACCAAGATGGCCGGGCCGCTCGTCCGTCTCTGGGAGCAGATGCCAGAGCCCAAGTGGTGCGTGGCGATGGGCGACTGCACCTGCTCCGGTGGGCGCTACAAGCGCAGTTACTCCACGGTCGAGGGGATCGATCGGGTGATGCCGGTGGATGTCTATGTCCCGGGTTGTCCCCCACGCCCGGAGGGCCTGATCTACGGGATGATGAAGCTCCAGCAACTGGTCAAGGATCGGCGGGGTCACTGGCCGGACCGGGCCATCGGACCAACCGTGCCGCAGGACGTCTAGGCGTGGATCGACGGTTCAAGGCGCGCCTGGAGGCGCGCTTCGGTGAGCAACTCACGGGACCGGTCCGTCAGCGCCATGACGAGACGGAAATCAGGATCGCGCCGGGAAGCGTCGTGCCGGTGCTGACCGCGCTGCACGACGAGCCAGCGCTCGACTTCAAGTTCCTGAGCGATCTCGCCGGCGTCGACACCGGTCAGGTCATGCAGGTCGTCTACCACCTCTGGAGCGAGACGACTCCGGATTGGCTGCGGGTCACCGCCGACGGCCTGTCGCGCGAGAGTCCGCGCGTCCCGTCGGTCACCTTCCTGTGGAAGGGTGCCGAGTGGATGGAGCGCGAGGCCTACGACATGTTCGGGATCCGGTTCGAGGGCAACCGTGACCTCCGCCGGATCTACATGCCCCCCGAGTACGAGAGCTTCCCGCTGCGCAAGGACTTCTTCCTGCCCGACGACGCAGCCCGGTCGCCTGGTGGCGGCGTCCGCCCGATGGAGCGCACGCACGCCCCCGGCAGCGTCCCGACCGAGGCGCTCGTGCGCCGGAGCACTGCCTGAGTGAGCCAGACTCGACGATGACCACCCCGATCGCCCCCTCAGCCTCGAAGGATGACCCGCGGGTCATGCTCGATCGCGAGCTTGGGGTCTTCGAGCCGATCCCGCCGTACCCGCCACGAACCGAGCGCGAGGCCGAGTTCTACACCCTGGCGGACGGCGAGATGTTCATCAACATGGGTCCACAGCATCCGTCGACCCATGGCGTCCTGCGCGTCGTCCTCAAGCTCGACGGCGAGAAGGTCGTGGATCTCGACCCAGTCCTCGGCTACCTCCACCGCGGTGTCGAGAAGCTGTGCGAGAACGCGGACTATCACCAGGCGATCTGCTATACGGACCCGCTCGAGTACGTCAGCGCGCTGTTCAACGAGTGGGCGCCGGTCATGGCGTTCGAAAAGCTGATGGATGTCGAGGTCCCCCGGCGCGCCGAATACATTCGGGTGTTGTCGAGCGAGCTCAACCGGATCGCCAGCCATGCGCTCTTCCTGGGTTGGATGGCGCTGGATCTTGGGGGCCTCACGCCGATCCTGTGGGCGTTCATCGAGCGCGACGAGATCGTCGACATGCTGGCCGCCCTGACCGGCCAGCGCATGCTGTTCAACTATTTCCGGATCGGGGGCGTCAACGGGGACCTGAACCACGAGTTCATGAGCCGCCTGGGTGACTGGATGAGCCGCGCAACGGAGCAGATCGACTCGGGCAACGCGCTGCTCAACGAGAACGAGATCTTCGTTCGCCGGCTGCGCGGCCTGGGCACCATTGATACCGCGACCGCCCTCCGGATGGTCATGACCGGGCCGAACCTGCGCGCGACCGGCGTGCCGTTCGACATCCGGCGAGCCCATCCGTATAGCGTCTTTCCGGAGCTCGAATTCGATATCCCGACGCGCTCCGAGGGCGACTGCCTGGCCCGTTACCTGTTGCGCATGGACGAGATCAAGCAGAGCCTGCGGATCATCGACCAGTGCCTCCACAACATGCCGGACGGGCCGATCATGGCCAAGCTTCCCCGGCTCCTTCGGCCGCGGCCGGGTCGGGCGTATGCCGCCGTTGAGGGGCCGCGCGGCCAGTACTCGACCTATGCCATCAGTGACGGAACAGACCAGCCATTCCGGATGCGGATCCACGACCCGTCATTCATCCACCTCCAGTCCGTCGGGCTGATGATGCCGGGGAACCTGATCGCGGACACGATGGCGATCATGGCGTCACTCGACCCGATCATGGGCGGGGTGGATAAATGACGCGGGCAGTGGGACGGCCTGGTCGGCCTTCTCCGCATAACCGCCCCACAAGACTGCTACGGATCGCTTCCCGGCTCGCGCGCCCCGAATCGGCCGAGTACAGCCGGAAACTGACCCACTCTGAGCGTGGACTCGGGTCCTTCACCCGACGGATCGCGCTGATCCTCTCCGTACCAGTCTGTGGGTGCGGTTATGCGAATTCCGCCGGGCGGCGGCGGCTCGAGAGAGCAGCGTGACCGTCATCGGGCGGGGCTGGAGCCGTTTGACCTTGCCTGGCAAGGTCGTCTTCACCGCGATCCCGCTGCTGATCGCGCTCACGGTGGGGTTGGTGGCGGTCATCGTGCTGCTGGGCGTCCCGATCGTGGATGCCGTGATCGCGAACCTGCCGATCTTCCGGTTCGTGCTGGCCGCCACGATCATCCTGCTGATGACCATCCCGACCGCCTTCCTGATCATCTTCATGGAGATGAAGATCATCGCCCTGATGAACCTGCGGATCGGCCCGGACCGTGTCGGACCCTACGGCTCGTTGCTGTCGGTGGTGCACGGCCTCAAGGTCCTGATGAAGGAGGACTTCACCCCGACCGGGGCGGACCCGCTCGTCTTCACGTGGGCGCCTGTGGTGACCTATCTGGCGAGCGTTATGACCTTGCTGGTCATCCCGTTCGCGCCCGGGCTGTACGGCCAGGACTTCAACATCGGCCTGCTCTATTTCTTCGCCATCGGCGGGATGTCCGTGGTCGGGCTGCTGATGGCCGGCTGGTCCAGCTACAACAAGTACTCGCTGCTTGGCGGCCTCCGCTCGGCGGCCCAGGTGATCAGCTACGAGATCCCGCTGACCCTGTCCGTCGTCGGGCTGATCCTGCTGGCCGGCACGATGAGCCTCAACCAGATCGTGCTCAATCAGTCGGGCTGGTTCACGGACTGGTACGTCTTCCAGCAGCCGCTCGGGGTGCTGATCTTCTTTATCGCCGCGACCGCGGAGGCGAACCGGACGCCGTTCGACCTGACCGAGGCGGACTCGGAGATCGTGGCCGGGTTTGCCACCGAGTACTCGGGGATGCGTTTCGGGTTCTTCTTCTTCGCCGAGTACGTCAACGTATTCATCATCGCGGCGCTGACAGTGACACTCTTCTTTGGCGGCTGGAACGCCCCGTTCCCGTGGCCATGGCCGATCACCCTGGCGCTGGACCCTGGGAGCCTCGGGATCGGGTTGCTGCTCCTGGTCGGGATCGTCCCGCTGGTGGCAACCCTGGTCTTCGCCACCCCGATCTGGATCGCCAGTTCACGGATCAAGGGCTGGCAGGCGCTCCTTGGCGGCTTCGTCCTGGCCAACCTGTTCCTGGTCGCGCTGGTCGGCGCGGGCCTCTACATCGGGCTCGATTGGGTCGCGGGCGTGCTCTGGTTCATGGGCAAGACGTATGTGTTCGTGTTCATCTTCGTGTGGATGCGCGGGACGCTGCCGCGCGTGCGGATCGACCAGCTAATGGACTTTGCGTGGAAGTGGCTCCTCCCCGCGGCGCTGCTCAACCTCTTTGTGACCGCCGCGGCAATCGTCGTGGTGCGCTCATGAGCCTGATTCCTGGTCTGGGCATCGTCACCGGGATGGCCCTGACCCTCCGTCGGTTCTTCGAGCCGAAGATGACCGTCAAGTACCCCGAGGACCGCCGCGATCCGCCGCACAAGTTCCGCGGCCGGCTGCAACTGCTGTATGACGAGTGGGGCACGCTCAAGTGCGAGACCTGCTTCCAGTGCGCCCAGGCCTGTCCGATCGAGTGCATCGATATGGGCGGGATGGACACCCGCGGCCGCTATCACGTGCACTGGGGCGCCGCGGAAACCTACGGCGAGCGGCGCGAGGAGTCGGCGCTGCGCCGATCGGGACGTCCGGTGCCTGACCCCGCGTACCTGCCGTTTGTCACGGTCGATATGGCCGCGCTCGACGCGATCCTCGAGGACCACGACCACGATCCCGCCCACCTGCTGCCGATCCTGGACGCCACCCAGGCGGCTTATGGCTACCTCCCGGTCGCGGTGCTCAAGCGGATCAGCAACCTGACCAGTGCACCCTACGCGTTGATCTACGGCACGGCCAGCTATTACGCGCATCTGCGGTTCGAGCCGCCGACGGCCACGCACCAGGTGGCCGCCGTGGACGCGAATCGCCCGTCCGAGACGACCTACCGCGACGCCCTGGGGGCGTCGCTCGCCGGCACCCACTCGGGAGCGCCCCACTGATGGCCGTCCGACTGACGAGCCCGGCTGCGTGGCCGACGATCCTGCTCGGGCGGGCCGACGCCGCGGACCCCACCGATCTGGACGTCGCGGTCCGCGCCGGCGCGTTCGAGGGCCTGCGTCGCGCCATCCGCGACCTGGGTCCCACCGGCACGATCGCCACGATCGCGGCCGCCGGGCTGGTCGGGCGCGGCGGTGGCGGGTTCCCAACGGCGACGAAGTGGCGTACCGCTGCGGAAACCCCGGCCGCGCGCCGGTACGTGATCGCCAACGGCTACGGCGCGGATCCGGCGGCCGGCACGGACCGCTTCCTGCTGGAGCACGACCCGTTTGCGGTCATCGAAGGGACGGCCCTTGCTGCGCTGTCCATCGGTGCAACGCAGGCGTTCATCGCGGTGCGCGCCGAGGCGACCGAGACGATCCGCCGCCTCGAAGCGGCGCTCGCCGCGGCCGAGGAGGCCGGCTTCCTCGGGTTCGACGTCCTGGGTTCCGGCCTCGACCTGGCCATGGCGGTCCGTACGGTCCAGGGCGCCTATATGCTGGGCGAAGAGACCGTCCTGCTCAAGGCGCTCGAGGGCAAGCGCGGCCAGCCAGAGCAGCGCCCACCGCACCCGGCCGAGCGCGGCTTGCATGGCATGCCAACCATCGTCAACAACGTGCAGACCCTCGCGGCGGTGCCCTGGATCATCCGCAACGGTGCCGAGGCGTTTGCCGCGACCGGCGCCGGAACCGCCCGGGGCACGATCCTGGTCCAGGTGCGGACACCGGCCGGCGACGGGATCGCGGAGGTCCCGCTCGGAACACGGCTGCGCGAGATCGTGGGTCTCGGCGGCGCCCTGCCAGCCGGCCGCACGATCAAGGCGCTCCTGGTTGGTGGGCCTTCCGGCGGGCTGCTGCCGCCGGACCAGCTCGATACGCCCTATGACTTCGAGCCGCTGCGGGCGGCGGGCGCCCACGTCGGGTCGGGCTCCGTGGTCGTCGCCGACGATCGGGCCTGCGTGGTGGACCTGGCCCGGCTGCTGACCCGCTTCTGCGCGGGTGAGGCGTGCGGCAAGACCATCCCGTGCCGCATCGGAACCCGACGGCTCGTGGAGATCGCGGACCGGGTCATCGACGGGCGCCCGGGTCCCACGGACCTGACGCTGTTGACGGACCTGTCCGCTGACATCGTGGCTTCGGCGCTGTGCGACCACGAGCGCCTGACGACGGTCCCGCTGGCCAGCGTGATGCGATACTTCCGTTCCGAGCTGGACGATCACATCCTCAGAAGTTCCTGCCCGGCCGGCGTCTGCCACCCGATTGCGGTGGCCGCCGGTACGGCCTCATAACGGACGACCATGGCCCTGATCACCCGCCCCGACGCCGCCCCACCTGCGATCGCCACCGAATTCGTCGGGTCACTTCCCGAGCGCCTCCTCGACACGCAATCGCCGCAGCGCCCGCAGTCCTCGACCCGGATCCGGCTTGAGGTCGACGGGCGCGTCGTCGAGGGTTTCGAGGGCCAGACCATCCTCGAGGTCTGCCGCGACAACGGGATCGAGATCCCGACGCTCTGCTACGAGCCCAAGCTGCCCGGCTTCGGGGCGTGCCGGATGTGCGTCGTCGAAGTCGAGGGCGAGGAGCACCCGCCCATCTCCTGCTCACGAACGTGTGAGCCCGAGATGAAGGTCCAGACGCAGACGGAGGACTTGCGCCGCCTGCGCCGGACCAACCTGGAGCTGATCTTCTCGGACCACAACGCTTATTGCCTGCCGCCATGCCAGAACAAGTGCCCCAGCCGCATTGACATCCCGGGCTTCCTCAAGGCCAACGCCGAAGCCGACTGGCGCGAGTCCGCCCGCATCTTCAAGCGGACCATCCCGTTCCCGAGCGTCCTCGGGCGGGTCTGCCCCGCACCGTGCGAGGAGCACTGCCGGCGCGACGAGGTGGACGAGGCGATCGCCATCCGCGACAGCCATCGGTACGCCGGCGACCAGGTCCTCAAGGCGATGCTCGACGACGGCGTTGACCCGCCCATCCCGTTCGAACGCCAGGCCGCGTCGGGGCGGCGCGCGGCCGTGATCGGCTCCGGGCCGGCCGGGATGGCTGCCGCGTTCTACCTGCTGCTGTCCGGCCACGACGTGACCGTCTTCGAGCGGGACCCGGCCGCCGGCGGGATGCTCCGATACGGGATCCCGCAGTACCGCCTGCCCAAGGTGGAGGTCCTCGAGGCCGAATACGAATCGATCACCCGGCTCGGCGGCAAGATGATCTACAACGCCGGACTTGGGCGTGACTTCACCCTCGATGACCTGACCAACCAGGGCTTCGACGCCGTCGTGGTGGCGATCGGCTGCTACGACACCAACAAGCTGGGCATCCCCGGCGAGGATGCCGCCGAATGCATCGACGGCCTGGAGTACCTGCGCACGGCCACACTCGGCCTGCCCTACCCGAACCATGTCGGCAAGCGGGTCGTGGTGATCGGTGGCGGGTTCACCTCGATGGACTGCTCGCGCACCTCGGTTCGCCAGGGCGCCGCGGAGGTCACCCTGGTCTATCGCCGCGACATGAAGGACATGCCGGCGTCGTTCGAGGTCCACGAAGCGATCGAGGAGGGCGTCACCGCCATCTTCCAGGCGGGACCGGTCCGGGTGATCACCGACGCCGCCGGGGACGTGACCGGGGTCGAATTCATCCGGATGGCCCTGGGCGCACCGGACGCCTCCGGCCGGCGACGCCCGGAACCGGCGGCCGGCACGGAATTCACGATCCCCTGCGACCGGGTGTTGCTGGCAATCGGACAGGGTCCGGAGCTCGACTGGCTGGAGCAGCCCGGCAACGAGGGCCCGCAGAAAACGAAGCAGTGGCGGCTCAAGGCCGATGCGGTCACGTTCGAGACCGGCCGCCCGGGCGTGTTCGGAACGGGCGACGTGCGGATCGGCGCAGCCACGGTCGTCCAGGCGGTCGCCGAAGGCCGGCGGTCAGCGTATGCCGTCGATGCCTACCTCAAGGGAATGGACCTGTCGGCGATCCGGACGCGCCAGACGCTGGCGGAGCCACAGCCCGAGTTCCTGTCGATCGTGCCGTTCACCAGCGAGGTCAAGCAGCCGCGCTATCGGATGACCGCGCTGGAGGCGGAGGAGCGCAACCAAACCTACATCGAATACGAGCTGCCCTACACGCCCGAGGCCGCCGTCGCCGAATCGACCCGCTGCCTGCAGTGCACCTGCGAGGCGATCGGATTCTGTGACCTGCGCCGGCTCGGCATTGAATACGGCACCACGCTCCAAACGCTCGAGCCCGCCCATCACCATGGCGCCGGCTACCGGAGCGTCACGGAGAACCGCTTCACCGGGGCGAACCACGACTACATTCGCGACGATTCGCACGCGTTCATCCTGCGCGAGCCGTCGCGCTGTATTGATTGCGGGCGTTGCGCCAATGTCTGCGCCGAGGTCGTCGGCGCCGCCTGCTACGACTTCATGCGGATCGGCTTTGACACCCTGGTCACGACGCCGCTGGACATGAGCCTCAACGACACCCCATGCGTGTCGTGCGGCCGGTGCGCCGAGACCTGCCCGACCGGCGCCCTGATGCCCAAACCACGGATCCTCCAGAAGTACGAGGTGGACGAGAGCCGCTGCATCCTGTGTGGCATCTGCGTTGACGCCTGCCCCTACGACGCCCTGCGCGACGGGGCGGATATCGAGCTGTCGCACACGTCCCGCGCGAACCCCATGATCGACCTGATGGCCATCGCCGCGGTGGATCGGGAGACCGAGGTCACGTACATCCGGCGCGAGCGCGACTGGGCCTCCCGGGCGGCCGCGGAAGGCCGGTTCGTCGACTCGGCGCGGATGCTGCCGATGCTGCCGGCCACGCTCGCCGGACTGCCCGGTGCCACTGGGCATGCCAACGGGCACGGGGGACACGGCGCCGGCATCGTCGCGTCCGCACCCGCACAGCACGAGTAGCCGGGGGTGGTCCGCCGACTCGTCCCGATCATCCTGGCCCTGGCCGTCATGGGGGCGGTCACGGGCGTCGCCGCGATCATGCTCGTCCTCGGTGGCCAGGACTGGGAAGACGCCCTGTTCTGGATTCTGGCCGCGGTGATGCTCGGCTCCGGCCTGCTGGTCGTGACGATGCGCGACATCATTCGCTGCGGCCTGGCGATGATCGTCTGCTTCGGTGCGCTGGCCGGCATCTACGTCGTGCTGGGTGCGCCGCTGATCGCTGCAACCCAGGTGATCGTCTACATCGGCGCCATCAGCGTCCTGATCCTGTTCGCGATCATGCTGACCCAGACCAAGGACGCGCCCAGTCGGCTCGTCTTCCAGACCCAGGCCGTGCCGGCCGCCATCGCGGCCATCATCACCGCGGTGGTCATCGCCCTCGCGGTGAGCGCGACCGATTGGGCGGAAGTCCCGGAGCGGATCCGGGTCGCGACAGACACGCTGTCGACGGTGCTGTTCAATGACTTTATTCTGGCGTTCGAGGTCGTCAGCGTGCTGCTGCTGGCCGCAGTGATCGGCGGAGTCTTCCTGGCCAAACGCGAACCGGGCGGGCCGTCGTGAGCAACAGCCTCGATGCCTATCTGATCCTGTCCGGGCTCCTGTTCGCCATCGGGTCGTTCGGGTTTCTGGCGCGTCGAAACGCGATCAGCATGCTGATGTCCATCGAGCTGATGCTCAACGGGGTTAACCTGGCGATCGTGGCCTTCGGGGCCTTCGTTCCCGCCCTCGGCACCCAGGGGTCCGTGATCGCGCTGATGGTCATCGCGGTGGCGGCCGCCGAGGCGACGGTCGGGCTGGCCATCGTGATCGCGATCTACCGGAACAAGAAGACGCCGCTAGTCGACGAATACGACGCAATGAGAGAATGAGGCGGTCACTTCGGCGCGCCGTGGGACGGCCGCTGCGTGCGTTGTCGGCTCCGCCGGTTCGCTCACGTAGCTTCGGCTACGCTCGCTCACGTGCTCGCCTTCGCCTTCGCTTCGGCTCGTCCGACGGCGCGCTGGGCATGACATACACCGCCCTGGGCAAGACCTGCGCCGCGCTTGGGATGACCTGATGAGCTGGGAGCTGCTCATCCCATTGATTGCGATCCTGCCGCTGGCAGGGTTCGTGGTCACGGCTGTCGTGGGACGGCGGCTGGGAAAGCAGGCGCACTGGATCCCGGTTGGCGCCGTGCTCGCGGCGTGGCTGATTGCGTCGGCCGCCGCGTATTCGGCCCTGACCGGCGCGGAGCCGTTTGGCGAGCATGGCTACGGGGTGCACCTGTTCGAGTGGATCCCGGCCGGTGGCTTCGTGGTGGATGTCGGCTTTTTCATCGACAACCTGACCGCCTGCCTGTTGATCGTGGTGACCACGATCGGGCTGCTGGTTCACATCTACTCGATCGGGTACATGAGCCACGACCCGGGCTACTGGCGCTTCTTTGCCTACCTCAACCTGTTCATGTTCTCCATGCTCCTGCTGGTTCTGGCCGACAACTTCCTGGTGGTGTTCGTCGCGTGGGAGCTGGTCGGCCTGTCGAGCTACCTGCTGATCGGGTTCTGGTATCGCAAGCGCTCGGCGGCGCTGGCGGCCAAGAAGGCGTTCATCGTCAACCGGGTCGGCGATGTCGGGTTTGCGTTGGGGATCATGCTCATCTTCGTCAACCTGGGCACGCTCGACATCCGCGAGGTGATCGAGCGGATCGGCGAACTCGAGGGCGGCACGATCGCGGCCATCTCGCTGCTCATCTTCGCCGGGGCCATGGGCAAGAGCGCCCAGTTCCCGCTCCACGTCTGGCTGCCGGACGCGATGGAGGGCCCGACTCCCGTGTCGGCGCTGATCCACGCCGCGACGATGGTCAACGCCGGGGTCTACCTCGTCGCCCGGACCAACCCGATCTTCGCCCACGCCCCGGACGTGCTGGTTGTGGTGGCCGGGATCGGGATCTTCACGTCCATCCTCGCGGCGTCGATCGCGATGACCCAGACGGACATCAAGCGGGTCCTGGCGTACTCGACGCTGAGCCAGCTCGGCTACATGTTCGCGGCGCTCGGCGTCGGTGCCTGGACGGCGGCCATCTTTCATCTGATGACCCACGGCTTCTTCAAGGGGCTGCTGTTCCTCGGCTCAGGCTCGGTCATTCACGCCGTCCACGAAGAGCAGGACATGCGCCGGATGGGCGGTCTGGCGCGCAAGATCCCAATCACGTATGCCACGATGCTGATCGGTTCGCTGGCCATCGCCGGGATTCCGCCGCTTGCGGGCTTCTTCTCGAAGGACGAGATCCTGGGCGAATCGTTCAAGCTGGGGTTCCTGTGGGTCTGGGCCATCGGGTTCGTGGTGGCCGGGATGACCGCGTTCTACATGTTCCGGCTGATGGGCCTGACCTTCTGGGGCGCCTTCCGCGGCCCGAAAGCGATCTGGGACAAGGTGCACGAGTCCCCGGCGGTGATGACCGTCCCGCTCATCCTCCTGGCGATCCCGTCGGTCCTGCTTGGCCTGGCCCTGGGCCTGCCGTTCGGCGCCAGCCTGATCAGTGGCTGGCTTCATCCGGTCTTCGCAGAGGGCCTTGAGGTGCTGCACCACGAGGAGGCCGTGTTCAGCCTCTTCGGCATCGACGGGGTCCTGATCATCGCCAGCGTCACCGTGGCGGTGGTGGGCATCTCCATCGCCTGGCGCCTGTTCGGTGCCGACCTCGGGCCGATCCGGCTCGGCGCGCGCCCGGAGCGGGTCCAGGGGATCGCGGCCCGGGTTCCGTTCCTGTATCGCGCGTCACTCAACAAGTGGTGGTTCGATGAACTCAACCACCTGCTGTTTATCGCGATCGGTGGGCGGCTCGCGGCCTTCGCATGGTGGTTCGATCGCGAGGTGGTCGACGGGACGGTCAATGCGCTGGGGCGGGTGACGCTTGGGGCCGGCCGGGGGCTGCGCCAGGTCCAGACCGGCCGCGTCCAGAACTACGCCTTGGGCATCGCGGTCGGGCTGATCGTGATGGCGGGCTCATACTTGGCCCTGGCCGGTCGCTGAAATGGACGTTTCGAGCGTGCCGCTGCTGTCGCTGATCATCTTTCTGCCGCTCGTCGGGGCGGTCGTGGTCGGGATCTCCTCGGCGTCCGTCGCGCGTCCGATCGCGCTTGTCTTCTCGCTGCTGACCTGGGTCGTCTCGCTGCTGCTCCTGATCGGCTACCTGCCAGATCGACCGGGCTTCCAGTACGTCGAGGCGGTCGACTGGATCGGGCTGTTCGGCATCCAGTACAAGGTCGGCGCGGACGGACTGGCCGTCGCCCTGGTCGTGCTGACGACGACGCTGTCGTGGATCTCCATCCTGGCCAGCTTCAAGCCGATCCAGACGAGGATCAAGGAATACATGGTCTCGTTCCTGATCCTCGAGGTCGGGATGCTCGGGGTCTTCCTGTCGCTCGACACGTTCCTGTTCTACATCTTCTGGGAGATCGTGCTGGTGCCGATGTACCTGATCATCGGGATCTGGGGTGGCGCCAACCGGATCTACGCCACGATCAAGTTCGTCCTGTACACCCTGGTTGGCTCGCTGCTGATGCTGGTCGCGATCCTCGCCACGGCATACGCCTATCAGGTCGGACACGGCGGCTCGTGGGTCGGCGCGTTTGACTTCGAGGCGCTGCGGGCCTATGCCGGGACCGGCGGGTTCGCCGAGGGTCTCCAACTGGGGGCATTCCTGGCCTTCTTCCTGGCATTTGCCATCAAGGTCCCGATGTTCCCGTTCCACACCTGGCTCCCGGACGCCCACACGGAAGCCCCGACCGCCGGCTCCGTGATCCTGGCCGCGGTGCTGCTCAAACTGGGTGCCTACGGGTTCATCCGCTTTGCGGTGCCGCTCTTCCCGGCCGCCGCGGTGACCTTTGCCCCCGCGATCATCGTCCTCTCGCTGATCGCGATCATCTACGGCGCGATTGTTGCCCTCGTGCAGCCCGATCTGAAGCGGCTGGTAGCGTATTCGTCGGTCAGCCATATGGGCTTTGTCACGCTCGGGATCTTCGTCTTTACCGAGCAGGGACTCCAGGGCGCCGTGCTCCAGATGATCAACCACGGGCTCATCACCGGGGCGCTATTCCTGCTCGTCGGCGTGATCTACGAGCGAACCCACGATCGAACGATCGCGAAGATGGGCGGGCTTGCGGCGCGCATGCCGGTGTATGTGGCGACCTTCGGGTTCTTCGTCTTTGCCTCGGCCGGCCTGCCCGGGTTGTCCGGGTTCGTCGGCGAGTTCCTCGTCCTGGTCGGGACGTTCGCGGTCAGTCCGGCGGCCGCGGCCGTGGCAACCTTGGTGATGATCCTGGCCGCGGGATACCTGCTGTACATGTACGGCCGGGTCGTCTTTGGCGAGGTGTCCGACTTTCTGACGGGGTTGGGTCACCATCTCACGGACATTTCGCCGGTCGAGATCCTGACCCTCGCGCCCCTGGGCGGACTGGTGGTCATCTTCGGGATCCAGCCTGGTCTACTGCTGGGGCTGCTGGGCGGAACCGTTCGCGAGACGCTCGATGCGGTCCGGCCCGCCGCGGCCATCGAGATTCCCACGGTGGTGGTCGTGGGCCTGGTCGGCGTGACGGTCGTGGGCATCGTGGCTCGCATGGGCTGGACCCTTGTCCGGCCCAGCGCCGGATCGTCGACGGGGCTCGAGCCGGATCGGGGCGGGGCGCGATGAGTCGGAGACGCGGCCGATGAGCTGGCAGGACTTCGTCACGATCAGCCCGCTCGTCGCGGGTCTTCTGACCGCGGCCGCGGTCCTCGTCATCGATCTGATTCGCCCCGGTAGGCCGGCCGTTGCCGTCGGCACGACGCTGATCGGGCTCGGCATCACCGCGGCGCTGACGCTCGTGGTCGGGCTCAACCCGGCGAGTGCGTTCGGGGGCGCGTATACGGTTGATGCGCTGACCACGTTCCTCGACGTGCTGTTCATCGCGATCATCGCGATGACCGTGGTCTTTGGCCCGGACTACCTCGTGTCGCGGGGCCTGCCGGTCGCCGAGTTCGCGACGATCCTGGTCTTCGCGATGACCGGGGCGATGCTGATCGCCGCGTCCACGGACCTGCTGATCCTCTTCCTCGGGCTGGAGCTGATGGTCCTGCCGGGCTATCTGCTGGCCGGTTTCCACAAGACGGACGGCTACTCGACCGAGGGCGCGATCAAATACTTCCTGCTTGGCTCGTTCAGCTCGGCGATCTTCCTGTTCGGGCTGGCGTTCGTGTGGGGCCTGACCGGGACGACACGGGTGGATGAGGTGGCGCTCGCGCTGGCCGCCGTCGTGGCGGGGGTCGCGCCCCTGTCGCCGGGGCTCGCCATGGGCCTCGCCTTCCTGACAACCGGGGTCGCGTTCAAGATTGCGGCGGTCCCGTTCCACTACTGGACGCCGGACGCGTACCAGGGCTCGCCAACCCCGATCACCGGCTATCTCTCGGTGCTGCCCAAGGTCGGAGCCTTCGCGCTGATCCTGCGGCTGTTCGTCGAGGCGCTGGCGCCGCTGGCGGACTGGTGGCTGCCGGTCATGATCGTGCTGGCGGCTCTGACGATGACCCTGGGCAACCTGGTGGCGCTGACCCAGGACAACGTCAAGCGGATGCTGGCCTATAGCTCCATTGCCCACACCGGGTACATGATGGTCGGCCTGGCGGCCTGGGCCGGCGATCCCGACGGTCGCAGTGACGGCATCGAAGCGCTTCTCTTCTACGGCGTGGCCTACGCGTTCATGAACCTCGGGGCATTCGCCGTGGTGGCGGCGCTGCAGAAGCGGACCGGCGTCACCTCCGCGCTGGCCACATTTGCCGGGCTGGGCCGGCGCGAGCCGCTGCTGGGGATCCTGATGACGCTATTCCTGCTGTCGCTGGTCGGTATCCCTCCGACCGCCGGCTTCTTCGCCAAGGCCAACATCATCATCGCAGCGGTCCAGGCCGGCGGGCCGCTGACCTATCTGGCGATCCTGGTCGTGCTCAACGCGGCGGCGGCCGCCTTCTACTACCTGCGAGTCGTGGTCTACATGTACATGCGCGAGCCGGTCACCGACACACCGGCGCTGCGCCACGGGGCGCTCCTGTGGGGCGGCCTGGCCGCCGCCACGGCGCTGACCATCCTGCTGGGCTTCTTCCCCTCAGCGCTCCTCGACGCGGCAGGACAGGCAGCCCGGGCGATCGTCCCCGGCTGAGATCGACGCTCGGCCGCGT
>CAYRTS010000039.1:0-26966 GCA_964427285.1 uncultured Anaerolineaceae bacterium
ATCCCGATCGGGGCGACCAGGACCTTGCCGGCATAGGCGGCACCCCGCCGGGTCGTCAGGCCGGTCTTCGGGCGGTGAAACGTGACGGTGAGATCGGCACGGACGGCGGGTTCGGACGGTTCTCCGCTCGAGAGGTCGACCGCGGTCGGGGTATCGACCGCGACGATCGGGACGCCGGCCGCCCGGGCCCGATCGATCATCTCGACGGCAGAGCGAATCGGCTCGCGCAGGGCGCCTCGGACGCCGGTCCCGAGCAGGGCATCGACGATGACCGCGGCCTTCTCGATCCCTTTCCCGAACATGGCCACGTCACGGGCGACCGGGAGATGGACCTTGTCGATACCGCCGTCGCGTGCGATCCGATCCCAGTTGCGGGCTGCCACCGCTCCCCGGGGTCTCGCCGCGCTCGCCACGATGGCGACGATCACTCGGGCGCCGGCCAGGGCGAGTCTTCGCGCGGCCACGTAGCCATCGCCGCCGTTATTGCCGGGACCGCACAGGACCACGATGGGGCCGCTCCCCCATCGTTCCAGGTCCGTGGCGAGCGCATGCACGGCGGCGGCGACCGCGGTTCCGGCATGCTCCATCAGCCGTTCCTGCGGGTAGCCCAGGGCCTGCGCCTTGTGATCAGCGCCGGTCATCATTTCGGCCGAGATGGCGGGCAGTGCGGCATGGGCCGCCCAATGCCGCCGAAGACCACGCAGATCCATGGTGAAGATCACGGGATCATCCGCGGGCAATCGGGGGGCGACAACGGATGCCGGTTTGGACCCGCCGGCCACACCGGGTTCCGGGTCGCCGTTCGAGGCTGGGACGCGGGCACGCGGGGTCGGAGAGGTGTCGGTGGGCATGGCCCCCGAAGCGTAGCCGACGCCGGGCCACGGCGGGCCGTGTTGGATTGCGGCGGCCGGGCTGGGTCTGCTGGGTCGGGCCGACGGGCGGTCGGCGTCAGGTGGGGGGCATCGTGCCAGCGGCTGGCCGCCTTCCAGATCATGAGCAACATGCACCCAGGCCACGCTATGGCTGGTATCGCGGGTGAGAAACCGGGATTCGCCCTCGATCCACCCGGAGTCGGCGTGCCCTCGAGCGCAACTTGCAGGTGGCGCACGGTAGGCTGGCCTTTAGGCACTCGCAGACCACGAGCTCGCAACCGATCAGCCATAGCGTGGCTCTCATGCAAGTCCTTCATGGTCCGCGTCCGTGGGTTGCAAGATTGCGCGCGACGGGCGGAGCCGACCCATCGCACGCGACGCATAGGCGTCGGTCCGCCTGACGGAACGGCCTGATGGGACGGCCTGACGGGATCGCCGGATGGGACGGCCTGACGGGACGGCCTGACGGGATCGCCGGATGGGACGGCCTGACGGGACGGCCTGACGGGATCGCCGGATGGGACCGATCGCACGCGACGGCGCGCCTTGGGGTGCATCAGCCGGTCAGCGCAGCGAGATCTGGGCCACCTCGCACGTTGCCGGACGCGACGGCCGGCGCGAGTTCGACCTACGAGACCGGGAGCCTCGCACGCGGGCCGTCACCGAACGTTCCTGATCTATCGATCTCGACGAGACCTTCCCGTGCGAGCGCTTCGAGTGCGACCGTGACCGCAGCATCGTCATGCGCCCCAATCGGCCCCTCGATCCTTGTCCAGCCGTCGCCGTCTACCAACCGAAGCCGATCGACGATCCTGCCTCGCAACCATCGCGCCGTCGTGACGAAGCGGGCCGGCGCCGCAATAGCCTCGGGAGGGACGCCAACCTCTGCAAGACCCGCAGCGACACCGACGGCACGGGCCGGCGCGAACTCCCGGACCGCGGTGCGGGGACCGCGGCCGCCCGAACCGGCGACGGAAGGTCCAGGTTCCCGCCGCGGCGTCGCGTTCTCGCGGGCGTACCGACACCAGCTCTGCGCCGGGCAGGCCGCACAGTGCGGGCGTTGGGGCCGGCACATCGCCGCTCCGAGGTCCATCAGCGCATGCGTCCACGCGCCGGGCCGGTCGGGAGGGACCGCGGCATCCGCGATCTCCTGGAGCGCCGCCGCCGCGAGGGCCGGCGCGGCATGCCCGGCAACGATCCGCCCGAGGACCCGGCGAACATTCGTGTCGACCGCACCCACCGGCTGCCCGAATGCCAGCGCCGCCACGGCCCTGGCCGTGTATGGCCCAACGCCGGGGAGGGCCTGCAGCGCGGCCAGATCGACCGGCACCTCGCCGCCGTGCAACTCGACGATTTGGCGTGCCGCGCGCCACAGGTTCAGAGCCCGCCGGTTGTAGCCGAGGCCACGCCATGCCCGCAGAACGTCGGCCGGGGTCGCGGCCGCCAGTGCACCGGCCGTCGGAAACCGCGCCATGAACCGGATCCAGGCTTCCCCGGCTCGGGCTGCCTGGGTCTGCTGGGCCATCGCTTCCGACACGAAAATGCCAAACGGGTCCGCCGTCGCTCGAAATGGCAGCGCGCGTCCCTCTGCGCCGTACCAGGCCAGGATCGCCCCGTGCAGCGCGGGGGCAAGTTTGGGGAGGTCGGCCACACCCGTACGATACGGGGAGTCGCGACAACGATCGCCGAGGAGGAGTCGATGCGCTTCGGCGCCGCATTCTGGATCAACCGGACCGGCTGGCCGGAGCTACGGGACGCCTGCCTGGCCGCTGAGCGGGCGGGCTGGGACTCGCTCTGGATCGACGATCACCTGCTCGCCGACGAAGGCGACCCGGCCGATGGCAAGCTCGAGGGATGGGCGACGCTCGCGGCACTCGCCGCGCTGACCGAGCGGGTCCGCATTGGCCCCTTGGTGGCCGCCAACACCTTCCGCAACCCGGGGCTGACGGCCAAGCTCGCGACGACGCTCGATCACCTGTCGGACGGTCGGGCGGTTCTCGGTCTCGGTGGCGGCTGGTTCGGGCGCGAGCACGAGGCGTTCGGCTTTGACTTCGGATCCGGATTCGGCGAGCGACTGGAGTGGCTCGACGAAGCCACGGGGCTGATCCGCCGCCTCCTCGATGGCGAGACGGTGACCCATGGCGGGCGCTTCTACGCCATGCGCGACGCGCTGTGCACTCCCGCTCCGATCCAGCCGCGCCTCCCGATCCTGATCGGGGGTTCCGGCCCGGCCCGGACGCTGCGCACGACGGCCCGCTACGCCGACATCTGGAACGGCTTCGGCACGCCCGAGCGGATCGCCGCGACCAGCGACCTGCTTCGTGAGCGTTGCACCGAGATCGGTCGTCCGTTCGAGGCGATCGAGCGCACGGTCACGATCCACGCCGTGATCCGTGATGACCGGGCGGCGGCTCAGCGGGCCTGGGGCGAGACGGCTCGGTCGCACGGCATCGTCGGGCGCGTGGCCGCCGACGGATCGGACCGCGGGCTATCCGTTGGCGGCTCTCCGCCGACGGTGGCGACCTATATCGCGGCCTACGACGCCCTCGGCGTCGGCGAAGTCATCTTCGTCTTTCGATCACCGTTCGACCTCGAAACGATCGACCGACTGGGCGAGCTTCGCACCGGACTTGCCGACGCCCGCCGCGACACTGCCGGGCGCCGCTGACCCTGACTCCTAGGACATCAGACCAACCAGGCACGAGGACATCAGACCGTCCGGCGCGAACCATCAGACCGACCCGCACCGAACCCTCAGACCGTCCGCTCGAACAGGCCTCGCATCCCTTCGGTCGGCGCCCACAGCCAGGTTGGCAGATAGGTGCTGGCGTAGATGAATTCGTAGGTCTCCTTCTCGATCTCGAAGGCCCGAAGCAGCGTGGGATCCACGACGATCGGTGAGCCTGCGGCGCGCAAGCCGGCCCGATATGCATCGAGAAACCGCTGGCGCGACCGCCGCAGCCACTCGTCCAGGTCCAGACCGGGCGCCGCCACCGGGCCACCACCGCGCGCGACCGCCCGCCGACCGGCACTCCGTCCCACGTGGTCCAGCGAGCGGAGCATGCAGGCGACGTCGCGTAGCGGCGACCCGTGCGCTCGGCGATCTTCGAGCGGCCTCGTCGGCTCGCCCTCGAAATCGACAACCCGAAAGCCGTCGCCGGTGATCAGCACCTGGCCGAGGTGGTAGTCGCCATGGACCCGGGTGAGGATCGGCGCCGCCGGGAGTGCCTCGAAGACGGTCAGCTCCGCGGCGATCGCGGCCGCCAGATCGTGGAGGACCCGCCCGGCCTCACCCGGGGTGACGTCCACGGCGCGGACCAGTTGTCGCTGCGCCGATCGGGCCCAGCCGCGCAACTCGGCACGGGTGGCCGCGCGCGGCTCGAACTCGGGGATGCCGCGCGGATCGCCGAGGGCGACATGGAGACCAGCGGTCAACGCGCCAAGCTCGGCCGCGACCTCGGTCGCGAGTTCAAGGTCGACCGGGGGAGCGCCCAACAGCCACCCGGTGAGCGTCTCGGCGATCGATTCATACGCATCGATCCCGTCGGCGACGAACGTCTGGGCGACCGCCACCGTGGCAACTTCGCCGGATCTGGACACCACCTCCGCGTAGCCGGCGAGTGG
This sequence comes from uncultured Anaerolineaceae bacterium, assembly GCA_964427285.1. Lineage (GTDB taxonomy): Bacteria > Chloroflexota > Limnocylindria > Limnocylindrales > CSP1-4 > SPCO01. Next base: position 4,497 of record CAYRTS010000039.1, read on the forward strand.
GGGCACGCCCCGGTATCGGGCCTCTTCGGTCAGGAAGGCGACGATTTCCAGCTCCGGGTTGAGCCCCGACTGCAACCGGCGATACGCCTTGAGGAGCACCCGCTCCCCGACCACGACCGACGTGTTCGACTGGTCAGCGCCGAGCGGCCGTTCAGGCAGCGCCCGCACCGCGTCGGGTCCCCCGCCGACGAGATCGGCGAGGGCCGGCGCCGGGCGGCAGACAAGGGCGGACCGTGCCGGGGCTCGCTGGCTCGAGTCCTCGGGGCGATCGTCCGTGAGCCCGGCAATCGTTCGACCGTCGGCGATCGCCACGAGCAAGGCACGCCAGGCACCGTCCCCGGCGCCCGCGACCCGCAGCGGCCACCCCGTCAGGGCGAACGTGTAGCGCTGCGTCGATCGATCATCAAGCAAGAGGCGCGCGATCGCGAGGACGTGGGGTCCATCAGTGGCCACGACTGTCCCCGCGACCGCGGACGCCCCGGCTGCCCCAGCTACCCTGGCGATCGCGTCCAGGTCAAGGACGAAGGCGTCGTCGAACTCGACCCTCGTGACGCTCCGACCCTTGGCGCCGAACCAGCGAGATCCAGCGACTTGCTCGAGATCGAGCTTCTGAAGGGCGGCGGAGACGGCCGCCCTCGAGACCCCGGATATGTCGGCGATCTTGTCAGCTGCCCGTATTGATCATCACGTGCTTGATGAACGTGTAGTCCTCGAGCGCGTACTTGGAGCCGTCCTTGCCCCAGCCCGACTGCTTGACACCACCATGGGGAGTCTCCGACGCAAGGGTGAAGTGCTCGTTGATCCAGACATGCCCGAATTCGAGCGCCTTGGCCACCCGCATCGCCTTGCCGATGTCGCTCGTGAAGATCGATGAGGCAAGCCCGAACGGCGTGTCGTTCGCCCACTTGACGGCCTGTTCCTCGTCACTGAAGCGCTGGACCGTGACGACCGGGCCAAAGATCTCGTCCTGGATGATCTCCGACTTCTGGTCCGCGCCGGCGATGACGGTTGGCGCGTAATAGGAGCCGGCTCGATCGGGCCGAACTCCCCCGACGACGACCTCCGCGCCGGCGCGCGCCCGATCGACCATCCCCTGGACCTTGTCTGCCTGGGCCCCCGCGATCAGCGAGCCCATTTCGATGTCGTCGCCCTCTGCCGGGTCACCCCACTTGATCGTCCTGACCTGATCCGCGAGCGCCGAGACGAAATTGTCGTACACGGCCGGACCGGCGAGGACACGGGTGGCGGCGGTGCAGTCCTGGCCGGAGTTCCAGTACCCGGCGAAGCGCAGCGTCTCGGCCGCAAGATTCACGTCGGCGTCGTCGAAGACGATCACCGGGGCCTTGCCACCAAGCTCCAGGTGGAGCCGCTTGACCGTTTCGGCCGCCAGCCTGGCCACCCGCTTCCCCGTCACGGTGTCGCCGGTGATCGACACCATCCGGACGGTCGGATGGCTGACCAGGGCATCGCCGATGTCGGCGCCCGAGCCGGACAGGACGTTGACCACGCCTGGCGGAAGGATCTCGGCGAGAAGCCCGGCGAAGGCCAGGGCGCTGAGCGGCGTCCGCGCGGACGGCTTGAGGACGACCGTGTTGCCGGTCGCCAGGGCCGGCCCCAACTTCCAGCTGGCCATGTAGAGCGGGTAGTTCCAGGGCGCGATCGAGGCGATGACACCGATCGGGTCGCGCCGGATGATCGAGGTGTGCCCGGCCACGAATTCATTGGCGGCCAAGCCGTCCATCACTCGCGCCGCGCCGGCGAAGAAACGGAACAGGTCCGCGCACACGCCGATCTCGTCGATTGCGGCGCCGACCGGCTTGCCCGCATTGGCGCTCTCGAGTCGACCGAGCCGGTCCGCATTGGCGATGAGCGCGTCGGCGATCCTGAGCATGAGCAGCGATCGATCCTGGGGCGTCGACTTCTTCCAGGTCTCAAAGGCGCTGGCCGCGGCCTCAACGGCCCGATTGACGTCCTCCTGCGAACTCGCCGGGACGTTGGCGATGACGGTGTCATTCGCCGGGTTGATCACGTCGGCCGTCCGGCCGTCCGCGGCATCCACGAACTCGCCGCCGATGAACTGCTGGTACGTCTTGACTCGCTCGAGGGTGTCGGTCACGGGACTGCCTCCTGAGGCGTGACGGGTTAACTGCTGAGTGTCGCCATCCTAGTCCCGCGGAGGTAGTCCGTCCCGTCCCGCGGGCGTCAACTTCTCCACGAAGGCGATGATGTCAATCGCGCCTTGGCAGGTCGGCTTTCCACCATCAGGCGTTCCAATTAGCGCGGGCGACACCCTCGATCAAGTCCGCGGCACGGACGGTGCCCGAGGTTGACTTGATGCGCTGCGACATCGCGCCGAGTCGGGCGGCCAGCGGCTCATCGGCAAGCAGCTCGTCGATCGCGTCGGTCAGCTCCTCGTCGCGGAAGTCGTAGGTCGCGAGGCGGCGGCCGAACCCGGTCTCGTCGACTCGCTGAGCGTTGTCGACCTGGTCCCAGAAGAGCGGCAGCACGATCATCGGTTTGCCGTGATGGAAGCATTCGGTCACGGTGTTGTTGCCGCCGTGGGTGATGACGAGATCCGCCTGCGGCAGGATCGCTGGCTGCGGCAGGAAGGCCTCGCCGGTCTGATTGTCGTGGAGCGTGATCTGGTCCGCCAGCGGCCCCTTGCTCACGATGACGCGGTGCTCCGTGGTCGCCAGCAGGTCGACGAGCCGCTGCATGAGCCCCACGTCAGCTGATCCGAGACTCCCGAGCGACAGGTAGATCAACGCCCCGTCGCGCTGGCTGAGATGAGGCGGCAGCTCCCAGGTTGCCTCGGCGGTCCGGACCGTGGAGTCCACCCGGTGCCAGGTGGGGCCGAGAGGTCGCGAGCGTTCGTAGTCGGCCTCGGCTGGGAATGAGTAGAGGTTCAGGTACGGTGACTCGGCGATGAACTCCGGCCCGAGCGGGCCGTAGGTCAGGCCCGCCTCGCCATGCTGGCGGCAGAAGGCGTCGAAATCGGCCCACATGTCGCTGTGGGTCCGCCTGACTTCCTCGAGGAATCGTGGCCAGGCGATGCGGTCCGCGACCGGATACCCGGACGAGAACGGAGCGATCGCGGGGTCCTTCATCTCCATCGGATTGCAGGACACGATCCGGACCCACGGCGTTCGGCTGGCCGTGATCGCCGGGAAGGCCACGACGTTGTCCTCGACGATCACGTCCGGTGCCAGTTCATCGAAGATCTCGATCAGACGCTGGTTGACGTATTTGGCGCCGTCGATGAGCGCCTGCCAGGTGGGGGCGATGAAGTCGCCGAGCTGCTCGATGGTGGGCTTGCGAAAGACGGGCGCCGTGTCGCGGATGAAGTCGATCCAGAACTGGCCCGGGATCTCCGCCTCGGCCGGCGGCGGGCCGAGGCGCATCCGCCGTTCCTCGAAGCCCTTGGCCTCAAGGGTCCCAGCGAAGGACTCCTCCACGATGAACACGACCCGATGACCGCGCTCGCGCAGGACATTGCCAATCCCGACGCAGTTGTTGGTCGGGCCATAGGCCCCTTCGGGGAAGAAGACGATCGTTCGCGCGTCGCTCACGCGGATCCTCCGGTGGTCGATGGCGGGCGAGGCCCGTCAGGCGTGGATCATGGCGGAGGCCGCCGGCGCCTGCTCAGCCATTCCGCTCCGCGCGAGCGACAGGCGCCCTGCCTGAAAGCTCAGCGGCTACCCAGGACGGAGCGCAGGCGCTGGAACTCGGACTCGTCGATCTCGCCACTGGCCAGCCTGGTGCGCAGGACGTCGAGCGCCGGGTCGGGAGGTTTGCTCAGCGCCGGCATGTATCGATGAAGCACCCGGGCAAACGCGACGACCAGCGCGTACCCGACCAGCATGACGGCGAGGGCCACGGCCAGCGTGGCGAGCAGGGCAAACAGCACAGACAGGTCAGGCACTGACGACATCCTACCGCGGGGGCAAGCAATCAGACCACGGGACAGGACGCGTAGGGGGTCCGGCGCGCGCAGGACGCGCTGCCTGAGCCATTCGGCGCCGCGGAACCCGCGAGGGTGTGGGCGGTAGGCCGTGGGCCGCGGGCCGCGACTCGCCCTTGTCCCTTGCGGGCCGACATGGTCATATCCGCGGGCGACGCCCACCGCACCCAAGGAGACCCGCATGCCGCGATCCCGATCCCCCCGATTGACATCAATGCCGATCCTGCGTTCATCGGTGCTCGCGGTCATCCTGGTGACAGGGTTTGCGCTCGTCGCACCCGCGTCGGCGGAGCCTGCCGACACGACGACCATCGTCGCCGTGGGTGACCTCGCCTGCCAGTCGCTGACGAATGGTCAGGGAACGGCGACCTGCCAGTCCGGCGCAGTTGCGGATCTCGTCCGCGCGCTCGACCCGGATCGGTTCCTGCCGCTCGGAGACCTCCAGTACAGCAACGGCAAGCTCGACGAATTCATGCGCGTCTGGGACGTCCAGTTCGGCGACCTCAAGGAGATCACCTCGCCGACCCCGGGCAACCACGAATACGGCACGGCCGGTGCCCAGGGCTACTTCGACTACTTCGGTGCGGCGGCCAACCCGACGCTGGAGAGCCCGGCACCCGGCTACTACTCGTTCGACCTCGGGGGCTGGCACCTGGTCTCGATGAATTCGGACATCTGTGGTGACGATCCCGGCTGTGGCCCCGGGACTCCTCAATACGAGTGGCTGGCCGAGGATCTCGCAGCCAGTGACGCGGCGTGCACGATCGTCTACGGCCACCACCCCTACTACGACTGGCGCCCATTCCAGAAGTGGATCGTGGACGATGGCGTCACTCAGAACGGCGGGTACGAGACGGCGCCCTTCGAACCGCTCTGGGAGTTGATGTACGACGAGCGGGTCGACGTCGTCCTCGTCGGGCATAACCACCTATACCAGCGCTGGGCACCCCAGGACGCGCATGGGAACGCGGTCCACAACGGCATCACGCAGTTCGTGGTCGGCACCGGCGGACGGCAGCTCTACCAGTTCGGTCGGCCGCCCAGACCGGACAACCTGCTCGCGACGCAGAACCGGTCGTTCGGCGCCCTGAAGATGGCCCTCGGCGACGAGACGTACGACTACGAGTTCGTGTCAGCGCCGGGACAACCCGACTACACGGACGCTGGGACGGACGTTCCCTGCGTCTGACGAGCGTCGCGCGCCGAGACTCGCGCGTCGGGCCGGTGATGCGCGCTCATCGATCAGCACGAACCCGACCCGAACCGTTGTGAACACGGGCGGGGCATCCGCCGGCCGACGTCGAGATGTCGAGTGACTGGGTCGCCTGGTGGGTCAGCGTGCTGACGCGAGAGCCCCGAGCAGGGCCGCGGTGGCCATGACACCGATTGAGAGATCCGTCGTTGACCACCGCGTTTCCCGGTAGCGCGAGCGCGGTTCGGAGCCGAAGGCCCGGGCGTCCATGGCCAGGGCCATGCGGTCGCCGTGGCGGATGGCGAGGACGAGGAGGCCGACGAGGATCCGTGGGTGCCAGCTGCCGCGCAGACCGCGGATCCGCCGGGCGGCTCGCAGGTTCACGAGATCCTCCCCAAACCGAGGGATCGAGCCATAGGCGGCGAGGGCGCCGTACGAGAACCGCTCGGGGACCCGAGCCTGCTGGACGAGGGCGTCGACCAGCCGGGTCGAGTCGGTGGTCAGGGCGAAGACCGCCCCGACCGCACCGATGGCGACGACCCGCAATCCGAGACCGATCCCGGCGTCGATCGCTTCCGCGGTGACGCGCCAGGGACCAAGCGTCAGGACCGTGCTCGAGGCGGCGTCCGCATTGGCAAGCCCAAAGACGGTGTTGAAGAAGGCGAGACCGGCCGCCGCGAGCCAGAGCGGCGCGACGGCCCGGGCCAGGTCGGCGGCGGGCACGCGACCCACGGTCAACGCGGCCAGGACCGCCACGGCGGCGAGCACGATCGGCGGGGCCCACGCGGTGGTGGTCGCGAGACCGATCAGCCAGGCGAGCGCGATGCCCAGCTTGAGAACGGGGCTCGTCCGGCCAAGGACACTGTCGAGCTGGGCCGATGCCAGGTCGCGCGCCCCGATCAAGACGCCACCGCGCCGTTGGCCAGGGTGATCACGCGGGTGGCGACGTCCGCGACAAACCGGCGGTCATGGGTCGCCGCGACGAGCGCCATCCCTTCAGCCACTTGCTCATCGAGGATCCGTACCAGCGCCTCGTAGCCAAGGCGATCCTGGCCATACGTCGGCTCATCGAGGACGACCAGGTCCGGCGACCTGACCAGCGTGCAGGCGAGCGACAGCCGACGCTTCTCGCCGCCACTGAGCCGATACGGGTTGCGGGCACCGAAGGTTTCGAGCGGCAGGCCGAGCCCCGCCATCACCTCCGGCGCCGTCGCGCGCTCGACGCCGGACAGGCCGAGCATCAACTCGTCGAGGACACGATCGCTGAGAAACCCCGATTCGGGGTCCTGGAAGACATAGCCGGCACGCCGGGCGAGGACGGCAGGCGGCATGCGCGCCGGGTCGGAGCCGCCGAGCCGGACAGTTCCCCGCTCGGGTCGGAGCAGTCCGACGAGGAGTCGTGCGAGGGTCGACTTGCCACTGCCGTTCGGACCCACAAGGGCGAGCCGCTCCCCTGCCCTGACGGTGAGGTCAACGCCGGTCAGGACGCGTGCCGAGCGCTCGTATCCGAACCTGACGCCCCGTGCGATCACGACGGGGTCGCCGGGCGTCGGCGCGCCGGGGACCGAGGGTGCGCGCGGAACCGGGGATGCGCTCCACCGACCGGGACGCGCGCGCGGTCCGTCGCCGGGCAGCCAGGTCCCCGCCGCTGCCATCCGATCCCGCGACCGCCCCAGCACTTCGGCCGGCGGCCCGACATCGATCATCGACCCGTCGCGGTCCAGCGCCAGCACCAGGTCAGCGAGCGGCCAGGCAAGGTCGACGTGGTGCTCGATCAGCACGAGCGTGACGGCGCGGGCCGCGTGGAGGTCCGATAGTCGCGCGAACAGCGCCTCGGCGCCGTTCGGATCAAGGTTCGAGGTCGGCTCGTCGAGCACAAGACAGCCCGGCTCCGGCGCCAGCACCCCGGCAAGCGCCAGGCGCTGCTGCTGCCCGCCCGACAGCCGGTTGGACCGGCGTCGCTCCAGCCCGGCCAGCCCGGCTTCCGCGATGACCTGGGGCACTCGGGCTCGCATCTCTCCCACCGGCCAACCGCGGTTCTCCAGGCCGAACGCGACCTCGTCCGCGACTCGCTCCATGACCAGCTGGCTGCCCGCATCCTGGAAGACGATCCCGACGTTCGCCGCCAGCGCGGAGGGCGCGGCCGCTCGTGTCTCCACCCCATCCAGGGTCAATGAGCCGGTGACGGTCGAGCGGACTTCGCGCGGGACCAGCCCGGCGAGCGCCAGTCCGAACGTGCTCTTGCCGCTCCCCGACGGTCCGACGATGAGCAGGCACGCCCCGGCGGGCACCTCGACGGAGACGCCCTGGAGTGCCGGCCTTGACGCGCCCTCGTAGGTGATCGTCAGGTCGCGCGCGACGAGCTCGACCGGCGCGCTCCCACGTCGAGGTGCGACTGGAGCCCCAAGGAATGTCGCCGATCTCGGCATAACCTCGCCATCAGACTGATACGGATCGATTCCTCGGTTCACGAGCCCCAAATCGGCCACGTTCGACAAGAAACCGACCATCGCTGAGCGTGGGTGCGCGGCCTCGTCTCGACCATTCGCCTCGTGCCTCTCCGTACCAGTCCGTACATGCGGTTTTGCGAGTCCCACAGTCCGCCGCTCGCTGCGGTAGCGACGTGCCCGCGACTCACAGCGATGGACCGACGATCAGTCCGGAAAGCCCTCAAGGACGCCCGCCGAGCGGAGCGAACGAGTGAGCGCCACCGATCCACCGGCCACGATGACCACCGCCGAGATCGCCATCGCGGCGCCTCGAATGAGCTGAACGGTGGTATCGACCGTCGCGTAGTAGAGGACCCAATCATGCAGCCAGGCCGCCAGCGCACTAGCGATCGCCGCCAATGCGAGGATCGGGAAGGACCAGATTCGATAGAGCGTGAACGCGAAGATAAGCTCAGCCGCCGCGCCCTGGAGGAAGCCCGACAGCAGCGTATCGACCCCCCACTGGCTGCCGATCAGGGCCGAGACGCCGGCCGCGACCATCTCCGCGAACACCGCGGCCCCGGGCTTGCGGATGATCAGCGGCGCAAGGACGGCCGGGACCAGCCAGACCGCGTAGAGCAAGTCCTTCGCGGGCGGCGCGAAGGCGAACACCGGGTCGAATGCCGACCAGGCGAGGCCCCACGCCCAGAACACGACGCCAAACGCGACACCGATGACCGCGGCAATGACGATGTCTCGCGTCCGCCAGCGGGTATCCGGCAACGGCGCAACGACCGTGGTTCCGTGAGCAGTGCTGGCCATGGCCCCGAACCTCCTCGACACGCGCGCGCAACACCACGGAACGGGGACGGCGTCAGCGAGTCGACGGGCCTGCTTCCTTCGCCGGTACGAACCGGATCAGGTTCCGCGGGTCTGTGGCACTTGCCACACTCTCAGCGCTCGAGGCGCTCCCCGGAGGCGGTGTTCAGTTACCGCGCGATCCTAGCACGACTCACCTCGGTCGCAGTCGTACTATGCGGCGGATGTCTCCGACACAGGACGCCGTTGCCAGAGGCTGGGTCGAACTTGGCGATCGGGTCTTCGTGCGGCGCTACGCGTTCTATGACCAGAACATCGGCGTCGTGCTGGGCGACGGCGAGGCGCTCGTGATCGATACTCGCTCGACATACCCGCAGGCTCGCGAGATCGCCGCCCATCTTCGGGACCTGACCCCATTCCCCGTCACGGTGGTCGTGAATTCGCACGGCCATTTCGATCACGCCTTCGGCAACCGCCTCTTCCGACCGGCCACCATCTGGGGTCACGACGGCTGCGTGCCGTTCATGGAGCGGACCGGCGATGCGCGCAAGGCCGCGATCGCGGCGGACGAACCGGATCTCGCGGCGGACCTCGGCGACGTGGTCGTGGACCCGCCGGATCGGACATTCGCCGAGGCGACGACCATCGAAGTCGGCGGGCGCGGGGTTGAACTCACGTACCTCGGCCGCGCCCACACCGATCACGACATCGTCATTGCTGTCCCTGGAACGGGTGTCCTCTTCGGCGGCGACGTCGTCGAGCAGGGCGCAGTCCCCTTTTACGGTGACGGCTACCCGTTCGACTGGCCGGCGACGGCGACGGGCCTGGCAGGAATGGTCGGACCCGCGACCGGCGTCCTCGTTCCGGGCCACGGTGACCCCGGTGGTCGCGCCTTCGCCGATGGCCAGGCCTCCTCGATTACGGCCCTGGCCGACCTCGCCCGACGCGTCCACTCCGGCGAGCTGTCACTCGACCAGGCGGTTGCCGCGCACCCGTTCCCGGAGTTGCCTCCCGACCACGCGCGGTCTGCCTTCGACCGTGCGCTCCGACACTTGCGGGCCGGCGTGGACGCGCTCGATGCACCCGAAGACGAGTCGGATGGCTGATCGACGTCCCCTCGGACGTTCGGCCGTTCGTGGCAAGGCGCTGGAAAGGGCGAGTGTCGGCGTCCAGTCCTGTCAACCGCCGACGCGGACGACCCAGCGGCCTCGTGCGGCACCGGCGACGATCGCATCGAGCGCCTCGGGGAGGGTATCCAGGGTCACCTCCGTGACGTGCTCCCCCAGCGCGCGCGGGCGCAGGTCGGTGGCGATGCGATCCCAGATCCGGCGCCGTCGGTCGATCTTCATCGAGACCGAATCCATGCCCAGCAGCGCCACGCCGCGCAGAATGAACGGGAAGACCGTGGTTTCAAGCTTCGGCCCCCCGGCATTGCCGCTGGCCGCGACGGCGCCGCCGATCCGCAGCGTCCGCAGCACGTACGGGAGCGTCGCGCCACCGACTGCGTCAACCGCGCCCGCCCAGCGTTCCGCTTCCAGCGGCCGCCCCTCGGCGGTCACCTCTTCCCGGGTGAGGATCCCGGCCGCGCCGAGCGCCCGGAGCCGGGCCGCCTCGTCCGCCTTGCCCGTCGCCGCCCAGACCTCGTAGCCCCGATCGGCCAGGATCGCCAGCGCCGTCCCCCCGACCCCGCCCGAGGCACCGGTCACCAGCACGGGCCCGTCCGCCGGGGTCAGGCCGCGTTCCTCCAATGCGACCACGGACATCGCCGCGGTAAACCCGGCCGTCCCGACCGCCATCGCCTCGCGCGGTGTGAGCCCGGGCGGGAGCGGCACGACCCAGCCCGCGGGTACTCGCTGGTACTCGCTGTAGCCGCCGTGACGAGAAACGCCCAGTTCATAGCCATGGGCCAGGACCGGCGAGCCCACCGCGATCGTTGAATCCGCGCTCCCCACAACCTTCCCCGCGAGGTCAATCCCGGGAATGAGCGGGTTGATCCGGGCAACCTTGCCGTCCGCCCGCGTCGCCAGACCGTCCTTGTAGTTGACGCTCGACCAGCCCACGCGGATCTCCACCTCGCCTGCAGGGAGATCCACGGCGGCGAACTCGCGGACGCCCCGATCGACCCGGTCATCGATCTTCTCGGCGACGTACGCCCGAAAGGTGGCGGGAATGGCAGTCATCAGGTTGCGTCAGGCCTCGGCGACCACTGGGTTGCGCAATGTGCCGAGACCGTCGATCACCCCTTCGACCAGGTCGCCGGGCTTGAGGAAGACCTCGGCACCGTGTCCGTGGGGCATGCCGGTCGTGATCAGATCGCCCGGGTTCAGGGTCATCATGGTCGAGGTGAAGGCGATCAGATCATCCCACCCGATGTTGACGTTGCTGGTCGTGCCGTCCACGCGAACCTCGCCGGAGACGATGCTCTGGATCCGCGCGTTGCTCAGATCGCCGGCCTCGTCCTTGGTCACGATCGCGGGTCCCAGGATGGCGAAGCCGTCCATCCATTTGCCGTTGAGCCAGTCCAGGAAGCCGTCCATCTCCTTCTCACGCCTGCCTGGCGCCGGCACGTCCAGCTCCCGCCCGGATACGTCATTGCAGATCGTGTAGCCCATGACGTGGCTCATCGCCTGCTCGCGGGAAATGTTCCTGCCGCCGACACCGATGACGATCGCGACCTCGATCTCGTCGACCACGCCCGGCGATTTCTTCCAGATGGTGATCGGGTCGCCGGGCCCACCGATGTCGTCGGTTCGCTTCGCGAAGAGCATCGGGATGGCCTCGGGTCGGAGGCGCTCGGCGGTGGAATCGGCGTAGTAGCCGCCAGCCACGGCAATGAGCTTGCCCGGGTTTGCGATCGGGGCCAGGAGGCGAACCGTGTCCAGCGGAATGCCGGCGCTGGCCCGGGCCGACGCCGCGATGTCGTCGACGATCGCCTTGCCCTGCTCAATCAGCGCTCGCATGTCCCCGCCGGCCGCGCGACCGCCCGAGGTTGCTTCAAGATCGTGGACGCGGCCGTCCAGGAGCAGCCCGAGCCGCGGACCATAGCCTCCCGTCGAATAGCGCACGAATTGCATCGGATCGCTCCTCCCGCGGGTTCTGGGCCGCCTCCGCGTGACTCGCACCGGCGCCAGCGGTCCCAGCGTAGGGGCACGCTCGCGACGCCGTCAATCTGAGGAGCGCCTGGGGGCCCGCATCGGCCACCGATCCAAGCTTGCTACCCATGGCATACCTCTTGTAGCATTCAAGTATGAAGGTCAGTGTCAGCCTACCCGGCGAAGACGTCCACTTTCTCGATGCCTATGCCAAGGAGCAAGGCCTCGATTCTCGATCGGCCGCCCTCCATCGCGCCATTCGCCTGCTTCGCACGGCAGAACTCGGCGGAACCTACGAAACGGCATGGGACGAATGGGCGGCGTCAGGCGAGGCCGAGATCTGGGAATCGACCACTGACGACGGCATTCGGTCGTGATTCGGCGCGGCGATATCCACTCCGTCGATCTTGACCCGGTGCGGGGAGCCGAGGCCAACAAGCGCCGGCCAGCGGTCATCGTCAGCAATGACGCAGCCAATGCGACCGCCGGCCGACTGGGTCGCGGCGTCATCACCGTCGTTCCCGTGACATCGAACGTCGCACGCGTCGCTCCGTTCCAGGTCCTGCTTCGTGCCGCCGAGACGGGCCTCGATCGTGACTCCAAGGCCCAAGCTGAACAGATTCGATCCATCGCGGTCGAACGGGTGAGCGACCGGCTGGGTGTCGTCCCGAACGCGAGCATGCTCGACATCGACGAGGCCATCCGCCTGCACCTGGGCCTGTAGACGGGACTCGCGGTACGCCATCCCCGTTGGAGTCATCGCGGGACCGCCGCGTCCTTGATGCATCCGACCTGCATCACCCGGTGGGTTGTGCCCCGGAGCCAGTGGGCGGGCGACGGAGCACGTGGCCAAGGCGCAGGTTGACCGGGCGTCCACCGTCAATCGCAAAACGACCGCCAAGCAGCACAGCTTCAATGCCCGTGGCGAGCGCCGCAGGACGCTCCCACGTCGCGTTGTCCATGACGCTTGTCGGGTCGAAGACAACGAGGTCTGCGACGAGCCCCGGCGCGACCCGACCGCGATCAGTCAGGCCGATCACCGCGGCCGGCAACGACGTCATCTTGCGGATCGCCTCTGAGAGAGGCAGCAGCCCGTCGCGGACCCACGGCCCCAGGACCCGTGCGAACGAGCCGGCACAGCGCGGGTGATTCGCAGCTTCGGCTGCGGTGACGGCATAGAGGTCCGACCCAACGCCGCAGAACGGTGACGCGATGACCTCGCGGACATCGGCCATGTCCATCATGAAGATCGCCATCGTCGAGGCGCCCCCGTCCGCAAGCAGCAGATCGCAGACCAGGTCCAGGCCGTCTCGGTCGGCGGCGGAGCCCGCCATCAGGTCGGCGGCGAAGCCCGCCAACAGGTCGGAAACGAAGTGGCCTCTCGCCCACGCGGCGCGCGGCTCCCGCGTTCCGTTGATCAGGATCCTGTCCCAGCCGCCGGCCGCCTTGCCAAGGTTGCCCCAGGCAGGCAGGCCGGACTCGATGTCATGTCGGATCCGCTGTCGGACTTCATGGGAGCGGAGCCGCTCCAGGAGCTGATCGACCCCGCCGTCGAACGTCCATGGCGGCAGGATCTGGCTCAGGTAGGTGCTTCCCGCCTCATACGGGTACATGTCGCACGCCGCCCTGACACCGCGGGCGCGGGCCGCCTCGATGGCTGCCAGGGCTTCGCGCGTACGACCGAAGTTGCGGGCCCCGCACGCCTTCAGGTGCGAGATCTGGACCGGCACCCCGAGCGTCTCGCCGATCGCGAGAGCCTCGTCGACCGCCGCCAGCAGTTCGTCGGCCTCGTTTCGGGTATGCGAGACGTAGAGCGCACCGCTCTCGGTGAGCGGCGACGCCATTGCCACGATCTCGTGTGTCGTGGCCCACTGCCCGGGGGCATACGAGAGTCCGGTGCTCATCCCCCAGGCACCGGCCGCCAGCGCATCGCGGAGACCGACCCGCATGGCGTCGAGTTCGCCCGGCCCCGGCGACCGCTCGTCCATGCCCATCGCCGCGACCCGCAGCGCCGTGTGGCCAACGAGCGGCAGGCAGTTCACGGCCGGTCGCGCCGCCTCGAGGACGTCAAGGTACGAGGCGAAGCTCGTCCAGTCCCAGGCGAGGTCCGGCCCCGCCGCGATCTCGTAGTCGATGAGCTGCTGCCGCCGGACCGGATCGCTCGACAGCGGCGCCGGCGTGTCGCCGCAATGGCCGATCAGTTCGCTGGTGACCCCCTGGCTGACCTGCCCGGGCGAATCGGGGAACGCCGGGAACGTGAAGTCCGAATGGGAGTGGAGATCGATGAAGCCTGGCGCGACCGCCAGGCCACCGGCGTCGATGATCCGGTCGAACCCGTCCCGCGCCAGGTTCGCGCCAACGGCAGCGATGCGTCCCCCGCGAACCGCGACGTCGGCGGGGACCCCGGGTGAACCCGTGCCGTCGTAGACCGTCGCCCCGCGGATGAGCAGCCCCTCGGGCCGCAACCCCTCCGCCGGCGCCTGGGTCACCCCTCGGCGGCCCACGGCGGCGGACGCACGGGCACCCGGATATTGCCCTGGGCGGCGGACTGGAGGATCGCGTCCGTGATGGCCATCGTCCGGCGAGCCGTCTCTCCGGTGCTGCTCCTGGGGCTGCCCGTTCGCATCGCGGCGATCAGTTCGCGCAGCGCCGCGGACATCCCTGACACGTTGAACTCCGGCGTGATCGGCGTGATGAACGGCCTGGCCAGTTCCGGTGTCGGCGCGCGATCGTCGCTCGACGGCACGGTCACGATGCGCCACCCCTCGAGGTCAAGCTCGATCCGCGCCTCGGTTCCGAGCAGATGGACCACCACATCCTGGGGGATCTGCTTCCAGCCAAGGAACGACGCCCGGATGCCGTTGGCGAACCCGATGTGGGTGTTGACGCCCGGCTCCCGTGCTGCCGTCCTGCCACCGTCACCCTTGTAGGCCGTCCCGTAGTCCTCCCACCCGGGCTCCAGCTCCGCCCAGACCCAGGCCGGCTCCGATTCCGCGAAAAAGTTGATGAGATCCAGTTGGTGGGTATGGATCCGCCACAGCATCGCCCGGGGCCCGCCGCCCTCGATCGCGATGTGGACCAATCGACCGATCGCCCCCGCGCGCACCAATCGACGAGCCTCGACGTACTCCGGGTACCAGCGCTTGCCGTAGTTGACGCTCATCGGCACCCCGGCGGCCCGCACAGCCTCGACCATTCGATCGGCCTCGTCGAGCGAGGTGGACAGCGGCTTCTCGCAGAAGATCGCCTTGACTCCGGCGGCCAGCGCCGCCTCGAGGACTGGCGCATGGAGATGGTCCGGGGTCACGATCGAGATGAGGTCGACCTGCTCGTTCGCCAGCAGCTCCCGGTAGTCCTCGTAGACGCGGAGGCCGGGCCAGACGCTGCTCCACCGTTCGATGAACGCTTCGCGCGAGCCCGGGTCGATATCGCAGCCCGCCACCACCTCGATGTCGGGGATGGTGGCCATCGCCGATGCGTGGGTGCCCGGCGAAGCCGTTCCCAGAACTGGATCGGAGGCTTTCTGCGCTGGATCGGCCCCAATCCATGACAGACCGATGATGGCAGTGCGGATGTTCGACATGGATGAAGTCTAGTCAGTCCGCGATCACTCGGCCGACCCGCCAAGGTTGCGATTCGGGCCCGGCCATTGACGAAGGCCACAGGATCGGGCACCATCGAGGAACCGTGACCTGCCAACACCGCGCCCCGAACATGTGTATGCGCTGGCGGCCCCGCCGTGCGGAGGAAGGGGCCTGAGGTCACGCGCAACCTGAGCAACGGGTAACGCGGGACCACAGGCACTGGTCCCGGGGCTGCAGACTCCACGCAGGAGCTGCAGTTTTTTGTTCCTCCGAACCACACGACGGGTGACCGCCAGGAAACTTCTTGGCCCTCCCAGGGCACCCCGGGACTACCCGAACAGGATCCAAAGCCAGCACGGAGTGCATTACACATGACATCCACGTTTGGCGCCGTCATCCCCGCGGGCACGATAGCGTTCGCAGCCTCGCCCTCATCCGCACTCGCCACATTCCGTGTGGAGAGCCGGCAGCAGGTGGGCCTCGTCAGCAAGGTGCGCACTCGAGGGTTCACGATCAATGTCGATGAGCCACCGACCCTGGGCGGCACGGACCTCGCCCCGAGTCCGGTCGAGTACGCGCTGGCTGCGCTCGCCACTTGCCAGGAAATTACCTACCGGCTCCATGCCGATGCCCTTGGCATTCCGCTCGACGGCGTCGCCGTGACGCTCGAGGGCGACATCGACCTGCGTGGCTTTTTTGGCAACGAGGACGCTTCGATCCGGCCCGGGTTCCTGACGATCCGCGGTACAGTCAGCCTCGATAGCACGGCGCCGGTGGCAGACCTCCAGCGCCTGCGCGACCATGTCGACGCGCATTGCCCGGTTCTCGACCTGCTTTCGAACCCGACCCAGGTACGGCTCGAGCTGCTCACGCCATCCGCACAGGCCGACGTCGCCGCGGCCTGAGTAGCGCCGGCACGCTCCGATCACCCATCCAGACAGAAAGGACGAACCACGAAATGGCAGAACTCGATCCGACCACCTTCCGACCCGAGACGCGGGCACTCCATTCCGGCCAGAAGCCCGATCCGGCCACGAACGCTCGCGCGGTTCCCATCTATGCCACGACCAGCTACGTCTTCAACGATGCCGCGCATGCGGCCCGGCTCTTTGGCCTCCAGGAGTTCGGGAACATCTACACCCGAATCATGAACCCGACGACGGATGTTTTCGAACAGCGCGTCGCGGCGCTGGAAGGCGGGGTTGCGGCGCTAGGGGTTGCCTCCGGCCAGGCCGCTGAGACCCTGTCCATCCTCAATCTCGCCCGCGCCGGCGACAACATCGTCTCCTCATCCAGCCTCTACGGCGGGACCTACAACCTGTTTACCCACACCCTGCCCAAGATCGGGATTACGACGACCTATGTCGACGGCTCCGACCCGTCCGCGTTTGGGCGCGCCATCAACGAGAAGACCAAGGCTGTCTTCCTCGAGCTGATCGGCAACCCACGCCTGGACGTGCACGATCTCGCGTCGATCGCTGACGTCGCCCATGCCCGCGGCGTGCCGGTCATCGTCGACAACACCTTCGCTCCCCTGCTCGCCCAGCCGATCAAGCACGGGGCGGACATCGTCATCCACTCGGCGACCAAGTGGATCGGAGGGCACGGTACGGCCATCGGCGGGGTGGTCGTCGACGCCGGCACCTTCGACTGGACAGCATCCGAGCGGTTCAAGCAGGACTTCGTCGACCCCGATCCGTCCTATCACGGGATCAGCTACACGGGCGCCTTCGGGAATCTGGCATTCATCCTCAAGCTGCGCGTCCAGGGCCTGCGCGATCTGGGTGCCGCGCTCAGTCCGTTCAACTCGTTCCTGTTCCTGCAGGGTCTTGAGACCCTGCCGCTGCGGATCACCCGCCACAGCGAGAACGCCCTCGCGGTCGCCCGCTGGCTGGAGCAGCAGCCAGAGGTCACCTGGGTTAGCTACCCGGGCCTGCCATCGCACCCGTCCCATGGCCTGGCCAAGCGGTACTTGACCGGCGGCTTTGGCGGGGTCGTCACGTTTGGCGTCAAGGGCGGCGTGGAAGCTGGCCGTCGGCTCATCGACAACGTCCAGATCTTCAGCCTGCTGGCAAATGTCGGCGACGCCAAGTCGCTGATCATCCATCCGGCCTCCACGACCCACTCGCAACTTGACCCGGAGGAGCAGGTCCTCACTGGGACAACTCCTGACCTGATCCGGTTGTCGGTGGGGCTTGAGCACATCGACGACCTCATCGCGGACCTTGGACAGGCGCTTGCGGCCGCCACGTCCGACAGCGCCGCCGAGGGGACCCTCGTCGGCGCGGCCGGGTGAAGCTGCGGGCCCCGACGACGCAATCGACCATGCCGGCCGGTCTCCCGACGGGGACCGGCCGGCTCGAAACCGCGTCGCTGGGGCCGTTCACCCTCGCGAGCGGGGTCACCCTGCCCGACCTGACCGTTGCCTACCGGCATGACGGTCCGCCTCCGGGAGCGGCGCCTCAGGTCCTGGTGGTCCACGCCCTCACCGGTTCGGCCGACGCCGCCGGCGATTGGTGGGAGCCCCTGATCGGCGAGGGCCGGGCACTGGATACCCGGCGGTATGGCGTGCTCTGCGCCAACCTGCTCGGCGGACGCTACGGGACGACTGGGCCCACCTCAGTGGATCCCCAGACGGGCCGGGCGTACGGGCAGGCGTTCCCCGCCGTCACGATCGTCGACCAGGCGGCGGTCCAGTGGGCACTGCTCGACGGACTCGGCGCGACGGAACTTGCTCTCGCCTCGGGTGGCTCGCTCGGAGGCATGGTCGCCCTCGAGGTCGCCCTGGCGCGGCCGGCGGCCGTTCGCCACGTGGCCCCGATCGCCGCCCCTGCCTCGATTGGGCCGCTGGCCATCGCCTGGAATCATCTCCAGGTCCAGCTCATCGAACAGCTCGGCATCGAGGGCCTCTCGCTCGCTCGCCAGCTCGCCATGACCACCTATCGCAGCGAGATGGACTTCGCCCAGCGCTTCGCGGGCTCGCTTGCGGCCGACGGACGACCGTCGGTCGTCAGCTACCTGGACTACCAGGGCGACAAGCTCGTCGACCGCTTTGACCCGGCCACCTACCGGATCCTGGTCGGCGCCATGGACAGCCACGACATCGGGCGCACACATGACGGTGTCGACGGCGCGGTCCACCGGCTCGCGCACGGTGGTGTCCGCCTTACGGGGATCGGCATCGAGGGCGACATCCTGTATGGCCCGCGCCAGGTACAGGCGCTCGTCGATGCCGCTTCGGCGGCCGGAGTGGCGGCCACCTATCGCGAAATCACCTCGACCAAGGGCCACGACGCCTTCCTGGTCGAGTGGGACCAGCTGACGGTGCTGCTCCGGGAGGCGCTCGTCGGCTGAGGGGGCGCTGCTCGGCTCCGAAGCTCGCGGTTTCGGCGTGATTCCTGCCACGGGCGCAGCACCTGCACCCACGATGCCGATTCGGGAATTCGTGGCCGGCACCGGGGGTCGATCCAGGATGGCTCCGAGCAGCGGCCCACAGGCGCGCGTCGCGCTGCGAGATCCACAGCGTCATGGCGTTGCTGAGGGCTCGGGTGTCGCGGTCGGTTCGGGCTCGGGCGTCGGGCTTGGCTCGGCGGATGGGATCGGGTCGCCAGAAGGGCTCGGCTCCGCTGACGGGCTCGGCTCGCCGGGCGACTCGCTCGCCTCGCCCGAGGGCGATGCGCTCGGAGAAGGGGTCGCCGTTTGGCTCGGCCTCGGCGCCGGTGCACATCCGGCGACGCCGCTCCCGACGGCCGGTCCCGGGCTGGCTGACGGCCCCGGGCCTGACCCCGGTTTCACCACCGCGTACTCCGCGGCCGGCAACTCGCCGTCGACCGGGAACAGGGCGGCGGCCAGGGCGCGGATGGCCGGGACGTCCGGGATCTGGATGGAGCCCCGAATATCAAATCCGGACCTGACAAGCGGATGGTTGACCACGGCTCGATAGGTCTGCTCGCGCCCAATCTCACTGGCCACCTCAGCCAGGTCAGGCAGCAATTCGCGCGGCAGGTTCGTCGTCACCGTCTGGCCGATGGCCTGGAGCAGGCCGATCGGATCGTTCAGGAAGCCCCCGCCCACGATCGAGTCGCGGATCCCGGAGATGACCTCCTGCTGGCGAGCGGCCCGGGTAAAGTCGCTCTCGCCTGATGCCTTGCGGACCCGCGCATAGGCTAGCGCCTGCTGGCCGTCGAGATGATGCCGCCCGGCGGTGATCGAGAAGCCGCGGCTGAAGCCGTATTCGTCGTAGCTCGGGTCGCAGAACGCCCGTGCAACGTTGACATCGACCCCACCCAGGACGTTCACCACCCGGACGAAGCCGCCGAGATCGACCTTGGCGTAGTAGTCGATCGGCATGTTGACCAGGGTCCCGAGCGCATCCATCAGGACGTCGAACCCGGTCCCGTCCGAGCCAGGAAACTGTTCCTGGTTGCGCCGCGCATAGGAGACCAGCGAATTGATCTTGTCGCGGAACTGGCGACCGTCAGACATCGGCACGTCCACCATGTCCCGAGGGATGGACAGCATGGACACGGTCCGCGTCGTGCGATCCAGCGAGACCACGATCATCGTGTCGGTCAGATAGGTATTGCGACCCACCCCGGCGTCAACGCCGATGATGAGTCCCGTTATGCGGTCGCCGGTCGGGCTCCGTGACGGCGCGGTCGACGGGCTCGGCGGAACCGTCGAGAGGAAGCTCGGGTCCGGCGCGGGCCGAGAGGATGGGAGGACCGCCACGGGCCCCGGCTCGACGAAGATCTGGTCGGCCGCCTCGCGGGCGATCTCGGTCGCATATCCGGCATAGGCCTGCGGCGCGATCACGAAGGCGAGCAGGAGGGTGATTGGCACCAGGTCCCGCCGACCCGGCTTGGGAAGGGACGGGTCGAACAGGCTGGAGCCGACGGCAATCAACCTTGAGGCGAGAAGGAGCCCCTGGGCGACGAACAGACCCCAGATGATCTCGACGGACAGAAGCGTGGCCGCCAGCCTTGGCGCCGAGGTGCTCGCCACGACCAAGATCGCAACCGCAACCATCACGACGAGCGGAGAAACGAACAGCAGGGCTCGGCGGTTGCGACCGGCCACAAGGTGGCCAAGGCCCGGGATCAGCGCATCGAGAAACGCCGGCACATAGCGCGACCGACGCCGCGGCGCGTCGACCGGCTCATCGCGCGGCTCGGCCAGCGCGTCGGGCGGCGCGTCAGAGGGCGCCAGCGACTGGCCAAGCAGCTCTTCGATATCGGCTGGGTCGAGGTCAGGCGGCGGCCCGGTGGGTTCCGACGGCGGTGGCACGGGCGGCAGGGTAGCAGAGGACCGCCGCGTGGGAGCCCGAGAGTCCGCCAGCCCGAGAGTCCGCCAGCCCGCGGCCCTCGATCATTGAGGGGACAATCCTCAGGGGAAGTCCTGAGGGGAGCCGGGCGCCCGATGCGGTAAGATCGCGCCCGGTCTACTGGCGAGTGGCCAAACGGTAAGGCACCTGATTCTGGATCAGGGGATTCAAGGTTCGAATCCTTGCTCGCCAGCCAACCTCCCCCGATCCACCTCCCGGTCCGGATGTGCCCATGAGCATCGACACAGCAAAGCCGCCCGAGCGTGCCGATTTCATCCGCGAGATCGTCGCTGCGGACCTGCGATCCGGTCGCCATCAGACCGTGGTCACGCGCTTCCCGCCGGAGCCGAACGGGTATCTGCACATTGGCCACGCCAAGTCGATCTGCCTGAATTTCGGCATCGCGGCGGAATTCGGGGGCCGCTGCCATCTCCGCTTCGACGATACCAACCCGGTCAAGGAGGAGCAGGAGTTCATCGACGCGATCGAGGCGGACGTCCGCTGGCTCGGCTTCGATTGGGGCGAGCATCTCCATTTCGCCTCCGATCACTTCGAGCAGCTCTACACGTGGGCCCTCCACCTGATCAACGCGGGTGACGCCTACATCGACGACCTGTCAGCCGACGAGATCCGGGCGCATCGAGGGACGCTCACGGAGCCCGGCCGGAATTCGCCGTGGCGTGACAGGCCGACCGCCGAAAGCCTCGACCTGTTCGAGCGCATGCGCGCGGCGGAATTTCCGACCGGCGCACGCGTGCTGCGGGCCCGGCTTGACATGGCCTCGCCCAACATCAACCTGCGCGATCCCATCCTGTACCGGATCCTCCACGCCGCCCACCCGCGGACCGGAGACCGCTGGTGCATCTACCCCACCTATGATTTCGCCCACGGCCAGTCCGATGCCATCGAGGGCGTCACCCACTCGATCTGCACGCTCGAGTTCGAAGCCCATCGACCCCTCTACGACTGGCTCATCGAGCACCTGCCCGTCCCATCGCGGCCACGGCAGTACGAGTTTGCCCGGCTCAACCTGACCCACACCGTCCTGTCCAAGCGGTTCCTGCTCCGGCTCGTCACAGAGGGCCATGTCCGCGGCTGGGACGACCCCCGCATGCCGACGATCTCCGGCCTGCGCCGGCGGGGCTTCCCGGCCGAGGGGATCCGCAACTTCGCCACGGAGATCGGCGTGGGCAAGGCCGACAGCATGCACGAGATGGCGCTCCTCGAGCACTCGGTCCGCGACGTCCTCAATCGCGTCGCTCCCCGCCGGTTCGCCGTCCTCGACCCGCTCAAGATGGTCATCGAGAACTACCCAGACGACCTGGTCGAGGAGATGGAGGTCCCCAACAACCCGGAGGATCCGGCGGCTGGTTCGCGGCGAGTGCCGTTCACGCGTGAGCTGTGGATCGAGCGGGACGACTTCATGGAGGAGCCGGCCCCGAAGTTCTTCCGCCTGGCACCCGGCCGCGAGGTCCGGCTTCGGGCCGCCTACTACGTGACGTGCACCGGCGTCGTCAGCGACGATTCGGGGCGTGTCGTGGAGCTGCGCTGCACCTACGACCCGACCACGCGTGGCGGGGACTCGCCGGACGGCAGGCGGCCAAAGGCGACCTTGCACTGGCTGTCGGCCCGGCATGCGCTAGGGGCCGAGGTCCGGCTCTACGACCACCTGTACTCGAGCCCGGACCCAGGCTCGGACGGGCGTGACCTGTTCGATGACCTGAACCCCAACTCCGAGCGCGTGCTGCGCGAAGCGTTCGTCGAGCCCGTGCTAGCCGAGACTCCCGTCGGCGCCACGGTGCAATTCGAGCGGCTGGGCTACTTCTGCGCTGATCCGGACTCGGCGCCGGGGGCGCTCGTCTTCAACCGGACGGTCACGCTCAAGGACACATGGGCCAAGGTCCAGGCGAGGCACTCACAAGGACCGGTCCAGCCCGGAGTTTGAGGCGTCGGGTCGGGCAGGGTAGACTCGGGGACGCCCTCCGGGCATCGCTGGCGAGTGGCCAAACGGTAAGGCACCTGATTCTGGATCAGGGGATTGAAGGTTCGAATCCTTCCTCGCCAGCCAAT
>CAYRTS010000040.1:0-19781 GCA_964427285.1 uncultured Anaerolineaceae bacterium
GCGTCGGCCGCCCAGGTCAGGAAGTGGGTAGCTCCGCAGACCGGTTCGATGCCGTCGATGAAGCTGTCTTCCTTGAACCCGAACACGTCCATCGTCATGCCACACGGCTGAAGCTTCACGCCGAGCTCGACCGCGAGGTCGATGAGCTCATCGATGGAGGCGACCCCGTGATCCTTGAACTGGTTCTTCATCATCCACGTCGCCATCGGCGTCATGCCCGGCAGCGCGGTCAGGAGTTGTGGCATCGGGATGGGCATCGGCATCGCGGGGTTGCCCGTCGTACCAATCTCCAGCTTGCGGTTCTTCTGCAGGATCTTGAGTCCGTAGAACGTGTAGAAGATGCCGACCTCCCAGCCGAGCGACGCGCCGGTTGTGGCGAGAATGAGCGGCGGGTATGCCCAGTCGAGCGTGCCCTTGGTTGCAATGATGGCCATCTTCTTTGGCTTGGCTCGACGTTCCGCCTCACGTTGCGCGAGGATCTCGTCGACTCGGGCTGCCACGATCTCGTCGACCCGATCTCGAATGAGGTGGTCCAGTTCCGGAAGTGTCGCGTTCGCTGTTTGAAGCATTGCTGATTTCCCGTTCTCACTCGGTATTGACGGATGAACGAAGTTGATGGCCCGGGACGCGGGCAGCGTCAGGACTTCTGGATCCAGAAGCGCATGACCCGCCCCACCTTGTCGTGCGACAGGAGTGGGTTGCCCGTGCTCGTGGCCCATGCCGCAACATCGGGGATCGAGCCCGGGTCCGTGGCCTCCAGGAGAAGGACCTGTCCGGGCGCGAGTTCCTTGATCGCCTTGGCCAGCTTGACGATCGGCATCGGACAGAGCATGCCCTTGCAGTCAAGCGTCCGATCCACCGTCGCGATTCCAGCCATCCTGATCCTCCGTCCCTGCGATCCTTCGAACTGCATCGTACTCGACGAGGTCAATTGGTCCAGACTGGGGCGTGAGACGTTGGGAGGAACCACCGAGGGATGGCTGTGACAGCGGAGCCCGCACGTCCGTCCGCGCCGCGACCCGCCCTGCGCGTCCTGCCGATGGCGGAGGTCGCCCCACCACGCTGGGTCAAGGTTCTTGACCAGGATCGGTGTATCGGTTGTCACGCCTGTACGACCGCCTGCAAGTCGGAGAACGAGGTTCCGCTGGGTGTCACGCGGACCTACGTCAAGGCCGTCGAGGTGGGCACCTTCCCCCAGGTGCGACGGAACTTCCAGGTCACCCGCTGCAACCAGTGCAGTGACGCCCCGTGCGTCGCTGCCTGCCCGACGTCGGCGATGTTTACGCGGCCCGATGGGATCGTCGACTTCAACAAGAACTCGTGCATCGGCTGCAAGGCGTGCATCGCCGCCTGCCCATATGACGCGATCTTCATCAACCCCGAAGACCACTCCGCCGAGAAGTGCAACTTCTGCGCCCAACGCATCGATGTCGGGCTGGAGCCGGCGTGCGTTGTCGTTTGCCCGGCCGAGGCGATCCTGGTGGGCGACCTCAACGACCCGACCTCGCGGGTGGCCCAGATCATCAACCGCGAGCCGGTCCAGGTGCGCCGCCCCGAGAAGGAGACCCGGCCGGGCGTCTTCTACAAAGGAGCCCACGAGGCAACGTTGGACCCGCTTGCCGCCCGCGCGCCGGAGGGCCCGGTCTACATGTGGAGCGAGAAGGAGCGCGGTCCGATGATCGTCGAGTCCGGTCATCCGAACCATGCCAACAGCTCCGCGGCCGCCCTCCTCGCCTACGACGTCACCCACCGCGCGCCGTGGGACTGGCGGGTCAGCCTCTACACCTGGACCAAGGAGATCGCCGCGGGCGCCTATCTCGTCCCGTTGCTCCTGATCCTCGCCGGCGTGATCAGCGACACGGGGCCGCTGTGGCAATGGGCGGCGCCGATCCTGGCAGGTGGCTTCCTCGCCTTGACCGGGCTTATCCTGCTGGCCGACCTCGAGCACCCGCGCCGCTTCGTCTACATCTTCACGAGGCCCCAGTGGCGGAGCTGGCTCGTCCGCGGAGCGTTGCTGATCAGCGGCTATGCGGCCGTTCTGGGCTTGCATTTCATCCTGTCCGTCGTCGGTGGCGGTGGCGGTGGCGGCAGCGGCCGCGGGACGCTGGGCCTCCAGGCGCTCCTCGCGTTCGCCGGTCTGCCGCTCGCGGTGATGACCGCGGTCTACACGGCCTACCTGTTCGCCCAGGCAAAGGCGCGCGATCTGTGGCAGAGCCCGCTGCTGCCGCCGCACCTCGCGACCCAGGCGATCCTCGCCGGCTCGGCGATCCTGATCCCCGTCGCGCTGGTCATGGAGCCGCCCGCCGTACCCGCGCTGGCGCTGCTGCTGGCGGCATCGTCCGTGCTCCATCTCCTGATGGTTGCCGGCGAGATCACCCTTGGCCATCCGACCGCCCACGCCAACCTCGCGACCTGGCAGATGACCCGCGGCCGATTCCGGGGCTGGTTCTGGCTGGGAGCCGCATTGGTCGCCGCGTGCCTGCTCGCCCCGATCGGGCCAGCACCCGCGGCGCTGGCAGGCGCGGCGGCGCTGGCAGGGCTGCTCGCCCACGAGCACGCCTACGTCCAGGCCGGCCAGTCGGTCCCGCTCGCATGACGGAGGAGCGCCGGCCCCCCGAGGCGACAACGGAGGCCCTTGGCCGCCTGGTCAGTGCCGCCCGAAGTGCCACCGAGGCGCGCGGCGAGACCTTCTATCCGGGTGCCAGCCGGATCCATCTGGCGGCCTACCCGCCGAAGGAGCGCTGGGACAACTGGGTCGAGCTGGACTCGAAGTCATGGCCGGAAAAGGTCGAGAAGCGCTACATGCTGGTACCCACGACCTGCTTCAACTGCGAATCCGCGTGCGGGCTGCTCGCGTATGTCGATCGCGACACGCTCCAGGTCCGCAAGTTCGAGGGCAACCCGGAGCACCCCGGCTCGCGCGGCCGAAACTGTGCCAAGGGTCCGGCGACGCTCAACCAGATCACCGATCCGGACCGGATCCTCCAGCCGCTCCGGCGAGCCGGGGCACGTGGCGAGGGTCGCTGGGAGACCGTCACCTGGGATGAGGCGCTCGACGATCTCGCCGCACGGATCCGGACGGCCATCGTCGAGGAGCGTCCCAACGAAGTCATGTATCACGTCGGACGCCCCGGCGAGGACGGGTTCACGGAGCGGGTCCTCGCCAGCTGGGGAGTCGACGGTCACAACTCGCACACCAACGTCTGCTCGTCCGGCGGCCGGACCGGCTACCACTTCTGGACCGGAATCGACCGGCCCAGCCCGGACCACGCCAACGCCAAGGTGATCCTGCTGATCAGTTCGCACCTGGAGGCGGGCCACTACTTCAACCCGCATGCCCAGCGGATCGTCGAGGCGAAAGCCAACGGGGCCAAGGTGATCGTCCTCGACACGCGCCTGTCCAACACCGCCACCCACGCCGACCACTGGCTCTCGCCCTGGCCCGGCTCCGAGGCCGCGATCATGCTGGCGATCGCCAACCACCTGATCGCCACCAACCGCCACAACCGCCAATTCATCCGGCGCTGGTGGAACTGGGAGGAATACCTGGCCGCCGAGCATCCGGATCGGCCGCGCACCTTCGAGACCTTCGAAGCGATCCTGCACGAGCTGTACGTCGGCTTCACCTTCGACTACGCCGCGCACGAGTCCGGGGTGGACGCAGCGGTCATCGCACAGGTCGCGGAGATCGTGGCCGATGCCGGAACACGCCTGTCGACCCACACCTGGCGATCGGCCGCCGCCGGCAACCTCGGAGGCTGGCAGGTCTCGCGGACCCTGTTCCTGCTCAACTGCCTGCTTGGTGCCGTGGCCGTGCCCGGCGGAACCTATCCCAACGCCTGGAACAAGTTCGTCCCCAAGCCGATCCACCTGCCGCCCCATCCGCGCACCTGGAATGACCTGACCTGGCCGGTGGAATACCCGTTGGCCCTCAACGAACTGTCATTCCTGCTCCCGCACTTCCTGAAGGAGGGCCGGGGCAAGCTCGACGTCTACTTCTCACGTGTCTACAACCCGGTCTGGACCAACCCGGACGGGTTCTCCTGGATCGAGGCGCTGACCGACGAGTCCCGGGTGGGCATGCACGTGGCCCTCACGCCGACGTGGAGCGAGACCGCCTTCTTTGCCGACTACGTCCTGCCGATGGGGCACGGCTCGGAGCGCCACGATGTCCACTCGTACGAGCAGTACGACGGCCAGTGGATCGGCTTTCGCCAACCCGTGTTGCGGGCCGCCCGCGAGCGAATGGGCGAGACCATCTCCGATACGCGCCAGGTGAACCCCGGCGAGGTCTGGGAGGAGAACGAGTTCTGGATGGAGCTGTCCTGGCGGATCGATCGGGACGGCGCCCTCGGGATCCGCAAGTTCTACGAGTCCCCTACTCGGCCCGGCGAACGGATCAGCGTGGATGAGTACTACGCGTACATGTTCGAACACTCGGTGCCCGGCCTGCCGGAGGCGGCGGCCAAGGAGGACCTGACGCCGCTTGCGTACATGCGCCGCTACGGCGCGTTCGAGATCCGCAAAGGCGTCGGCGCGGTCCACGACACGCTCGTCCCGGCCGAGCAGCTGGTCGACACGGCCACCGACGAGTTTGGGCGCGTCTACACGAGGACGGACAAGCCGGCCAGCCCCAACGTCGTGCCGATGGGTGCGCCGGATCCCGATGCCGACGGGCGGCGCGCGGTCGGGGTGGTCGTCGACGGCCAGGTGCGCCAGGGCTTCCCCACCCCGTCGGGCCGGCTCGAGTTCTACTCCTCCACCCTGGCCCGGTGGGGCTGGCCGGAGCACGCGATCCCGGGCTACATCCGCAGCCATGTGCACCAGAATGCGCTGGCCGACGACCAGATGGTCCTGATCTCCACCTTCCGGCTGCCCGTCCAGATCCACACCCGGAGCGCGAACGCGAAGTGGCTCGACGAAATCGCGCACACCAACCCGCTGTGGCTCCATCCCAGCGATGCCGGGCGCCTCGGGATCGGCCCGAACGACCTCGTCCGGGTGGAGACGGAGATCGGCTACTTCGTCCTGCGGCCCTGGCTCACGGAGGGGATCCGGCCCGGGGTCGCGGCATGCAGCCACCATATGGGCCGCTGGAAGCTGGGTGACGCGGGCCAGCGGGCCGTGATGGCGACGGTCGCCCTGGATCACGAGGGTGACGCCTGGGCGATGCGCCGGACGCGCGGCGTACAGCCGTTCGAATCGGCCGACCCGGACACGAAGCGCATCTGGTGGACGGACGTGGGCGTACACCAGAACCTCACCTTCCCGGTCCACCCCGACCCGATTTCCGGGCAGCATTGCTGGCACCAGGCCGTCCGGGTGCGCCTTGCAGAGCCGGATGACCGCTACGGCGACATCCACGTCGATACCGCGCGGGCGCGGGAGGTCTATCTACACTGGCTGGCCATGACCCGGGGGGCTCGCGAGGTCTCGCCCGACGGGACCCGTCGACCGTACTGGATGATGCGACCGCTCAAGCCCGGGCGCGACGCCTTTCGATTGCCGGCGGAGCGCCCGAAGGCCGGTGTGACGTGAACCCGAGGTGACTGCGGGCGTCGAGCTATCCCATCGCGCCCGCTCGGGCGACGCCCCGGGCTCCCCGCGCGCCTCCAGCGGCTCGCCGCGCGCGGAGTTGTTTCGGGCGCTTGGCGTCCTGTGCGAGAGCCCGCTGCCCGGTCACGCGCGGATCGCCGAGGCGCTTGGGCTGCCCGGGGTCCCGGATACCGCGGAGCACACCGCCGTCTTCCTGTTCCAGTCGTATCCGTACGCATCGGTGCATCTCGGGGCGGAGGGGATGCTCGGCGGCGAGGCACGCGACCGTGTCGCCGGCTTCTGGCGCGCGATCGGGCTGGTGCCGCCCGCCGAACCGGATCACCTGGCAGCGCTGCTCGGCCTCTACGCCACGCTCCTCGACGCGGAGGCAAGCGAGCCTGACGACGCCCGCCTCGTGCTCCGGCGCGAGGCCCGACGGGCACTCCTGTGGGAGCACCTGCTGAGCTGGGCCCTGCCGTATCTCGCCAAGCTTCGCGAGATCGCCGGCCCGTATCACCAAGCCTGGGCCAGCTTGCTGGAGCGTACCCTCCTCGACGAGGCGGCCAACCTTCCAGCCCCGGAGCGATTGCCCCTTCACCTCCGCATGGCGCCGCCGCTCCCGGAGCCGGATGCGTCCGCCGACGAGTGGGTTGCGGCGATCCTCGCCCCAGTGCGCAGCGGGATGGTCATCGTCCGCGGCGACCTGGCGAACGCCTCGCGCGACCTTGGTCTCGCGCTGCGGATGGGCGAACGGGCCTACGCCCTCCGTGCCCTGTTCCAACAGGACGCTCCGGCCACGCTTGCCTGGCTGTCGACCGAGGCAGTGGGCTGGATCGCGCGCCACCATGCGACCGAGCTTGCCCTGGGAGAGATCGCCAGCTTCTGGCGGAGCCGCGCCGCCGCGACCCTGGTCGCGCTCCGGGACCCGTGGGCCGCGGTCGCCACAAAGCACGTTGCCGCGAGCCGGCGTTCAACAGGGCCGACTGCTCATCGACATACAGGCCGCCCCCGATCGCCATGACGCGGCGCTAGACATCGACCACAGCTTCCAGAAGTCCGAGGTCTCCGAACGTCCGCTCGGCGACCGCCTGGAGTTGCGTAACCGTCGTGGGCACCGAGATGATCTCAATACCGTCCTCAGCAGCCACGGTGTCTCGATCGTTCGAGCCACCATCCATGCTCGTATCGTGGCACGAGCCGGACAAGGCAGTGCGAGCCTCTCGCCCGCAGCGGCGCCGCGGCGACGAAGGTGCGGCGCATGGTGCGCCGACCTCGGCGCAACAGGGGGTGGCGGACCCCTAGACTTCCGGCGTGAGCGGTGTCGGTGAGGTTCTGCGGCTGGGCCTGTTCCAGCGATTCATGGCATCCGCCATCTGCAGTGGCGTCGGGGTCTGGATCTTCCAGACCGCCATTTACTGGGCGGCCCTCCAGTCCGGATCGACCGGCGACGTGGGGATTCTCGTAGCGGTCATCGCGCTGCCGTCACTGCTGCTGACGATTCCGGCCGGGCTCCTCACTGACCGCGTTGGCCCGTTCTGGCTGCTGTTCGTGGGCCAGACTGCGCCGGCGATTGCGTGCGCCGGCGGCATCGCCCTCGTATCGGCTGACGGGTCCATCGCGCTTGGGCCTGCCGGCCTCGTGACGTTTGCGGTCGGCGCCGCGTATGCCCTCTGGAATATCCCGGCGTTGATCTTTGTCACCCGGATCGTGCCACCCCGCCTTATGGGCAGCGCGATCGCCCTCATGGTCGTGCAGTACGCGGCCGGACGGATCATCGGCGGGGCGCTTGGCGGCGTCCTGGTCAGCGCCGGTGGCGCGGGCCTGGCCTTCGGGGTGACTGCCGCGATCCTTGTCCTGGGTGCGGTGGTGGTTCTGACCTTTCCCAGGATCGCGGGTCTGGATCGACGTTCTGGCAGCACCCTGCAGGGGATGGCTGAAGCGGTACGGTGGCTGCGCCTGGCTCCGGCCACGCTGTCTCTCGTGGTCCTGGGCGCAACCGCGTCCGCCCTCGCCTTTGCATACATCCCGCTGCTTGGGGTGCTCTCGAGGGATGTCATTCACGCGGGCTCCGCCGGCCTTGGGACCCTGACGGCAACTTCCGGGATCGGCATGCTTGCATCAGCGGCGCTAGCCAACACCGTCGGGATGCGCCTGCGCCGGGGTCGCGGCGTCGTGGTCACGATGTGCCTTGGCGCGTGCGCCATGGCGGCCCTGGGTGTCTCGTCGGTGCTGGCCGTCTCGGTCCTGCTCGTCATCTGTGTTGCCTTCCTCAGCTCCACCCGCTCATCGCTTCTCCAGTTCCTGATGCAGTCACTTTCACCGCCACGAATGCGCGGCCGGGTGGCGTCGTTGGCGGACTTCGTGGGCCAGGTGCTGACGATCGCAGGTAGCCTCGCCGTCGGAGCGCTGGCAGCGACCTTCGGGCCGACGCCGGTCCTGGTGGGCTCCGGCCTCGCCATTGTTGCGATGGTTGGCCTGACCGTGATCGCCTGGCCCCGCATCCTGGCCATCGACGTGGACCACGATGCGCGACCCGTCATCGGCGGCCGGCCGTACGCTGAGGGTCAGCGAGTTGGCCACCATGAGGAGGACGCGCTCGGGGCAGATCAGGCGGCACATTGACCGGATCCCGAGCACGTCAACGGTCGGCCTACCCGACCCTGGTCGCCTCCAGGCAAAGCGGCAGCAAGCCAGCCCAGCCGCCTCGATCCCGGTCGCGCGATCGCTCGCCCTCGGCCCCGAGCCGCTCCCAGCCGCGAGGCTCGATATCCACCTGCGTCGCCGTAGCGCCATGGGCGACAAACCTGATCTCGACCTCGGTGGCGTCGCTGCGATCTCGGTTCAGGTGCCATGTGTACCCGAGGCGCGTCGGAGGCTCCCAGACGGTGACGACACCCCAGTCGTGCTCGATCCCGTTCGCCCGCCGCTCGAAGATCCGACCGCCTGGGCGAGCCTCGAGCACGACGGTGAGGTCCGCATCGCCCGACACGGTGTGATCCTTTGGCCACCATTGATCGATCCGCGCGGCCCAGACCTCAAAGGCGTGCTCGGCCGGACAGTCGACATCGAAGCTCAGCCGGATCGGCTCAACGATCTCGATCAACGGTCCGCCATCATCGGTCCCGCCGTTCGGCGGCCGTGTTTGTCGCGACAAGCCGGAACCGTGCCGCCGCTTCGCCCCAGACCTGCTCCACGTATGCCTGCACCGCCGCGACGCCTTCATCGTGGAGCCGGTAGATCCGCTGCGTCCCGCGGGGTTGCTCGACAACCAGCCCGGCGCGTTTCAGCAGGCGCAGGTGGCGCGAGACGGCGGGCCGACTGATCGGCAGGGCGTCCGCGAGTTCCTGGACGGAACGTTCGCCGGCGCCGAGCAGTTCGACGATGGCCCGGCGGTTCGGATCACCCAGGGCATCGAAGGGGTCGCCGACGGGCAGCGGGACGGCCACGGGTCAGACGGCGCGCATCTTGTTGGCCTTGGCGTCGTGGGTGACCTCAGCGAGGCCGAGCGCCTCCAAGAGCGGCGGCATGTACACCCCGAACCGGCCGCGGAGCCCCTTCTTGAGGCCGTACCAGCCGCCCAGCGGGTTGGACGTCGAGCGTCCCCACGCCTCAACGGTCCCTTCGGGTGCTGGCTTCTGCTCGTCCGTGCCGCCGAGCGGCAGCCAGTCCCCGTGCGCCTTCAGCATCGCGTGCAGGTCGTTGATGGCCCGACCGTCATACAGCAGCTTGGTCCCGCCAACCTGGCAGACGATGGTCGGCGGATCGCTGGCTTCGTCGCGGTGCATGGTGTATTCCGAAGTGCCGGGTGGGGTCTTGAGGACCCACGGATCCGCCTTCGTGCCGGTACCGCTCGCCATTCGGTTACTCCCCGATGCTGGTTCGACGATGCCGGATACGGTAACGGATTAGTGACCATCAGGCAAGGACCACGCTACCCAGCCGACTCCGCATGCGCCTCCGCGGACTCGTCGGTGATCGCGTCTGACGTCGCGTTCTGCCTCATGGCCAGGAGGACGAATGGCACCGCCAGCGCCTGGGCACCCGCCGCCACCAGGTATGAGACCGGGTAACCGAAGAGGTCCGCCGTCCGACCGAGGGCCGGCTGCGCGACGACCCCGCCGGACGATCCCATCAAGGAGTCGAACGACAGCACCGTCGCCCGCTGTTCGGACGGGATCGCGCCGTTGATGTACGCCTGACGGATCGGCCCGGTGAAGGCTCGGATCATCGCCCACCCAGCCAGCAGCACCAGCGCGGACACGAAGCTCGTGGTCAGCCCGACGAGTGCCAGCAGGACGACACTGACGACACCGCCGAGGATCAAAGCGTGGGTCCTCCGGCGGAAGAGACGCCGACGTCGGGACACCAGCAGCCCGCCGGCAATCTGGGCCCCCGCCACAAATGCCGCGGCGAGGCCGGCGATCCCGTAGGCACCCGGGTCGCCATAGAGTTCGAGCAGGTACGGCTGGAAGGCGTAAAAGGCATAGATCCCGACGCCGGCGGTGAACGGCGCCGCCAGCATCAACCAGCGAACGGGCGGATTGCGCAGGCCGTCGTCGACGGCCCCTCGAACCACCGTTCGGATGGCCGCGCCGGCTGTGGCACTTCGCGCCGGCGTGAAGCCAATGTCGTGCATGAACCGCCCGGCGATCAGCAGCGTCACGCCGAGCATGGCCGCACGGAGGATGTATGGCACACCCAGGTCCGTCGCCTGGGCGATGAATCCGCCGGCCACCGACCCGACCAGCATCGCCACGCCTCCGACGGTCTGGGCACGTCCAAACACGGACTCGAGATCGCCCGTGAAGTCGCTCGCCTTGAGCGCGTCCACGAGCCACGCCTCGTTGGCGCCGGAGAAGAAAGTGAAGCCAAGTCCGAGCAGGATCGAGGCGGCGGCCCAACCGACAAACGGGGCATGGACCTGCCACATCACGAGGTACAGGAGCGTCGACAGCAGGAGGGTGCCCGCGCCAAGGAGGAACGACAAGCGGCGCCCTCGCGTGTCCGCCACGACGCCGGTCGGCACCTCGAATAACACCTGCCCGACGGTGAAAAAGGCGTTGGCCGCGAACGCCTCCGTGTTGCTGAGCCCGGCATCCAGCAGGAACAGCGTGTTGATGCCCCAGATGAACGAGGTCGCCAGCGTTGTCAGCAGCGTGAGCAGCAAGTACGTGCGCTGGACCTGTCGAGCGCCGTCGGTCATGGGCCCGAACTCTAGCGACGTCCCGACGGATTGGCTACGCCCGCTGCTACCCTGCTCGAGGAGGTCGCGCGAGACCCGTTGAGTGGGAGTTGGTGGATGGACGGCAGTTTCGGGGCGTTTCTCGCGATCTCGGTCGTGGTGATCGTGACACCCGGTCAGGACACGGCGCTGACGATCCGGAACACCCTGCTGGGTGGTCGCCGGGCAGGCGTTTTCACGGCGATCGGGGTGGCCGCGGGTCAGCTCGTGTGGGCGGTCGCCGCGAGCGTCGGGATCACCGCCGTGCTGGTGGCATCCGAACAGGTCTTTGGCGCGATCCGACTGGCCGGCGCCGCCTACCTGATCTTTCTGGGAGTGTCTGCGCTGTGGTCGGCCCTGCGTCGGTCGGGTCTGGGCGATTCGGCGCCGACTGCTGGCGCGGCATCAGCCAGGAGCCCGCGCCACGCCATCCGCCAAGGCCTGCTGAGCAACCTCGGAAATCCGAAAATGGCGATCTTCCTTTCGAGCCTGTTGCCCCAGTTCGCGCCAGCCGAGGGCCCGGCCTTTGTCGCGATGCTCGGGTTCGGGGTGGTATTTGCCACCATCACCCTCGTCTGGCTATGTGGCTATGCCTGCCTCGTCGCAAGAACCGGCGTCGTCCTGCGCCGCCTGGTCATCCGCCGCGCGGTCGATGCCGTCACGGGTGTGACGCTCGTGGTCCTCGGGCTCCGAGTCGCCACGGCACCGTCGGTGATCGAACGCTGATGCTCACCTCGTGACATCCAGCGGGGATGGCGGGAACAGCGGGCTCGTCATCATCGACGAACCCGAAGCGCAGCGCTACGTGGCGCGCCTGGGTGCTGCATTCGCAGGATTCATGGACTACCGCCGGGTTCGCGGACGCATCATCTTCCTGCATACCGAGGTCGATCCGGCGTTCGAGGGCCGCGGAGTCGGCGCACGGCTGGCGGCCCGTGCGCTCGATGACGTCCGGGCCCAGGGCTTGATGTTCAGTAACAAATGCCCGTTCATCGCCACCTATCTCCAGCGTCACCCGGAGTACGAGGATCTGCACGCGGAACGGCGCTGATGTGGCGCGCTTGTCGGCACGTGTCAAACTTCCAGCATGGAAACCTGCGAACACTTCTCGGAGATCGTCGACGTCACGCCGTCGGCGGACGGCTGCGAGGACTGCCTGCGCGTCGGGGGGACGTGGGTTCATCTTCGCCTGTGCCTGGCGTGCGGTCATGTCGGCTGCTGCGACCAGAGCCCGAACCGCCACGCCACGGCCCATTTCACTTCAACCGGTCACCCGGTCATTCGCTCCTTCGAGCCTGATGAGTCGTGGGTCTGGTGCTATGTCGACGAGGTCGCTGCCGAAGACGTCTGAACGTGAATGCTGCGGCCCTGCCAGGGCTGCCCATCAACAAAATGAGGACCTCAACAAAAATGAGGACAGCCACCTTGACATTCGCACCGGCGGGAGTACGGTGGTGAGTCAACACTAGGTCGCGCAAGGCGGCCAACTGGTCAGTCTCGCGGGTTAGTGTGACCTATGGAGGTGGCCGCGTGGACGGATTTATCGTGGACATCAAGAACAAGCCGGGCGAGCTCGCCAGGGTCGCGGAGGCGATTGCCGAAAAGGGCATCGACATCACCGGTTTTACCGGGGCAACGTGCGGTGACAGTGGTTCGCTCGTGCTGATCACCAACGACGAGGCGGGGACGCGGCGCGCCCTGACCGACGGCAAATGGACCCATCGCTCCATCGAGCTCGTGGGAGCGTCCATGGAAAACAAGCCGGGTACTCTGGCCGCGATCACCCGCAAGCTGGCGAACGCGGGCGTGAACATCGAGGCAGCCATGCCGACCGGAATGTCCGGGAACAAGATCCAGATCGCCTTTGCGACCGACAACGCTGCGAAGGCCAGGGAAGCTCTGGGCGAGTCGGCGCTCGTCGGGACGATGGGCAGCTAGCGTTCGAAGACTGCGATGGCGGCCATCTGCGCCGTCACGAGGACCAGAAGCCCCGGGGTCGCGCCGCCCGGGGCTTCTCGATGTCGGCGGCGGTGCGCCTCGCGACCGATCAGACAGCCCCGAGAAGCGGGACGACCTCGATGGCGAACCGCTCCGCCTCGGTCACCAGCACGGCCGGGTCGCTCCCGAACCAAAGGGCCAGATGAGTGACCCCGAGCGCGTCGAAGGCGCGAACCTCCCCGGCAATCTGGTCAGGTGAGCCGCGCATCGCGTAATCGCCGGTTGGAGCGCCGTCGAATTCGACACTCACGCGTGCGGACAGCCAGGGCAT
Source organism: uncultured Anaerolineaceae bacterium (assembly GCA_964427285.1). Classification (GTDB taxonomy): domain Bacteria; phylum Chloroflexota; class Limnocylindria; order Limnocylindrales; family CSP1-4; genus SPCO01. The sequence goes on from CAYRTS010000040.1 coordinate 13,026, forward strand.
CGGCCGGCCGGCGGCCTCGGCGGCCGCTCGCAGGATCGGCAGGCGCTCCGCGTAGTCGATGGGGCCAACCGAGCTCGAGTGGTACCCGTCGGCGAGCGCTCCCGTGCGCTTGAGGGCGCGCTCGACATCCGCGCCGATCACGATCGGCAGGTTGGCGCCCTGGATCGGCAGCGGGCCGAAAACGAAGTCCTCGATCACGTGGAAGCGACCCCGGAAGGGCTCCGTCGATCCAGACCAGAGATGTCGCCAGAGGCGAATGGTCTCCTCGAGATAGGCGCCCCGGACGTGGAACCGATCGTCGGCAGCGAGATTCCCGAATTCGACGCGATTCCAGCCGACGCCGACGCCGGCGATGACCCGGCCGCCGCTCAGGGAGTCGAGGGTCGCAAGCTCCTTGGCCAGCAGGACCGCATTTCGCTGCGGCACGACGATGACGCTGGTCCCGAGTCGGAGACCGGGATGGCGTGCGCCGACCCAGGCGAGGGTCAGGATCGCGTCGTACACGTTTCCGTAGGTTTCGGCGTTCTCGCCCGGGACGAGGACGTGGTCGGTCGTCCAGACCGTGGACCAGCCGAGGCGTTCGGAGACCTCGGCGGCCGCCTCGATGCCTTCGGGCGACGCACCATCACGGAAGTTGGGGAGACACAGCCCGAAGTCCATCGTGTCGAGGATAGTATCCGGGCCTACGGCTGCCGCGCGGTCAGCGGCCATCCGTGTCCCGGACGGACAGCAGCTCGTCGCTCAGCGCCGGCCACGCGTCCAGCGCCCAGGGTCCGAACGCGAGATCGGTCAGGACGACGAGCGCCAGATCCGCCACCGGATCCACCCAGATGAAGGTGCCGGATCCACCGAAGTGCCCGAATGCCTCCGGACTGTTGAGCGTGCCCATCCAGTGCGGGGCCTTGTCGCCATGGAGCTCGAAGCCGAGGCCCCAATCGCATGGATCGAACCGGCCGAGGCCGGGAACTACGCCCGGGAGCCCTGCGAAAGCGACACGCGTGGCGATCTCCAGGGGCCCGGCCGTCAGCAGCGTCGGGCGCAGGAGCTCCCGGGCGAACGCGACGAGATCGTGCAACGGCCCCTGGAGTCCCTCCGACGGCCGCGCCACGAGCGTGGTATCGCGCATGCCCAGTGGATCGAGAATCCAGTCGGCGAGGGCTCGGTCAAAGGCGACACCGGCACGTTCGGCCACGAGGGCGCCAAGGGCGTCGAACGCCGGATTCGAATAGATCCGACGCGTTCCCGGGCGGGCGAGGATCGCGTCACCCTCGAATGCCAGGCCAGAGGCATGCGCCAGGAGATGACGGACCGTGGCGCCGGGGGGGCCAGCCGGCTCGTCCAGATCGAGCAACCCGTGCTCGGCGGCAATCAGCACTGCCAACGCCGTCAGCGGTTTGGTCACCGATGCCCAGCGGTACTGGTGCGTGGGATCGCCGCGCGAGGCCACGCGGCCCTTGGGCTCGATGACGGCGGCCGCCGCGTGCTTGGCGCCCCACGTGTCGATCGCTTCGAGGGCGGCGGCGTACCCGGTTCCGACCGTCACGGCACCGTCATCCGTCGTGCGTACACTCGCGCCATGAAGTTCTTCACCTCGCGTCAATCGTCCGTCCCCTCCCCTGCTGAAGCTCTCCCTGGGCGACCCGATCCCATCATGACGCCCGGTCGCCACACGGTCCTTGGCACGCCCCTCGCGGGACCGTGGCCCGAGGGCACCCGCACCGCGGTCTTTGGCCTCGGCTGTTTCTGGGGCGCCGAGAAGGCGTTCTGGCAGATGTCGGGCGTCGTCACGACGGCCGTCGGCTACGCCGGTGGCTCCACGCCGAACCCGACCTACCAGGAGGCCTGTTCCGGCCGCACCGGCCAGGCGGAGGTCGTCCTCGTCGCCTACGACCCGGCGCGGGTCTCGTACGACGAGCTGCTCAAGACGTTCTGGGAGCACCACGACCCGACCCAGGGGATGCGCCAGGGCAACGACATGGGCACCCAATACCGATCCATCCTTCTTGCCGCCGACGACGGCCAACTCGCCGCCGCAAGGGCCTCGCGCGATGCGTATCAGGTTCGGCTCTCCGCGGCAGGCTACGGCCCGATCACCACCGAGATCGCCGCGGCCAGCCCGTTCTACTACGCCGAGGACTACCACCAGCAGTACCTCGACAAGAACCGAGGCCCGGGAGCGTATTGCCCGGACCATCGGACCGGAGTCAAGCTGCCGGACGACTTCGCCATCCCGGTCACGCCGTTGCAGTACGTCGACTGACGGGTCAACGCCCGGGTCAACGCCGACATTCGAGGTAAGTAAGCGCGACGCCGCTACATGAAGTTGCTGACAAGTTGAACCAGGAATCCGCCCCCAGGAGCGTGAGCCCTATGCGAGAAAGGCGGTCGTACCTCGCGGCTCTCTTACGTTCCGACTCATCGGTCCCTTCCCAAGAGGAGGCGGCCAGCCCCGCTCCGGTTGATATCTTCAGGGAGACCAAACCTCCAGATAAGAATGACGCCGACCACGTCGAAGAGCAGACCGAGACTGTTCACCCAGTCCGACAGGCTGTCCATTCAGGGCCTCCAGACTCCCACCGTCCAGACGACTACATGTCCCCCCGCTGGACACTTCTACTCGCCTACCCAATCGGGTGGCCGCTCGTCCAGCTCGTGGACCCATCTCTCGTCCTTGCCTAGAGGTCCCACCACAATTGCCCGTCCGGTGCGACCGTTAGCGTCGTCCCGTCCCGTCGCTTCATGCCGCCGATACCTTCGCGCGGGAACATGCCGTTCAGGTCCGAGTTGTAACGGCCGTGGTTCCGATGCTCGTTCGTCTCGCGGATGGCGAGCCAACGGAGTGCGTCGCGCGTCTCGATGAACCCACGTTGGTCGAGTCGCCTGCCTTCCGCGTCACGCTCCATGGAGCCCGCGTACTTGGCCTCGTGAGCGGCCTGCCATTGGTCGGTGAGGACAGCTGCCGACATCGCCGAGGGTCTCGTCGGCTCCGTCACGGCGTACAAGCCTGAGCCGGCTCGGCCGAAACGCCCGTGAGCTGCTCGGCCTCGTCGAGCTGTGCCGCGACCACTCCGTGACCTTGCGAACGGCGATGGACAGCATTGACACGACGTCGGCGTTCGGTCGAGCGATGGTCGGCATCCTCGCCGTGCTCGCCGAGCTGGAACTCGAACAAGGGAAGGAGCGCTCGGCGTCAGCTCGTCGGGCGCGAGCCGACCGCCACGCTGCCGCCGGCATCGTTGGCCCGTCATCAACCCCCGCATACGGTTACCGCCATGTCACGTCGAACGGCCTGACGAGGGTCGAGCTTGACGACAGCGTCGACCTCTCCGTTGTCGTGGCTGCCTATGCGGAAGCCGGGTCCGTCAGGAAGACGGCTGTCCTGCTCAACGAGCGGGGCCCATGTCCTTCGGCATTTCGGGAGGGTCGGCCAATACGGCTTCGTAGAACTCCGGGCCGTTGGCGACGACGACACACCGCGCGTACAAGAAGCCATCGACGGACAGGTGGTCCGGCTCAACCCACCAAACAAGGTCGCCCGACTCGCGCGCCCATGAGCGCCCATCCAACGCGTAGAACTTTGAGGAGAGGGTGCTCTGGAACGATGGAATCTCGGACTCGGGCGTCTTCGCCAGGGCGTTGACGACAGGTCGAACAATCTTCCGGTCGTGACCCTCGTGCTGCCAAGCAAGTGTGAAGCTCCCGGCGAACTTCGCGATCGCACCACTTCAATACGTCGACTAGCCGCTGGGTCACGATCGGCTTCGGGTCGGCGTTGCTGTCGACGACGGACGCGTCGCACCGGGATCGCGGCGGAACGGGGCACGTTCGATGGAGCAGCGGCTCCGGCCCCTTGACTCTCGTCGGAACTGCGACGAATGATATGGTTAGGTCGCCGCGAGCGCGGCCCATCAGAAAGGCCAGCGATGGCAGACCTCGCGACCGACGCCGACATCCGCTCCGTCCCCAAGGTGGAGCTGCACATCCACCTGAGTGGCACGATCTCGGAGGCCACAGCCTCCGAGCTCGCCCGACGTCACGGCGCCGACCCGACGACCGCGCTTGGACTGGTCGACGGGCGCTACCCGGGTCGCTACGCGGGCTTCAAGGGGTTCCTTGACGCCTACATGGCCGCGAACCAGTTCGTTCGGACCCCGGACGACCTCGAGCTGGTCGCGTCCGAGTTCGCTTTGGCCCAGGCTAAGCAGAACGTCGTGTACACAGAGGCCGGCATCACGGCGGGGATCCTTGCCCGGAATGGGATGGACCCCCACGAGATATGGACGGCTCTTCGTCGTGGGCTTGCTGCTGGCGGACGCGAGACGCGCGTCGCGCTCATCGTCGACGCCATCCGCGACCTTGGGACGGACGATGCGTACGCGACGATCGGACTCGCCGAGGAGGCCGATGCACCGATCGTTGGTCTGAGTCTGACCGGCGAGGCGGGTCGCGAGCCGATCGAGGCGTTCAGGGTCCTGCGTGATGCCGCCACCCGACTTGGCATAGGGCTCGAGGTTCACGCCGGGGAACACCAGCCGCCTTCGAGCGTCGTCGAGGCGCTCGACGTCCTCCACGCCGATCGGATCGGCCATGGCGTGACCGCGATCGACGACCCTGTGCTCGTCGAGCGACTGGTCCGCGAACAGGTGCCCCTCGATGTCTGTCCGAGCTCGAACGTGGCCATCGGAATCTTTCCCTCGCTCGAGGCGCATCCATTCACGGCGTTCTGGCGGGAGGGCGTGAACATGACGATCTCGAGCGACGATCCGCCGTTCTTCGACGCGACGCTGTCCGATGTGCTACGAGATGTGGTTCGCATCGCTGGTCTGACGAGGGACGACCTAGCCGAGCTGCAGCGACGGGGTGCCCGGAATTCGTTCGCCGCTCCGGACATCAAGGCCGGGATCATCGCGATGATCGACGCCTGGGCTGCTGCGGCGCCATCTTGAGACGGCAGCCTGACACGACGAATCTCGCCGACGCATGCTAGGCACTACGGTGACATGTCTGAGAATCCCCGGGGCTATTGCCCGAACCACTCGACCGGCGTGAATCTGCCTGATGACGATATGGTCACCCCGCTGTCATACGTCGACTGACGGCAGTACGCACGGCTGTTCATGGTGGCAACCGCGGACGTGTTTGGGTGACGTCAATGCGCTCCAAGGACTCGCATCCTGGCTAGACTGCGCCCGACATGCGTTTTGAGAAATCCATCGACATCAACGCACGGGACGTCACCGTCTGGGACGCACCCTCGTACTTCGAGTGGACCCAGAAGACCGGAGGCATCACCAGCGTCGCTGGGCACCGTGTCGAGGCGCTGGGCGAGGGCCGCGCGCGTCTGACCTTGGCGCTCGACATGCGGGGCTTCCTCATCCCGGTCATCGCCCTGTTCTACAAAGGCCTTACCAACCGCTACATGACCCTCGAAGCCGAGGGCATGAAGCGGGCAGCTGAGTCGGCCTAGGCGTCAACCCGGTGGAATCGTCGTGGAGCGCGGCAGGCGGTTGAGGACTTCTGGAACGGCGTCGCAGACGGTATCGTTCGGTTCGGAGTCGAGTCATGAAGCGGCTCCTACCGAACCGCCGCGGACTTTCCATTGCGCGACGCGGCCGCTCCCGCTTGCGGCGTCCGGTACGCTGGGGCACTCGCAGTGCCACGACAGCCCTCGCCGTGGCCAAACCGTTAGGGAGGACGATCAAGATGGCCGAACACCCGAACGTGGCGCTGGTTCGCCGCGCGATGCAAGCGATCAACGAGACGGACATGTCGAAAGCCGGGCAGGAAATGGCGATCGTGGACGCCTTCATGGCCGACGACATCGTCTGGCATGAGATCGGCCGGGCCGAGCCACGCCGTGGCAAGGACGAGCTGCGGGCAGCCATGATGGCGGGCGGGCGCGACACGACGATCGCGTACGAGGTCCACGACGTCATCGCCAATGACGATCACGCCATCGCCCTCGGTACCGCCACCGCGAACCGTGGCGACAGGACCCTCGAGTACCGGACCGCGGAGATCTTCCACATCCGCGGTGGCAGGGCTGTCGAGCGCTGGGCCTTCTCGGACGATACCGCCGCGATCGTCGCGTTCTTCGCTTAGCCGCATCGCCGCCGGCGTCGCCCGCCGAACGGCATCGGCGTCAAGTCGGTGCGAGCGCCTCGTCCGGGGTCGACTGGCCGACGCCAGAGCGACTGCCAGCGCTCGCCAGCTCGATGACCCGCTCGACCTCCTTGTCCAGCAAGCGCTGATAGAACCACGGCGCACCGCCAAGCCGGAGGATGCCGGAAAGTCGGCCCGATAGTTCGAGGGCGTGACGGACCCGCACACCGGCCGGCCTCTCGTCCACCTCATAGGTCTGGATCACGGTCAACAGCGGTGGTCGCGCCTCCAGCTCCAGCGCACGGTCAACGACGAGACGTCGAATCCGGCATGGATAGACCTTCCCGTAGTTGGCCCGGACATCAACCGTCCCGCCCTCGACAAGGGGACCGTCGGCGCGCGCCCACGTCGCGTTGTGACCCCAGTCGCTCCAGGTCGAGGGATCGGCGTAGAGCCGGTACACGTCTGCCGCGCCCACGGCGGCTTCTCGAACCGTCTCGATCATCCAGCCCATGGTTGCCCTCCTCCTGGTGCGCGCATCGAGATGGCACGCATACCACTCCTGCCAGCCACCTGCGTCAGCAAGGTAGCAGTTACGGTCACGCCGCCGGCGTGGCGTCCTCGATCAGGGCTGAGGATGTATGCCCGACAGGG
>CAYRTS010000040.1:19881-26257 GCA_964427285.1 uncultured Anaerolineaceae bacterium
CGATGGCCAGGGTGACCGCGTCCTGGAGCAGCTCGGGGCCATGTACGCGGCGTTCGTGGCCGGTCGCACCCGAGCGATCCCGGCGAGTGATCACCTTGTACCGCCTGCCCCACCGTCTCGCACCTCGACCTCAAGGTGGTGCTCCATCGAGGTCACTCCGTTCGCCAGACAGTCGGGTCCGGCAGCGACCTGCTCGGGCCGGCGGTCACGGTCGCGCACAGACTGCTCAAGAACACCATTCGAGAGCGACTCGGCTTCCGCCCCTGCCTGTTCCTGACCGACCCTGCTGCGAGCGCGCTCGGATTGGCTGAGATTGGCCTCGCCCATCGCGAGCCGTACGCCCACGCGGGGCAGATCCACGGTCGGATCCTTGGCCTCGGCGAAGCGATCCAGGAAGCCGCTCCGACGTAGACCGGAGGCGAGGGCGTCAGCGTTCCGCCCGCCGGCACCGCGGCCTGCTATCGTCACCAGATGAGAAAGTCCATGCTGGGCGATGCATTCGCTCATCATGTGTGGGCGACGTTGCGCGTGGTCGATGCCTGTCTCCCGCTCAGCCCGGAGCAGCTCGAGACTGCCGTCCCAGGGACCTACGGCTCGATCCTCCAGACGGTGCGCCACCTCGTTGGAGCCGACGCCTGGTACCTGTCAACCTTGACGGCTGACGACGCACGCCTCATCGACGACGAAGGGATGGGCCTTCGGGATCTCCGTACTGCGATGGAAGGTCACGGCGCCGGGTGGTCGGGGTTCCTGGCGCAGGATCCCGATCCTGATGCCGTCGTCGTCAGGCGCCAAGACGACGGATCCGAGTACCACGCGCCGCTGGGCATCCGGCTGGCGCAGGTCCTGCACCACGGGACCGATCATCGAAGCCAGATCTGCACTGCCCTCACGATGCTCGGCCTCGACCCGCCCGGCGTGGACGTCTGGGACTTCGGGTCGGAGACCGGCCGTAACGTGGAGGTTCCTGCTGGGTCCCTGGCCTGACCTGGATCGATCCGGCCACATCGGCCCGCTGGCGGCTGATCGGCAATGCCCAGCCAGGCGGATCCGTGAAACATGATGACGACTGACGGAGGAGGCTTCATGGGCAACCTCGCGACCGAGCGCGACATCGTGACCATTCCGAAGGTCGAGCTGCACGTTCACCTCAACGGGTCGATCACGGAGCGGACCGCCTCAGTGCTGGCTCGACGACATGGCGCGGATCCGGCTGCCGCACTGCGGCTGGTGGACGGTCGCTATCCGGGTCGGTATCCCAACTTTCAGGGGTTTCTGGACGCGTATCTCGCCGCGAATGCGTTCGTCCGCACACCGGATGACCTTGAGCTGGTCGCCTCGGAGTTCGCCCTGGCCCAGGCCGCGCAGAACATCCGCTATTCCGAGGCGATCTTCACGGCGATGATCTACATTCGCAACGGGATGGAGCCCCGGGCGATGTGGCGGGCGCTGCGGAACGGATTGACGGCGGGCGGACCGGAAACCCGCATTGCGCTGGTGGTCGACGCCATCCGCGACTTCGGGCGCGCGGAGACCGAAGCGACCATCCGGCTCGTTGAAGACGCTGACGCGCCGATCGTTGGCCTGTGCCTGACCGGTGTCGACTCGCCCGATCCGATCGAGGCGTTCGTCATCCTGCGGGAGGCAAGCACGCGACTCGGCCTCGGCCTCGAGGTGCACGCGGGCGAAATGGGCCCACCGTCGAGCATCGTCGACGCGATTGACGTGCTTCACGCCGACCGGATCGGCCACGGCGTCGCCGCCATCCGGGACCCGGATTTGCTGGCACGTTTGATCCGCGAGCAAGTTCCGCTTGATATCTGCCCGTCGTCGAACGTTCGGATCGGCCTCTTCCCGTCGCTCGAGGCGCACCCGGTGATCGCCTTCTGGCGGGCAGGCGTGAACCTGACGGTTTCGAGCGATGACCCGCCGTTCTTCCACACGACCCTGACCGACGAGCTTCGGCACGTCGTTCGCATCGCGCGACTCGCCCGGGAAGACCTGGCCGAGCTTCAGCGCCGCGCCGCGCGGCATTCGTTCGCCTCGGAGGATCTAAAGGCCGGGCTCCTGGGCGAGATCGAAACGTGGGTGGCGGGCGCCTGACGGCTCGATCAATAACCCTCGCAGCCGAGCCCGTCGCCGTTGCCGTCGAAGCCATGGATATCGGTGCCCACGACGGTCACCCGGTGGCCGATGTCCGGGCAATCGAGGTCGTACGGCACGATCGGGACACAGAATCCGGCGTAGTTCGGATCACAGGCGGCGCTGAGTGACGGGCTGGGCGACGGAGAAGGCATGGAGGAGGGCGAGGCCGAGGGTGCAAATGGCATGATCGCGACGGTCGCCGTCGTAGCCGGGCACCCGGTCAGGAGGCGCTTGAGGGCAGCCCGTTCGGCCGTATCGACGCTCAGGTTCCAGCGCAACTTCACCACGACCCATTCCCGCAGGTAGATGCATCGGAAGCTGGCCAGGGGTGGCAGCCACTGGGCCGGATCCTTGTCGCTCTTCGATCGGTTCGACTCCGCCGACACCGCGCGGAGTGACCGCCAGTCGCCAAGGTCGTTGGCGTATGCCTTGCGCCGAGCCGGGGTCCAGTCCCAGGCGCCCGAATCCCAGGCCTCCTTGAGCGCGACAACGTGGTCGATGTCGAGCTTCGAAGGCGCCGCCGTGATCACACCGTCGTATGCCGACCGCCACGAACCGCTGACCGCACAGTTCGCCCCCAGGCGCGCGGTCGTTCGCGATTCCGCGATCAGGACCTCGGCTCGGGTGCTGCAGCCGTCCTGGTCGGCGTCGCTCCAGTGGACGAACAGGGTCCGTTCGTAGCCGGCCGGATGCTCGGCCGCCGTGGCGAGGCCAGCGAGGAGCTCGAGACCGGTGCCTCGTTTCGTCGTTGCGGCGCTCGCCGGGGCAACGCTCGCGACGGCAAGGACCGTGGCGACGACGAGTACCGCGAGCCGCATCGTGAGGATGGGGCGCGTGGTCACCTTCCGGATCCTGTGTCTCGTCACTCTGCCTCGCCATGGTCCCGAGAACCGGCCCTTCGACCGTCGGCAGGCATCATGCGCCGAGCGGTCAAGCGCATCCTGGCCCAGTAGCCAGGCGGGACGGTCGGCGGACGATGGACTGGCGAAACGCTGGACTGCATGCTGCATTGTGCTCGGCGGGGGCTGGTCGCCTTGGTGGTGTGAACGCGGCTACGGCCCATCTCCATGCGCCCCACGCTTATGGTGCCGGCTTCGAGGGCCGGAACGGCCACCTTGGCGGCGGCTCCGTGCTCGGCCAGGTCAACTCGGAGCGTGGCAGGGCGGCAGTATAGGGCGTTGTCGTGCTCGATCCTCTGGGCATAAGACTGGGGCGCATACGCCGATCGCTACTGCGGAGTAAGCGCGCCAACACGCTCCCGGCGTCACGTTCCGGACCGTTCGGGCATCCTTAGGCTGTCCGGATTCGGACCGCTCGGGGATCTTCGCCGACTTTGCAACCCGCCAATCGCCGCCCTGCCCGCTCCGCCGGCCCGTCACGTCCCGCCGGGTCGCCGCGTCCCGTCGGCGCGCCGCGTCCCGCGGTCCGCCCACGCACCTCGGCATCGCCGCCCACGGCCGCCCAGCCGCGGCCCCCCCAACCGCGCCAACCCCGCAGGCCCGCCTCGAATACCCTCGGGTGCCTGGCGCTCATTGCCTTTGCGTTCCTGGCCGGGCTTGGGGCCATCGGAGCGGTGGCCGCGATCGGGGTCTACACGGCCCTGGCCTCGGACACGTCGCTGCCAAAGCCGGAGACGCTGACGACCTACGTCCTGCCCGAGGAAACCGTCATCTATGACCGGACCGGCGCCCGCGAGCTGGCCCGCTTCGGCGACGCCAAACGCGAGGTCGTCCAGTTCGACGAGATCCCGCCGCTGCTGCTCGACGCGACAACCTCCATCGAGGACAAGACCTTCTGGGAGAACGCAGGCTTCGATCCTGTGGCGATCGTGGCGGCCGGCCTCGACTCCATCCGGGGCAATAGTCGAGGCGCCTCCACCATCACCCAGCAGCTGGTCCGCCAACGGCTGCTGCCGCCCGAGCTCGTCCAGGACCCCGAACGCACCCCGGAGCGGAAGCTCAAGGAGATCATCCAGTCCATCCGCGTGACCCAGTACTTCAAGGAGGACGATGGCAAGAAGGCGATCATCACCGCCTACCTTAACCAGAACTATTACGGCAACCAGCTCTACGGGATCAAGGCCGCGGCGGAGGGCTACTTCGGCGTCGAGCTGGCGGACCTGACCCCGGCCCAGGCCGCCATCCTCGCTGCGCTGCCGAAATCGCCCTCGAACTACGACCTGGTCCGTAACGCCATCGAGCGCTGTACGGTGCCGGTCGGCGACGGCGCGGAATGCCCGGCCGGCAAGGGCGAGCTGGTCGTCCCACCGGACACGACCATCGTGCTCCGAAGGAACGCGATCCTCGACTTCCTCGCCTCCGGCCGGACGCCGATGTCGGGCGCCCAGTACTCGGCCGCCGACTACCTCGCGGCGAAGGACGACGAGGTCGTGCTGGTCAGCCAGGCGACCCCACGCTGGGTCGCGCCCCATTTCATCTGGGCCGTCCGCGACGAGCTGACGCGGCGTCTGTGCGGCCCGGACGCCTCGAGTTGCGACGCCCTGGACCGCGGCGGCCTGCGCGTGACCACGACGCTCGACTACCGACTCCAGAAGCTGGGCGAGAAGTGGGTTCGCGCGGCCGCCCTCGTGCCGCACGCGCGGGACCCGAAGGCGGCCGCCCGGACCCTCGGTTTCGACCAACTCGAGCCGTGGATGGCCAACCTGCGCGACAAGGACCTGCGCAACAGCGCGCTGGTGGCGCTCGATTACGAGACGGGCGAGCTGGTCGCCTACGTGGGGAGCGCGAGCTACTACTCGACCTCCACCCGGCCGGCGTTCCAGCCGCAGTTCGACGTGATTGGGCAGGGCTACCGGCAGCCGGGTTCGGCCTTCAAGCCGTTCAACTACGCGGTCGGGATCGACGATCGCACCATGACGGCGGCGACCATGTTCATGGATGTGTCGACCGACTTTGGCGGCGATTACACGCCGAATGACGCCGACCTGCTGGAGCGCGGGCCGGTTCGCGTCCGCGACGCGCTGCAGTTTTCGCTCAACATCCCCGCGGTCAAGGCGATGGCCGTGAACGGCCCCGATCATGTCTTCGCCCGGGCGCAGGAGTTCGGCATGTCCTTCCAGTTGGACCGGACGAACGCAGGCCTCGCGCTTGCGCTCGGGGTCCAGGAGGTCCGCCCCGTCGATCTCGTGACGGCCTATGGGACGCTCGCCAACGGCGGACGCCACATCGGCCACACGACGATCCTGGCGATCCGAGATCGGGCCGGCACGGACGTGGTCACGCCGTACGTTCCACCGGAGGGTCGCCAGGTGATCAGCCCAGGGGCTGCCTTTATCGTCACCGACATCCTGGCCGGCAACACAGACGAAGCTGTCAATCCGTTCTGGGGGAAGTTCGCCGTCCAGGGGCCGGAACGACGACGGCCGGCCACCCTCAAGACCGGAACCAACAACGATGCCAAGGACCTCAATGCGTACGGCTTCATCGCCCCGCCCACCCCGGAAGGTCGAGCCGGTGGCGCGCATGCCCTTGCGGTGGGCGTCTGGAATGGCAATTCGGACAACAGCCTCGTCTCGACGCCGGAGTCACCGCTTTTCTCGATCGAGGTCTCGACCTATGTCTGGCAGGGCTTTCTCCAGGAAGCCAGCGCCGCCTGGCCCGAAACAGATTTCGTGCCGCCGGGCGGGCTGGTCCAGGCCGATGTCGACCCGTGGACCGGCTTTCTGGCCCGGCCGGACGCGCCGGCGCTGACCGAATGGTTCCTCGCCGGCACGGAACCGCGCCAGAGCGTTCCGGAGGGCGTCTGCGGCGAGGCGATCCTGACCCACCCGGACATTTACGAGGGCCGGTTCAGTTCCTGGCTGGAGGGTGACCGAGATTGGCTCCGCCGGGCAGCCCGGGGTCCAGGGGCGGCCGGTGGTCCGGACCTCACCCGGACCGGCTATTTCTACAACCGCCGCTTCCAGCCGTACGGGGCGTCGTGGGGGCCGCTCGTCGGTGACCCCGCCTGCGCCCCACCAAGCCCATCGCCGAGCTGCTTCGTGCTGCCGACGCCCGATCCGATCACCGGCTCCATCCCCCCGATCGAGCTCCCGGCGCCGTCGGGTTCGGAGGTGGTGCCGCTCCCCTGCCCGCCCGAGTCCCTGGAACCGTCGGGCTCGCCGTCCGGCGATCCGTCGGGGTCGCTTGAGCCGTCGATCGAACCGAGCCCGACACCGAGCGAGCCACCACCCACGCCCGAGCCGACACCGGCGCCGACACCGGAACCAACG
>CAYRTS010000041.1:0-25700 GCA_964427285.1 uncultured Anaerolineaceae bacterium
GTCCTCGCTCCGCCCGGCTGACCGATCGCCCCACCCATCGAACCTGACCGTTAACGCGACCACCCCAGAAAGGAACCCGTGCCGCGACCCGACGCATTCCGCCAGGAAGTCCTGCGCCACCGCTTCTCCGCCATCGCCAACGAGATGAGCGTGGCGCTCCAGCGGGCCGCGTATTCCACGAACATCAAGACGCGGCGGGACCACTCCTGCGCCGTCGTCGATCCGGCCGGACGGATCGTCGCCCAGTCGTTCAGCCAGCCGGCCCACCTCGGCACCCTGGCCCATTTCGTGCCGCGGATCCTGGCCGCGTACGGTCCCGAGCGGCTTCGGCCAGGTGACGGCCTCGTCTGCAACGACGGGCACCTTGGCGGGATCCACCTCAACGACGTCGCGACCGTCATGCCCGTCTTCCTCCGCGGCCGGATCATCGCCTACGCCGCGACCATGGCCCACCACCTCGACGTCGGCGGTGGGACGCCCGGGAGTATCGGACTCCACGAGGAGCACATCCAGGAGGGACTCATCATCCCACCCTCGCTCCTGGTCGAGGGCGATCAGATCAACGAATCCCTCCTGGGACTGATCCTGCGCAACGTGCGCGCCCCGCGCGAGACGGGCGGCGATTTCCGGGCCCAACTGGCGGCCAGCGCGACCGGCATCCGGCGCGTGCTTGAGATCGCCGATGCCGAGACGCCGGAAGGCCTCGCCGTGGCGATCGAGGGCATCCTCGACTACACGGAGCGGCGTGTCCGCAGCGCGGTCGCTCGATTGCCGCATGGTACGTACTCGGCCGAAGGGTTCCTTGACGGCGACGGCCGGACCGCCGGCGCGATCCGGGTCGCGGTCGCGGTCACGCTCGGCGACGACGGCGCGACGTTCGATCTGACCGGAACCGATCCCCAACGCCCGAGCTCGATCAACACCACCGCGGCGATGACGTTCGCCTCGTGCGCCTACGCGTTCCGGGTCTACCTCGACCCGGACATCCCGGTCAACGACGGGTTCTACCGGATGGTCAAGGTGATCGCCCCGCCAGGCTGCGTCGCCAACGCTATCAAACCGGCCGCCATCGGGGCCGGGGCGGATACCGGGATCCGGGTCTGCGAAACCGCCCTTCGCGCCCTTGCCGAAGCGCTTCCCGAGGCCGCCGTGGCCGATACGAAGGGCACGGTCTGCAACGTCGCCCTGGCCGGCGTCGACCCGCGGACCGGCCGCTATTTCGTGTTCTACGAGGCGATCGCCGGCGGCTACGGTGGCCGGGCGCGACAGGACGGGATGGACGCCGTGCAGGCCCACTTCCAGAACACGGAGAACGCGCCGATCGAGGAGACGGAGGTGTCCTATCCACTGCGCATCGTGCGCTACGGGCTGGTGCCGGACTCAGAGGGTGCCGGTCGTCAGCGCGGTGGCCTCGGCCTGCGGCGCGACTATGTGGGCGAGGGCGAGGTCGTCCTGACGGTCATGGCCGAGCGGTCAAGCTTCTCGCCCGAAGGGCTGTTCGGCGGCGGGGTCGGTCGACCCGCGCACTTCATCGTCGCGCCCGGCCCGCACCAGCACCGCTATCCATCGAAGTTCTCCGCGAAGGTCCCGGCGGGCGAGGTGATGAGCCTCCAGCTCGGAGGTGGCGGCGGCTACGGGCCGGCGCTGGAGCGCGACCCTGACGCTGTCGCAGCGGACGTCGCGTCCGGGCGCGTGACGCGGCGGCGAGCCCGCGCCGCGTACGGCGTGGTCCTCGATCGGGCGGGCCGGCCCGACGGAGCTCGAACCGCCGCGACCCGAGCCTCGATGCGGGTCGTCGCACAGAGGCGGCCGTGACCACCGGACGGATGCGCCTCGCGGTCGACATCGGCGGCACGTTCACCGACGGCGTTCTCATCGAGGATGGGACCGACCGCACCTGGACGCACAAGGTCCTGACCACGCCCGATGATCCGAGCGAGGGTTTCCTCTCGGTGGTCGACGAACTGATCCAGAACGCCGAGTGCCGACCGGCGGATCTGGTGTCTGTGACACACGCCACGACGCTGACGACCAACACCCTGCTCCAGCGCCGCGGCGCGCGAACGGCGCTGCTCATCACAGCCGGCTTCGAGGACATTCTCGAGATCGGCCGCCAGATCCGCCATGCGCTGTACGACCTTCAGACAAACAAGCCGGTGCCGCTCGTGCAGCGCGCCTGGTGCTACCCGGTCAGCGAACGCCTCGACCATCACGGTGCGGTCCTCACGCCGCTCGACGAGCAGACCGTCGTGGCGGCCGCCGAGCGGGCTGCCAGCGATGGCATCGAATCGATCGCGATCTGCTTCCTCCATGCCTTCGTGAACGATGCCCACGAACAGCGGGCGGCCGCCATCGTTCGCGAGCGACTACCCGGCGTGCACCTTTCTCTCTCGAGCGAGATCGCACCGCAGATCAAGGAGTACTGGCGAGCCAGCACGACCGTCGTCAATGCCTACGTGGCGCCCGCCATGGATCACTACCTGTCGGTCCTCGAGTCGAAGCTGCGGGAGCGAGGAATCCGGGCGCCGCTCCACGTGATGGGTTCGAGTGGAGCCCTCATGACGGCTTTGACGGCTCGCGCCCGCCCGGTCGACCTCGTCGAATCCGGACCAGCCGCCGGGGTCTCGGCGGCGGTCAGAGTCGCGGCCGCGCTGGGCGTGCGGGACGCGATCTCGTTCGACATGGGCGGCACGACCGCCAAGGTGGGCCTCATCCTCGACGGCGAGGCCCGGACGCTGTCCGAGTTCGAAGTCGGGGCGGCCCAGGGCTCAGGCACAGCCGTGGCGATCGCCAGCGGTTACCCGATCCTCGGATCGATCGTGGACCTCATCGAAGTCGGGGCCGGTGGTGGGAGTATCGCCTGGATCGATTCGGGCGGACATCCACGCATCGGCCCGCAGAGCGCCGGGGCGGATCCCGGGCCGGCCAGCTACGGCCGCGGCGGCCAGCAGGCGACGGTCACCGACGCGAACGTCGTCCTCGGCCGGATCGTTCCGGAGAACTTCGCGGAAGGGGTTGTCCGGCTCGATGTCGACGCCGCGTTCAGGTCGCTCGAGCCGATGGCTGGCGCGCTTGGGATCGATGTGGGCAATGTCGCGGACGGCGTTGTCGGCGTCGCCGAGTCGCTGATGGCGGAGGCAGTCCGCCTGCTGTCGGTCGAGCGCGGCCACGATCCGCGCAAGTTCACGCTCATCGCCTTCGGTGGCGCCGGCCCGCTGCATGCCTGTCGCCTGGCCGAGGAACTCGGCATCCCCTCGGTGGTCATCCCGCCCAACCCAAGCGTGCTGTCGGCGCTCGGGATGCTGCTGAGCGACTTTCAGCACGAGCATCGCCGGAGCCGCCTCGTTCCACTTCAGGCATCGTCGGCACCTGCCATCGCCGAGATCCTCGACCAGCTCGACGCTGCCGCCACCGCGAGTCTCCAGCGCGATCGGATCCCCCGTCACGCTCGCCGCCTCCGGCGGCGGGTGGAGGCACGCTACGTCGGCCAGTCGTGGACGCTAGCCGTCGATCTCCGCTCGCGCCGTGGGGACCGGATCGTCGGCGAGGTGCGACGTTCGTTCGATGAGTCGCATCGGAAGGCCTACGGGTACGCACGTGAACACGAGCCGGTCGAACTGGTCAGCTTCACGGTCGTCGGAGTCGGTCGCAACCGAGGTCGGGCGCTCCGCGAGTCCGAGCCGGATCGGAAGGCCCTGGCGCCCGACCTGCTGGTCGAGCGCCAGGGCCTTCAGGGTCGACATCGACGCGAGTCCCTGCGGGCCGGGCAGCGCATCACCGGCCCGGCGGTGATCGACGAACGCGGCTCCACGACGGTCGTCCGGCATGGGTATGTGG
Organism: uncultured Anaerolineaceae bacterium; assembly: GCA_964427285.1. Taxonomy (GTDB): domain Bacteria; phylum Chloroflexota; class Limnocylindria; order Limnocylindrales; family CSP1-4; genus SPCO01. The sequence goes on from CAYRTS010000041.1 coordinate 3,838, forward strand.
CTGAAGCCAGACCTGATGGGATGCTCGTCCTGACACCTCGTCCCACCGGCCGCGCTCGACCATGAACGAACGAGTCCAGCCCGGCAGCGACCGAGGAGCTCGTGACCGGCGATGGTCGTGGCGAGGGCTACGAGGACCTCCCCTTCGGTGGCACGAATCAGGGCGCCGTGCTCGATTGATTCATTGACACGCGAAGCTCGCGGGTTCAGCATGCGCATCGTGGGAGGGGCCGGGTCTACCTGATCGCCCAGCGCGAGATGGTTCGCGGCATCACGGCAGGCGCCATGAAGTAGCGTCCCGGCCCGATTTCCCCGTGTCGCTGCCAGGCCCGTCAGCCTTGTCCGACCTCGACCGTGATCGCGACACGACCATCGACTCACGACCAGGGAGCGACCATGTCCGAAGGCGAACGCCAACGCCAGGCGCAGAATCTACCGGGCCTCGTCCCCGAGCAGCTCGTCGGCCCGCTGCCGCGCTTCCCCCAGACCCCGCGTTGGGTCAAGGTGCCCAACGTCCCCGACGCACCGCTGCCGCCGATCCCGGCCTACGACTGCCGCCGTGTCAGCGAGCCGCCGACGATCGACGGCCGGCTCGGCGCGTCGGCCTGGCAGCGAGCCGCCTGGTCCGAGCCGTTCGGCCGGATCGACACCGGAGCGGCCGAGGGCCCGGCGACCAGGATCGCGCTGCTGTGGGACGACGACCACCTGTATGCCGCCTGGCGAGTCGACGATCCCGACGTTCGCGGCACCGCCTCGACCCACCACGAGCAGGTGTACGTCAAGGACGACGATGTCGAGATCTTCATCCAGGGCGACGGCGGCTACTACGAGCTTGGGCTCAATCCGATCAACACGGTCTACGAGTTCCGCTGGACGTGGGTCCAGCCCCTGGTCGAACGGCGCGACTTCAAGCGAATCGACGAGCTGTTCATGGTCGAGGACTTCGTCTACTACGCCGCGCGCCCAGGCGAAGCGATGGGCCGGGTCGGCGAGATGGACTTCGACCTCCCCGGCCTGCGCCACGCCGTCCAGGTCGACGGCACCCTCAATCTGCGGGGTGACGTCGACGTCGGCTGGACGGTCACGGTTGCCTTGCCCTGGAGCGGCCTCGCGACGGTGTCACGTGACGGTCGGGGCTTCCCGCCCCGATCCGGCGACGTGCTGCGCATCCAGTCCTACCGGGCCTGGCACGACCGGACCCAAGACGGCCGGCTGGCCCCGGACGGTTCGACCGTCCTGACCCCGTTCCTTGGGCACACCTGGTCGACCATGGGCAACCACAACGTCCACAACCCGGAGCGCTGGGCGACCGTCCGGATGGTCGACGAGCCGGTCTGACGATCAGCCCGGCCCGGTCAGGTAGATCCGTGGGACGGCGCGGCCGACGAGCACCGGCACGACCGCCGGGCTGTACAGGTGGTTGGCGTCCGCCACCTCGCGCATCGTGATCTCGTCGTCGCCCTGAGCGCCGATGATCACGACCTCGTCGCCGGCCTCGGCGTCGATCCCGGTCAGGTCGAGTCGGGCGTGCTCCAGCGAGATGGCCAGTACCGGGGCCCGCCGACCGCGGACCAGGACGTGGCCCGCCGACAGTCCAAGGAAGCCGTCGGTCGCCCCGAACGGGATGACGCCGAGCAGCATCGGCCGGCCGATCGGGATGGGGGACTGGTCGACGAAGTCCGTCCGGAGTCGCGGGCGCACCTGGGTCAGCCGGCTGGTGATCCCGACCAACCCCTGGCGCAAGCCCAGGTCACGGTCGGTCGGGCCGGGCGGCTCGAGGCCGTACAGCAGGCTGCCGACGTCGATGCCGTTGAGGGTCATCCGGTCCGACAAGCGGAGTGAGCCACTCGACGCGGCGATCCGGAGCGGGACCGCAATGCCGTCGCGCTCGAGCTCGGCGATGACGTCCACGAAGCGGGCGTACTGCCATTCGACGTATGGAGACATGTCGCTGATCGACCCGCGCGGCACGTGGAGGTGCGTGTACAGGCCGGCCAGCTGGAGGCCGGGCTGCTCGACCACCCGGCGGGTGAGTGCGACCGCTCCGTCGGGCTCCACGCCGAGCCGCTCCAGGCCGACATCGACCTTGACCAGGACCCTGATCGTCGACCCTGCGGCGCCGTAGGCTTCGACGTCGGCGTCGTCGAGGATGGTGACCGTGACATCGTGCTCGACGACCTCGTCGATGACACGCGGGCCCGGACGGGTCCCGCCGTACAGGATGATCGGCTGGCGGACGCCAGACGCGCGAAGCGTGATGACGTCGTCGAGGCTAGCCACCGCCAGCATGTCGACGCCCGCTGCCAGCACCGCATCGGCGACCGCCGTCAGGCCGAACCCATAGGCATTGGCCTTGAGCGCCGCGACGAACGTGAAATCGCTATCGAGGCGCGTCCTGAGCTGGCGGACGTTGTGGGCCACGGCCCGCAGATCGACCGTCATCGCGTTCGGGCGGGCATCGATCGCGATCGCGACGGCGTGGTGCACGGTCGTCGAAGCCTCCTCGTGGGGCGAGCTGGCTGACAGTCGCGACAGCGTACCATTCGCGTCGCGAGGTCGGCCCGCATGCCGGATTCGATGGGTGATGGCGTCCAGAAACGCCCGTGACACCGGGCCTGGGCGCGGAGACGTGCTGGACGAGGACACGGTCTTGACTCGTCCAGGACCCGACACTAACGTTACGATGCGCGAACCCGTGCTTCGATGAGCGAACGCGATACCGGCCAGGAGAGCCCATGAGACTCGACCCCGACGCCGCGGCGATCCTGGACAAGATCCGCGAAGCGGGGGTGCCGCCGTGGCACACGCTGCTGCCTGCCGAAGGGCGCGAGGTGTACCGCCGCCGCGCGAAGCTGTTCGAAGGTGCACCGCTACCCGCCGGGACCGTCTGGGACACGACCATCCCGTCCGACGTAAGTCCAGTGCGGATCAGGATCTATCGTCCCGTTGGCGGCCCGCCCCGGCCGATCTTCGTCTACGTCCATGGCGGCGGCTGGACGCTTGGCGACCTCGACACCTTCGACGCGATCTGTCGACGGATCTCCGTGGCGGCCGACTGCCTCCTTGTCTCGGTCGACTACCGACTCGCACCTGAGAATCCGTATCCGGCCGCCCTGGACGATACCGTGACCACGATCCGCTGGGTGGCCGAGCATGGCGCCGAGCTCGGCGGGGATCCGACGCGGCTCGCCGTGGGTGGTGACAGTGCCGGCGGGAACCTGACAGCCGGGGCGGTCTTGCGGCTGCGGGACGAGGGCGGCCCACGAGTCGCCGTTCAGGTCCTGATCTACCCGGCTACACAGGCCTCCTTCGAGATGCTGTCGTACTACGAGAACGCGGTCGGCTACTTCCTGACCACCGCCGACGTCAAATGGTTCTGGCGCAACTACCTTGGCGATGACCCGGCGACGGCGTCCGACCCGTACGCCTGCCCGGGTATCGCCCCCGACCTTCGCGGCCTGCCGCCAGCCGTCGTGATCACCGGTGACTTCGATCCGGTCCGCGACGATGGCGATATCTACGCCGTCAAGCTCCGGGCGGCCGGCGTCCCGGTCGTCGCACGTCGGTTCCCCGGGATGATCCACGGCTTCGTCGCACTGCCGGTCGAGATCCCGGCCGGCCGCCGCGCAATCGCGATCATCGCCAGGGCAGCCAGGCGTGCCTGGTCGCCGTCCGGCTGGCGATGATCGTCGCGCCGGCACCTCGGCGAGTCATCGGCGCAGCTCATTGAGGAGCCACGTGAAAATCACCGCCGTCGAGACGATCCAGCTCGACCCGTACCCGTTCCTGATCATCATCCGGGTCCACACGGACGACGGCCTGATCGGCGTCAGCGACACGTTCTACACCGGCGACGCGGTCCGTGGCTTCGTTCATCAGACGGCAGCACCGTACCTGCTCGGCCGCGACCCGCGTGAGATCGAGCGGCACTGGGACGCGCTGTATGCCCGGACGGTCGCCCGCTGGGGCGGTGTCGGAACCGAATTGCGGGCGATCTCTGCTCTCGACGCTGCGCTGTGGGACATCCTCGGCCAGTCACTCGGCACGCCGATCTACCAGCTCCTCGGTGGTCTCGCCCATGACCGGATCCGGACGTACAACACCTGCGGCGGGCCGCTGTACGGCGCGCGCGGCTTCGACCGCGCCGGCGAGGGCAAGGGCCCGCTCGAGGATCTGTGGGCCCAGCTCAACGAGCCCGAGGTCCTGGCCGAGGAGCTCCTGTCCGAGGGCCTGACGGCGATGAAGATCTGGCCGTTCGACCGGTTCGCCCTGGCCGGTGACGGCCGATCGATCAGCATGGCCGACCTCCGGACCGGGCTCGAACCGTTCCGCCGGATCCGCGACGCCGTCGGCGATCGGATCGAAATCATGCTCGAGGGGCACGGCTACTGGGACATCACAACGGCGAAGAAGATCGCCGCGGCCGTCGAGGAGTACCGTCCAGCCTGGCTCGAGGACATGGTGCTCGCCCACGATGTGGACGCGCTCGCCGAGCTCAAGGCGTCGACCTCCTCGCCGATCATCGCCAGCGAGATGCTCGTCACCCGCTTCCAGTATCGCCAGCTGCTCGAGCGCAGGGCGGCTGACATCGTGATGGTCGACCCGACCTGGGCAGGTGGGATCACCGAATCGCGCAAGATCGTGACCCTGGCCGAGGCGTTCGGGTTGCCGATCGCGATGCACGACTGCACCGGGCCGTTCACGTTCCTGGCGGGGATCCACCTGGCATTGAGCGCCCCCAACGCCATTTACCAGGAGCACGTCCGGGCGTACGTCCGGGGCTGGTACGGAGAACTCGTGGCCGAGTCGGTCGAGATCGTGGACGGCCACATCCTGCCGCCGGCTGGCGCCGGGATCGGCGCGTCGCTGCTCCCCGAGGTCGTGGAACGCCCCGACGCGACCGTCCAGATCAGCCGGCTCGGGGACGCCTAGATGCCCGAGACTGGATCCATCGAACCGACGGCCTCGGAGCGACTCTGGGAGCGCGCCAGGCACCACCTGCCGGGTGGCGTCACCGCATCGGCGCGGATCCACCCGTCGCTCGGCCGGTCGTTCCTCGCCCAGCGCGCGCTGGGTGGCCGGGTCTGGGACGTGGACGGGCGCGAGTACGTGGACCTGAACATGTCGTTCGGGGCGTCGCTCCTCGGGCATGGCCATCCGGCGATCAAGGCCGCCGTCGCTCGCGCGACCGACCTCGGGATCATGTGCGGCTACGAGACCGACGCCCAGATCACCCTCGCGGAGCGGCTCACGGAGGTCATCCCGTCGGCCGAGCTCGTTCGCTTCGTCGGGTCCGGGACGGAGACGACCTGGCACGCCCTGCGGGTCGCCAAGGTGGCGACCGGACGGACGAAAGTCGTCAAGTTTGAGGGCCACTTCCACGGGTTCAACGATTCGCTCGGCTACAGCTTCTGGCCGAGCCCGGAGGACGCCGGTCCTGAATCCTCGCCGCGCCCGGTCCCCGAGAGCGCCGGCATGCCCGCGGCCAACGCGGACCTGACCTTCGTCCTGCCGTGGAACGACGTGGCCGCGCTCGAGTCGGTGTTCGCCGCCCACGGGTCGGAGATCGCGGCGGTCGTGATGGAGCCGGTCAACATCGACTCGGGCACGATCCGGCCGATCGACGGCTACCTCCAGGCCGCCCGCGACCTGACCCGCCGCCACGGATCCGTCCTCATCTTCGACGAGATCCTGTGCGGCTTCCGGACGCAGGTCGGCGGGATCCAGGCCGAGTACGGCGTGACACCCGACATCACGACCCTCGGCAAGACCCTCGGCGGCGGGACGGCGCTGAGCGCGTTCGTCGGCAGCCGCGAGGTGATGTCGTCCGTGTCGCCGCTCGGTCGTGCGGTCCACAGCGGCACATACAACGCCCACCTCATCCCGATCATGGCAGGCCTTGCGTTCATCGACCAGGCCACCGACCCGGCGTTCTACCCGCACCTGCGCGGCCTGGAGGCAGCGTTCTACCCGGAGCTCCAGGCGGTCTTCGATCGCGCCGGCGTCCCCGTTCTCGTCCAGTCGGTGGGCGCGCGCTTCAGCCTGCTGTTCGGCCTCGACCGGGCGCCCGTCCGGTACCGCGACATCCTCGCAGTCGACACCGCGACCGCCACGCGGTTCTACGGGCTCGCGCTCGAGGAAGGGATCTACTTCCACGCCTCGTGGCACCACGGATTCAGCGTCATGCACACGTCGCGGGACCTCGAGGTCGCCCTCGACGGGATCGAACGCGCGGCCCGCCGGCTGGCGAGCGAGCACCCGGTCGCCGACGCGGTATGACGGTCACCGGGCCCGGCGCTCCGTGACCGCGCCACCCCTCCATCTCGACGGTCGCCTTGTCGGTCTCGATCTCCGGCGATGACGTCGCCCCGTGCGATCGGATCGCCGACGCGCCTGAGCCAGCCCGCGGCGATGCCGGTCTCCATGTCATACCCGAGCTTCGGCATCGCGCTGGCGATGCGCGCGGTCCGGGTCCTCCAGCGTGGTCGCCCATCGCGGCGATCGTCCGTGTCGGATCGATAATCCGTGGAACGGGCTGGAGGTCAGCAGCCCAGCGTCTCGCGGACGATCGAGATCAGGGCAGTCGCTCGTAACTCGGAGGTCTGCTCGAGCTGCATCAGGCAGCTGAAGCCGTCGACCACGACTGTGTCCCCGCCGGCCCGCTCCGTCGCCGCCCGGACCTTGGGGAGCCAGTGGTCCTCGGCGATCCGGCGCGAGATCGGTTCGTGCTCGGCACGGTATCCGAACGACCCGGCCAGCCCGCAGCAGCCGGCGTCGAGGACCATCGCACTCCGGCCGATCGCGCGCAGGAGCTCGCGGTCCGAATGTGGCGTGCCGATCGCCCGGCCGTGGCAATGCGGGTGGACCACGACCGGTGGCGCCAGCACATCGCCCGCGGTCGACGGCACGAGGCCGCGGTTCGCGATCGCCGCCATGAAGCCGGGCGACGCGACGAGGTGTTCGGCCGGGCTGCGCGTGAGCGAGGCCAGCACTGCCGCGCGAGGGTCGTCCGGCAGCATCGCCGGGAGCTCGTCGCGGAACGCCGCGAGGCACGACGGCTCGGGGACGATCACCGGGACCCCGCGCGCGGTCCATGGATCGAGCACGTCGAGGAGATTCGTGAGGGTCCGTCGCGCCCGGTCGAGCATCCCGCCGTCGTACAGCGTCCGGCCACAACAAGCCCAGGCCGACGGGACCGCGACGCGCTCACCGGTCGCCTCGAGGACGGCCACCAGGTCGTCGGCTACGCCCGGGCGGAACGTGTCCGTGAGCGTGTCCGGCCAGACGACGACGGTGGCATCGGTGACGTCGCGACAAGCCTTGGCGACGCGGCCGCGACGGAAGGGTGTTGCGGCGAAACGCGGCGCCGGGCGTGCTGTCGTCACGCCGGCGACGGCCCGGATCGCCCGTCCGATCCCGGGTAGGCGCAGAGTCGCGTTCGGCAGCCAGGTGACCCGCGACATGGCGCGGGCCACCCACGGCAGGAGGCCGAGGGCGACCATCGACCGTGGCCGGCGGCGACCGTCGTAGTAGTGGGACAGGAACTCGGCCTTGTACGACGCGATGTCCACACGAGTCGGGCAGTCGGTCAGGCAGCCCTTGCACGACAGGCACAGGTCGAGGGCGTCTTTGATGTCATCGTTGCGCCACGTGGCGGCCGTCGTCTCGCCCTGGAACATCTCGACCAGGAGCCGCGCCCGGCCACGGGTCGAGTGGCGCTCGTCCCGGGTCGCCCGTAGGACGGGCACATCGTCCCTGCGTCGGTCCGGACGCAGCGCCCGACCCCGACGCAGCGCTCGGCCCCGGTCTGGAGCGCCGCCGCGTCTGCGCCGAAGATCGGGATCAACGTCGCCGAGCCCGGCTGGCGATGGTCCGGCCCGAAGCGTAGGTTGGTGTCGAACGGGAACGCGTCGACGACTTTGCCCGGGTTCATCCGGCCGCGCGGGTCGAACACCGCCTTGAAGCGGCGGAACGCCCCGACCAGGGCCGGGCCGTACATCCGCTCCAGCACTCGCCACGAGCCTGGCCGTCGCCGTGCTCGCCGGACAGCGAGCCGCCGAGTGACACGACCAGGTCGGCGGCCCGTTCGATGAAGGCGCGATAGTCGCGCAACCCGTTCGCCGTAGCGAAGTCGAACGGGTTGCGCGTGTGCACGCAGCCCTGGCCGAAATGGCCGTACAGCGACCCCGAGTACCCGTACTCGGCCCACAGTGCGCTGAGCGCGCGCAGGTAGCGCCCGAGCTGCTCGGGCGCTACGGCGGCATCCTCCCAGCCTTCGAAATTGTGGCTCCCATCGGCCGACAGCGCGGTGGCGCCGACTCGCGGATCAGCCAGGTCCGCGCCTGGCGCTCGGGGTCGTCGTAGCGACGCCAGTCGACCCCGGCCGAGAGGTGGGCGATGAACGCGGCCGTCAGGTCATCGGCGGCGATGGGGTCGTCCGCCCCGAGCTCGGCGATGAGCCAGCCGCGCCCGCCCGGCAGCAGCTCCAGGTGCTCGACGTTGAGCGGACGCTCGCGCATCTGCTCGATCAGGCGGATGTCGAACCCTTCGAGGGCGAGGAGCCGGTGACGAAGGAGCGACGGTACGGCGTCGGCAGCCGTGAAGATATCTGCGTAGCCGAGGACGACCAGGCGCCTATGCCGTGGGGAGGGGATGAGCCGGAGGGTCGCCTCAGTGACGATCCCGCAGCCGGATTCGGTGCCGACCACGGCGCGGGCGACATGGAAGCCGTGCTCCGGCAGGAGCTGGTCAAGGTTGTAGCCGCTGGCCCGGCGCGGGATGTCGGGAAAGCGCTCGCGGATGGCCGCGGCGTGTTCCTGCGCGATCTCCTGAAGCTCGCCCAGCAGCGTGACCAGCGGACCGCCAGCGGCCCGGGCCGCATCGATGGCGGCGGCATCGTATGCGCCGAGGTCGAACGTCGTCCCACCGTAGGTCACGAGCGTGAGGCGTTCGACGTTGTCGACGGTCTTGCCCGCGAACAGGGCGTGGCTGCCACATGAGTTGTTGCCGATCATCCCGCCGAGCGTGCACCAGGCGTGGGTCGCCGGGTCCGGACCGAACGTCAGGCCGTGCTCCTCGGCGGCGCGCCGGAGGTCGTCGAGGACCACGCCAGGCTGGACGCGCGCGGTCCGGGCGACCGGATCGAGCTCCAGGATCCTCGTCATGTGACGGCTCAGGTCGACCACGACCGCGACATTGCAGGCCTGGCCGGCCAGGCTCGTTCCCGCGCCGCGGGCGAGGACCGGGGCGTCGTGGTCCGCGCACACGCGCAGGGCTGCGACCACGTCTTCGTGATCGACGGGGAAGACCACCCCGAGCGGGACCTGGCGATAGTTCGACGAGTCCGTTGCGTACGCCGAGCGGGTCCCGCTGTCGAACGCGACCGAGCCACGCATGCCCGCCCGCAGCGAGGCCTCGAGCTCGAGCCGCCGGGGTTCGGTCACCGTCGAGCGGTCGACCCGGCCGCCCGCTTCGACCATGGTCACGTCGCGGCGATGAAACGTTGCCGCTGCGACCCGAGGCCCGCCACGCCGAGTTCGACCACGTCACCCGGCCGGAGGTACGGCTTATCAGGGCGGCCGAGCGCCACGCCCTGCGGCGTCCCGGTGTTGATGATGTCGCCGGGCTCGAGGACCATGAACTGGCTCAGGTAGCGGATGATCTCGGCCACCCCGAAGATCATCGTCCGGGTCGAGCCGGTCTGCCGTCGTTCGCCGTTGACGTCCAGCCATAGGTCGAGGGCACCCGGGTCGCCGACCTCGTCGGGCGTCGCCAGCCACGGCCCGGCCGGGTTGAAGGTCTCGCACGACTTGCCCTTGACCCATTGACCGCCGCGCTCGAGCTGGAACTCGCGCTCCGACACGTCATGGCTGACCATGTAGCCCGCGACGGACGCCAGCGCCTCCTCGTGCGAGGCGAGGTAGCGGCACGTTTGCCCGATGACGATCGCGAGCTCGACCTCCCAGTCGGTCTTGATCGAGCCGCGCGGGATGTGGACGTCGTCGTTCGGACCGATGAGGGTATTCGTCGCCTTGAAGAAGACGATCGGCTCGGTCGGGATGGGCGCCCCAGATTCGGTGGCGTGATCAGCGTAGTTGAGTCCGATGCAGACGATCGTCCCCGGCCGGCCGACGGGCGCACCGATCCGGCTCGTCGGCATCGCCATCGCCTCCGTCGCGCGCTCGGCGGCGACCGTCCGGAGCCTGGAGAGGCCGTCGCTCGCGAAGAACGCGGGTCCGAAGTCACCAACCTCCGCAGTCACGTCAATGACGCGGCCGTCGGTCAGCAGGAGGTGGGGCCGCTCCTGGCCGCGGGCCCCGAGTCGGAGGAGTCGCACGGTTCGCATTATGGTCAGCCGGTTTACAAATCGCAACACCCGCAGCGTGGACGGTAAGCATCCAGACGTCTGTGCTGGATCAGGCGGTCGCGGAAGAGAGCCCGTCGGTACGCTGGAGCTGTTGAGAACCACCAGCAACCGGAGGGCTCTCGTGGAGCATACCGTTCCGTTGACCGTGACCCTGCGCGCCGAGCATGCCGATCTGGGCTCGCTCGAGCGGGCGATCGACACGGCCCTGGCCGGCGTCGGACAGGCGCTCTGGGCCGAACTCGTGCGGGTGCTCGAAGCGGCCCTGCCGATCCCGACCGACTGCCCCTGCGGCGGAACCCTCAAGGCCAACGGCCGCGCACCGCGGCGCCTGGTCACCCTGGCCGGCGAGGTCGACCTGCGCCGCCGCCGGTTCCGCTGTCGGGCGTGCGGCTCGGAGGTCGTGCCACTCGATGTGGCGCTCGGGCTCGAGCCGCGCATCCAGCACAGCCTGGGCGTCCGCGAGCGGGCGCTCTGGCTGGTGACCGAGATGAGCTATGCCCGGACGGCACTGACCCTCGAGGAGCTGCGTCGTCTGCCGGTCAGTCACGGCGAGCTGCACCACTGGGTGGCCCGGGAGGGTGGCCGGATCGAGGCGGCGATCGTGGCCGAGACCGAGGCCATCCTGGGCGACCAGCCGACCCGCGGCCCGACCGGCCCGACCGCCGGCACGGTCTGGGTCCAGGCCGATGGGACGATGGTCCACGGTCGAACGGGTGCCCTGTTTGAGGCCAAGGTCGGGCTCATCTTCCGCGGCACCCGCCGGACCGGCCGGACCCGGACCGCCCTCATCGATCGGACGTATGTCGCCGAGACCGCCAACTGGACGACCTTCGCCGAACGCCTGGTCGCGACCTGCGCGCGTCTCGGGGTATACGACGCCGAGCGCATCTTCTTCGTGTCCGACGGGGCCGCGGCCATCCGCTGGATCCGCGAACGCAGCTTCCCGGCCGCGATCGAGCTGCTCGACTGGTATCACCTGGTCGAGGCGCTCAAGCGGGGCATCGGCCCCGCCTACCCGGACGTCCTCGAGCGAGCCATCCGGGCGGCCGAGCCGGGCGATGTCGAGCGACTCCTGGCGGTCCTCGAGGGTCATGCCCGGACCCTCGCCGGCGAGGACCTCGAACAGGCCGTCCGAGCCCAGGCGACGATCGGTTACGTGATCAACAACCGGCGCGCCATCGCCAACTATCGGATCGTCCCATTGGCCAGTTCGGGGCCGATGGAGAAGGGCGTCGACCTGACCATCTGCCGCCGGTTCAAGCTGCGTGGCATGAGCTGGTACCGTCAGGGCGTCAGCCACCTGCTTCGCCTGCGCATCCTCCGGCTCAATGGGACCTGGGCCCGCTACTGGGCCGAGCGCTTCGCCGCCGCCTTCCGTCCGTGGCCATCGGCCGCCTGATCTCAGCACAGACGATTAGATGCTTCCGCGTGGATGCGGCACGATCGTCGGGTGATCGACGCAGGCGCGGCGGCCCGATCCCAACGGCTGGCGACCGGGTTCCGGGCGTTCCGCTACCGCGCGCTACCGTTTCCTGCGGGCGGGAAACTCGACGCGATCCGAAGGCGACAGCCCACCTGCCTGCCCGTTGCCTGGACCCGACGATGGCTGGCTGTCGACCGGTCCGGTCGGCCAACGGGGACGACCGACAGGGTGCGTCCGCCGTACCATGGGCCACGCTTGGTGGGTTGGTTCGAGTCCAACCGTGAGGATGCCAACCCGTCGCCGTCGCTGCGGCCTTCGTCAGGACCGTCTCCATGCGTCGACGGGATTGGCGGTTTCGCCCGGCGTGGCAGCAAAGAACTCGCGGAGGGCCCACCCGAAGAGTGGCGCGAGCATGATGCCCGGAACTTGTCCGATTCGCGTGTTGTATCGAAAGACCTGGTCGTTGAACAACTCACGGCGGTCGGCGATCAGGCTCTCGAGGCGTTCGATCTCGCCCTGGAGCTCGGCCACGTTGGCCTGCGACTTCAGGGCCGGATAGTCCTCGACCACGGCGAACAGGGATCGGACAGCCGAACTGGTCAGATCGGACACGACCGCCTGCTCGTGGATCGGCGCCGTCGGCGCGTACGCCGCCCGGGCGCGGGTCACCTCCGCGAGGACGCCCTGCTCGAACGCCATCCCGCCACGGACCGCGGCCACGAGGTTCGGTAACTGGTCGTGGCGTTGCTTGAGCGCGACATCGATGTTCGACCAGGCCTTGTCAATCCGCTGTCGCAGCGCCACTACAGCGTTGTAGCTTGTTAGCACGATGAAACCGGCGATAAAGAGAATGAGGGTGACGGCGAACAGAGCTGCGAGCTGTGGCGCGGTCACCGGCCGATCCCTTCGCGGAGGAAGCCTCCGTCGCTGACGATTGCGAGGACCGTCACGGAGACGATCGCCAGCACGGCGCCGAGCAAGCCGACGGCATAGCTCCTGCGGCTCCGCTCCATCGCGGCGCCGGGGGTCCCAAAGGCGATCAGCAACGGGACCTCGGCCGACGACGCGAGGACGAGTGTCTCGGCATTGATGGTGAAAGTACGCACCGTCCTGTCTGCCTGTGCTGTGGTCGCCAGCGCGAGCCGATCGGCAGCTGGATCGAGCTCCGGCGTCGTCACCGGCCGACCGATCCCGAATCCGGGGATCGCGGCATTCCCCCAAGCCTCGGCCGGGTCGGCGGCGAGCATGCCGGATCCGCGCGCTTCGGCCAGGTCGGCGGCGACCTCGGGATCCGAATCGAGGCGCTCGGCCTCGGTCCCGTAGTCGGACATGATCGGGTCGTCCAGGTCGGAAAAGGGGAGAGCTCGCCCGACGATCGTCACCGTGTCGCCGATCTCCAGACGCGACTCCCGATAACTGCGCCGGTCGTCCGCCGAAAGCCGGGCGTGCGGTCCGCGCTCGGCCTTCGGATCTCGCACGTGCAGCAGCTCGGCGATCGCCGCAGCGCGATCGAGCTCGCCCGGCCAGAAGGCGGCACCGGTCCGGATCGCCAGCCCCGACGAGCCCTCGCCCGAGACCCCGTCGTCGACGTCGAGGCGGATCGGTGCATCGAACCTGGCCCCGCGGGGGAAGACCCGGATGCTGCCGGTCGCGTCCGAAACCCGGAAGCCGACAGACCGTTCCTCCGTGAATCCCGGATCCGCGGCTGACGAGTCACCGCCTGAGCCGACGGTCGCCCGGTAGTAGACGCATCGGACGCTCTGCAGGAGTGATATCAGGGTCAGCTCGGCCGCCTCGATACGGCCGTTGATACGGGCCTCGCCGGCTGCCAGCGAGGTGACGGTAGAGGTGGCCGTGTCACCGAGCCGGACGGTCGCACGGTAGTGGAGAAGACCCCTCGAGAGCAGACCCATGCCTGCGATGACACCGCCACAGAAAACAACGGTGATTGCCCAGCTGGCCGTATCGTCCATGGCGCTATCGTACGAGAACGTGCGCCGGCCCCCCGGCCCGAGCCACTTGTCCCGACAAGATCCGAGGCGCCGCCGTGGCCCAAAGGGGTCCAGATGCGCGACCGCGCGCACGGAGAGCCCATGCGACTGAGCGAATGGGCAGCGCGCACGTCGTATCCGAAGTCGATGGCCGATCGAGTCATCGGGCGCTCCATGACGGGCCGGCGCCGTTGGGTGCCGAAGCCGATCTCGCGCCCTGGATCGTGTTGGGCGACGATCCCGCCGCGCGTTGGGTGATTCTGGCCATCGCCGAGACGGGTCCTGTCCGGGGCCGATGTCCGCGTGGACGTCCGATCGCTTCCATGACTGGCCCGAGTGATCGCGTGAGGCCAGCCTTGCACCCAGCGCGAGTCGACGGGGCGGGGCCTCGCTGATCGGGCCACCGCCGACGCAAACGCCGCAGGCGAGGGTCCGTCTGGCATACTTCGACCCGTCCAGCACGCAAGGAGGATTCGTGACAGCGTCAAGCCTGTCGGGCGATCCAAGCGAGTACCGAGCACGCCTCATCGAGCAAACCGACGAACAGATCGATGCTTGGGCGTCCGAGCTGATGCGTGACGTGGCGCTGCGCCGGGGAGTGGTCAAGGTGGTCGAGGACTTCCGTCGCACTGGCGGCCTGAACGGGCCGGAATTCGAACGGGTGTTCGCTTCCGGGGGCGGCCCGCCGGCAGTGGTTGGGCGCGACGCCCTGGGTCGCCTGATGGTGCCGGCGATTACGCTCCACGCCCTCGTGCCGGGTATCAGGTCCCAGGTCGCTGACGGGCGCGACCGGCTCATTGCCTATCTGGTCGCGAATTTCGGCGAGATCGTCTACGTCTGAGGCACCTTCCGCGCCCACCGGCGAGACCCGTCCCCACGTCCGTCGTCGGCTGGCCGGCCTCTTCCACCTGGTCCATCCCTTTCCTTCGTTGCTCAACGGGGCGGCGACGACCGCCGTGGCCCTGGTCGCCGGCGCGGATCAACTGACCGCGGTTCGACTCGGGCTGGCCATGGTCGGGCTGCAGATGTCGATCGGCGCCCTGAACGATCTGGTTGATGCGGCCGCCGATACCGGCCGAACGCCCCCCAAACCTATCCCGACGGGTCTCGTCTCGGTTCGCGTGGCCCGGATCGTCGTGGCGGTCGCTGCCGGTGTCGGGCTCCTGTTGGCAGTCCCATCCGGACCGGTCGTCATCGCCCTGGCCGTGGTTGGTCTGGCGATCGGCTACGGCTACGATCTGCTGGCCAAGGGAACCGCCTGGTCGTGGCTCCCGTTTGCGCTCGGGATCCCATTGCTGCCGGTCTTCGGCTGGGTCGGCGCGACGGGGCACCTACCGGATACCGTCGCCCTCCTGGTGCCATTGGCGATGGCCGCCGGCACCGCTCTGGCGATCGCCAACGCCCGCGCGGACATGGAGCGCGACGCGGTCGCCGGGGTGCAATCGGTGGCCAGCTGGCTGGGCCCGCATCGGGCATGGGTCGTTGAGGCGACCCTGCTGACGCTCGTGGCCCTGGTGGCCCTCGGGTCGCTCTGGCTACGCGCGGCCTCCCAGCCGGCCCTCGTCGGCACCGCGGTCGCGGCGGTGGTGATTTCGAGCGGGTTCATGTTGGGCCGTCGCGGTTCGCCAGCTCGGCGGCAGGTTGCCTGGGAGATCGAGGCGGTCGGCCTGGCGTTGCTCGCCGCCGCCTGGTTGGCGGGTACCGCGGATCAACGCTAGGGTGGCGAGTAGAGTCGGCGCCCGTTACGGTGCTACCGGTCAGTAATCCGGGTTGTCGCTCCGCACGATCGCGATGGCATTCTCGAGCTTGAGCTTGGCGATCGTCAGGTACTTGGCCAGATTGACGCGGTCGGTCTGCGGGATCATTCCGCGGAGTTCCGGGCTACGCAGGACCGCAACGAGGTTCTCCACCGCATCGGCGAGCCCCTGCTTGGCGTTGATCAACGAGTCATCGGAGATGGCGACCACTCGCGCCGCATCCAGCCAGCCGGCCTCGCGCTCCGGCGATGGCTGACTGACGGCCTGCGGCTCAGCCAGGCGGTCGTCCCCCCGTTCGACCGAAGCAATCCGCGGCGTTCGCCGACCCTCGACCTTCTCGCGGAGCTTGATCAGGGTCAACTCTCCGCGAGCCACCTGCGCAGCCAGACGGCGGCGCTTCGGGGCGTCGTCGACCTTCATCAACTCGTAGGCGTGCGACAGGCTGTCCTTGCGCAAAGACACGAGTTCGCGGATCTCGGGTGGCGCATCGGCGAGGCGAAGCCGGTTCTCGAGGTAGCCCTTGTCCTTACCCAGCTTGTCGGCGAGCTTGCGGATGCTATAGCCATGCAGACGGATCATCCGGTCGAACATGGCCGCTTCGTCGAGCGGAGTGAGGTCTTCTCGCTGGAGATTCTCGATGATGGCGATCTCGAGCGCCGTGTCGTCATCGATCTCCTCGATCATCGCCGGGATGGTTTCAAGTCCCGCCTGGCGGGAAGCTCGCCAGCGCCGTTCACCGGCAACGATCTGGTAGGTGTTCGGTCCGCGCGGGCGAACCAGGATTGGCTGGAGGACGCCGTGCTCCCGGATCGAGGACGCCAGCTCGTCGAGCGCCGCCTGTTCGAAGACGAGGCGCGGCTGTTCCGGGTTCGGCTCGATTCGATCGACCCGAATGACCCGGACGCCGACTGAACGAGTCGGACCGTCATGCGAGAGCAGGCTGACGATGGCCGGCGAGAGCTGCGTGTCCTCGGACAGACGACGGGCGGCCGCGGCGCGGAAATCAGTTCGAGCCAAGGTCGATCACCTCCTGGGCGAGTTCGCGATAGGTTCGCGCCGCGTCACTTGTTGTCGCGTAGCTCGTGATCGGGCGCCCGACGAGCGGTGCCTCGCCGAGTTTGACCGTGTTGCGAACGATGCTGCCAAAGACATTGTGATCGCCGACGACCCGCAATTCGTCAAGCATGTCCCTGGCCAGGTTGGTGCGACCGTCGTAGAAGGTCGGCAGCAACCCCAGGATGCGTAGGTCTCGATTCAGTTTCTGGCGGATGGCGTGGATAACCTTGACCAGGTTGTTCAGGCCCTTCAGGGCGTAGTACTGCGTCTGCACCGGGATGATGACGCCTGTCGCCGCGACTAGCGCATTCACCGTCAACAGTCCCAGATTCGGGGGGCAGTCGATCAGCACGTAGTCGTATCCCTCGACGTGCCCCTCGAACGCCTCCCGCAGGATCTGCTCGCGACCGAGTGCGGTGAACAGCTCACCCTCGGTCGACGCGAGGTCGATATGCGCGGGCGCAACATCGATGCCGGCGATCTCGGTTTGGACGATCACGTCGCTCATCGACGAGCGACCGTTCGCAAGGACATCAGCCATCGACCGCTCGACTGTGTTGAGGTTGATGCCGAGACCTGCCGTCAGATTGGCCTGTGGGTCCATGTCGACGCACAGGATTCGAAGGTTGTGCTCCGCCAGCGCGCCTGCCAGATTGATCGCCGTCGTGGTCTTGCCGACGCCGCCTTTCTGATTGGCAATGGCGATCACTTGCGACACGTGGTGCGTACCTCGAATCTTCAACGGCCGGCCAATCGCCGGATAGGGCGGAATGTGCGCCGTCATGCTACCCCCTGCGAGGCGCCAGCGGCGACGCGGTTTTCCACAGCCTTGTCGAGTTGTTCACCGAATCTGTGGATATCCGAGCCGCCGACTGCACGACTATGATGGGTCGGCGTCTTTGCACAAGGACACTTGGGGAGGTTGAACCGGCGGTGTCGACGAATGATGAGCGCATGCGCCGTCTGGACCAGATGCGGGCGGAAGTCTTGCTGGGTGGGGGAGCGGCCCGGATCGACCGTCAGCACGGCCAGGGCAAGCTGACCGCCCGGGAACGTCTGGACCTGCTGCTGGACGCGGAGTCGTTCGTCGAACTCGACGCATTCGTGACGCATCGTGCCACCGAATTCGGGCTCGCTGACAACCATGTCCTGGGTGACGGTGTCGTGACCGGGCACGGCCTGATCGACGGGCGGCTGGTGTTCGTGTTCAGCCAGGATTTCACGGTGTTCGGTGGCTCGCTGTCCGAGGCGTACGCGGAAAAGATCTGCAAGATCATGGACCTGGCCATGAAGGTCGGTGCGCCGGTGATCGGGCTCAACGACTCGGGTGGGGCACGAATTCAGGAGGGCGTTGCTTCGCTCGGCGGGTACGCGGAGATCTTTCTGCGCAACGTACTTGCGTCCGGCGTGGTGCCACAGATTTCCGTGGTCATGGGACCGTGCGCAGGCGGCGCCGTCTATTCGCCGGCCATGACCGACTTCACGATCATGGTCGAGGGCTCCAGCTACATGTTCGTGACCGGTCCGAGTGTCGTGAAGACCGTCACCCATGAAGATGTCGATGCCGAGTTCCTGGGTGGCGCGCTGACCCACACCACACGGAGCGGAGTCGCCCATCTGGCCGCTCCAGATGAAGCCCAAGCCCTCGACGCCGTCCGACGGGTGCTGGCCCATTTGCCACAGAACAACCTGGCCGTGCCACCTCGGCTAGCAACGCAGGACCCGTCCGAACGCATGGATGCTGATCTCGATACGATCGTGCCTGACGATCCGCGCCTGCCGTACGATATGCACGATGTCCTCCGGCGAGTCATCGACGATGGGGACTTCCTGGAGATCCAGCCCGGCTGGGCAACCAACATCCTTGTTGGCTTCGCGCGGATCGGCGGACGGAGCGTAGGGATCGTGGCGCAGCAGCCGTCGAGTCTGGCCGGTGCCCTGGACATTGACGCGTCGATCAAGGCCGCCAGGTTTGTTCGGACGTGCGACTGTTTCAACGTCCCCATCGTGACCTTTGTCGATGTCCCGGGGTTCATGCCCGGCGTCGATCAGGAGCACGGGGGAATCATCAGGCACGGCGCCAAGCTGCTGTATGCCTACTGCGAGGCGACCGTTCCAAAGCTCACCGTGATCACCCGCAAGGCCTACGGTGGTGCCTATGACGTCATGAGCAGCAAGCACATCCGAGGCGACATGAATTTCGCGTGGCCGACGGCGGAGATCGCGGTGATGGGTGCGGCGGGTGCTGTCGGTGTCATCTTCAAGGACGCGATCGCGGCGGCCGACGACCCCGCCGCTGAGCAGCGACGGCTCGTGGCTAACTACGAGGCCGAGTTTGCGAACCCGTACATCGCCGCCGCCCGGGGCTATGTGGATGACGTCATCAAGCCATCCGAAACGAGACCTCGCCTGATCCGTGCCCTCGAGATGCTGGCCGACAAGCGCGACACGAACCCGCCGAAGAAGCATGGCAACATTCCTCTCTGAGCCCGGGGCGGGCCAGGGCAGGGCGCCGGACCCGTCTTTGCGCAAAGACGAGAGCCGCGGCGCCCCGCTCCTCGCGTTCGAGGTCGAATCTCCACCATTCCGTCGGGTCCTTGTCGCCAATCGTGGCGAGATCGCGGTTCGCATCATTCGGGCATGTCACGAGGCCGGGATGGAAGCCGTCGCCGTCTACAGCGATGCCGATGCCGACGCCCAGCATGTCCGGCTCGCGGATCTCGCGGTCAGGATCGGCCCGCCGCCGGCCGCCGAGAGCTACCTACGGATCGATGCAATCATCGCCGCAGCCCGCGAAACCGGGGCCGAAGCGATCCACCCAGGCTACGGATTTCTGGCCGAGCGTGCCGCCTTTGCTCGCGCAGTGGAGGAGGCCGGACTCGCGTTCGTGGGGCCGCCGTCGGGCGCGATTGATGCGCTTGGCGACAAGCTGCATGCCCGGCGGACGGCCCGGGACGTCGGCGTGGCCGCGGTTCCGGGAACCCTGGAGCCGGCGCCGGTCGAACGCGCCGATCAGATCGCGGCCATCCTCGAGGAGGCGGCACGGATCGGCTATCCGCTCCTGGTCAAGGCGGCCGCCGGGGGTGGCGGTCGAGGGATGCGGCGCGTTACGACGCCGGCGGAGCTCCCCGCGGTGCTGGCCAGTGGCTCGCACGAGGCCGCCGCGGCGTTTGGTGACGGCTCCGTCTATCTCGAGCGCGAGATCGCCCCAGTTCGCCATATCGAGGTTCAGCTGCTTGGCGACGACTCTGGGCGGGTGGTGGCCATCGGGGAGCGCGACTGTTCCCTCCAGCGCCGGCACCAGAAGTTGGTCGAGGAGGCGCCTGCCCCCGGGCTGAGCATCGAGGAGCGCCGCGAGCTGCACCGCCTGGCAGTCACCGTCGCTACCGCCGCCGGTCTGCGTAATGCGGCCACGGCCGAATTCCTGCGTGCCCCCGACGGGTCGTTCTACTTTCTTGAGGTCAATACCCGGCTGCAGGTCGAGCATGGCGTAACGGAACTGGTGTCCGGCCTCGACATCGTGCGCGAGCAGTTCCGGCTGGCCGCCGGCTGGCCGCTATCAGCGGAGGCGTTGGCTGCGGCCGAGCGGGCCGCCGAACCGGCCGGCCATGCCATCGAGGTACGGATCACGGCCGAGGATCCGTCTAGGGATTTCGCGCCGACACCGGGGCGGATCAGCCGCTGGGTCATGCCCTCGGGCCCGGGCGTGCGGGTCGACTGCGGAATCGAGACCGGGGATCGGGTGGCGCCCGAATACGACAACCTGATTGCCAAGATCATGGTCCACGCCGGCGATCGCGTCGCCGCCATCGCGCGCCTGCGCCGAGCACTCGACGAGACCGAAATCGCCGGGATCCAGACGTCGGTTCCGTTCCACCGGTTCGTGGCCCGAAGCGCCTCGTTCGGCGCCGCAGAACTGTCCACCGCCTGGGTCGAGGAGCACTGGGACGGGGCGGCTTCATTCGAGGGGGCCGCCCGGATCGCCCAGCTCGCTGCGGCGCTTGATGCCGTCGACAACGGCGTGCCCGGCGGCGCGAAGCGTGGTCCGTCCGACGACACCGCCCACCCTCACGGCATCACCACGCCGTCGACGGGCAACGGCCGCTGGGCGACGACTGGGCGACGGGCCGCGACCGATCGATGGCCACGATGAACGATGGGCCGAAGGCCGCCCGCTCGATCGGGCCGCGCGCGGTGCTGGCTCGGGTCGCTCCGTCGATGGCGCTGCCAGGCACGCCGCCGATCGTGATCGAGCCCGAAGTCGGGCCGTTCGCCGGCCACGCGGTGATCGACGGCGAAGCAGCCGCCATTCACCTCATTCGGCGAGACGCGACCCACGCGATCGTCGTGGATGGGGAAGGGGACCGCGCGGTGCGCCACCGGGTGGTCATGCTGCCGCTGCCGCCGGTCGCATCGGCGGCGAGCCGGGCGCTCGGCGTGTCGGCGCGCGAGGTCATCGTCGACGGCTGGCGGGTCGTCGTCGAGATCGAGTCGGCACAACGAGCGGCGCTCCGAGAACAGGCCCGGACCGGCAGTACCGGCGCCGTCCGAGCGGGACCCACCGAGATGCGGGCAACGATTCCGGGGCAGGTGCTGGCGGTTTCAATCGCCAGCGGCGATCACGTCGTCGCCGGCCAGGCGTTGGTGGTCGTCGAGGCGATGAAGATGCAGAACGAGCTCCGGGCGCCGCGTGACGGCGTGGTTGCCCGCGTTGTCGTTGGCCCCGGCCAGACCATTGAGGTCGGTGACATTCTGCTCGTGCTCGAATGAGCGGTAACGAGGCCCCGGACCGTCGGCCTGGGAGCCCGCGTCGCCCCGCTGGCGAGGGCCACGATCCTCGCCGAGAGCGTTGGCGCGAGATTGTGCGAGCCCATGCGCTGCAGTCGGCGCCTGAGCGGCGTGATCGCTTCGAGACCTCCTCGGGGATCGGAATTCGGGACCTGTACACGCCGGCGGACACCATCGGGCTCGACGAGGATCGTGATCTTGGGCGGCCTGGCGAGTACCCGTTCGTCCGCGGTGTCCAGCCGACGATGTATCGGAGCCGCCTCTGGACGATGCGCCAGTACGCCGGATTTGCCACTGCCGAGGAGACGAACCAGCGCTTCCGCTATCTGCTCGAGCAGGGCCAGACGGGGTTGTCGGTGGCCTTCGACCTGCCGACCCAGATGGGCTACGACTCCGATGCGCGCGAAGCGGAAGGGGAGGTAGGGCGGGTTGGTGTTCCGATTTCCAGCCTCGCCGACATGGCCATCCTTCTCGACGGCCTGC
>CAYRTS010000042.1:0-25526 GCA_964427285.1 uncultured Anaerolineaceae bacterium
CCCACCGCCACCGCCATGGCCGCCCGGCTGGAATTGCCCCCGCCCGCCATGGCCACCCGCCGTGGCCGCCCGCCGTGGCCACCCGCCCCGCCCGCCAGCGCCCCCAGTGTCGAACCTTCTAGAACTAGAACGCGACCGCGAACACAGTGAGCATCTCGGCAAGCTCATCTCGCAGCCGCGGAAGACCCTCTACCCAGGCCCGCGTGTCCACGCCAATCGCTGCCAGCGCTGGCAGCGGCTCCCCGTCCACGGTCCAGGGCTCGACCGGTCGGCTCAGACCCGGCACAAGGATATCCGTCGCCCGGACGATCGCGGCAAGCGGACCCACGGCGTGGTCATGGTGCCCTCCCATAACCGACCCCAGTGACTCTGGCAGGCTCCACGCCTCCGCAAACGCTGTTCCGATCTGCTCGTGGGTAGCACCGGCCAACGCGGCCTCGGCGTCGAGCGAGTCGCCGGGCTGTCGCGAAGCCAGATACGCCGCGTAGGCAACCGGCTTCTCGTCGACCAGCAGGATGTGCCCGATGTCGTGAAGCAGACCGGCCACGAACGCGTCATCAGGCGGCGTTGCCTTGTTGGCCCGGGCAAGATCGCGGGCCACCACGGCGGAGCGCACCGCGTCGCCGATCAGGCGAGCCGCGGCATAGGCATCGTCGGGCTGACGCGGCGTCGCGCGACGGCCGCTGACCATGGAATGCAGGACAATCTGGCGCAGCATCGTGCCACCGATCATCACCACCGCCCGGGGCAGCGCCAGAACCGGCTCGCGCGGGCTGTAGAAGACCGAGTTGGCCATCCGCAGGACCACTGCCGTCAGCGCCGGTGATCGTTCAATCAGCCTTGCGATCGCCGGTGCTGTCGCATTAATGCTGCGCAGTTCGGCCTCCAGACGCAGAAGGCTCGGGGACGGCACGATGGACGTCGAGCGGGCGACGATCTCGCGGGCGATTTCCGTCGACATGGTCGGCGTCGTCTCCAATGCTTCGGGGGAATCGATGGCAGTCTGGCCAGAGATCCTACTCTGAACCTCAGTACGGTGTGGGGTCGCGGCGAAGAGGTGCCTTCCAGCTTCAGCCGAACCTGAGCCGGCCGTGAGCCGACGGAGGGCGCGCCCACCTGCGCCGTACGCGAAACGCCCGATACGGCCCGCGATTGAGGGTGAACCCCGATGGAGCCCGGGAGCCGCGCGGGCGAGCATTCGGAGGTCCAGATCGTCGACCCGCAAAACGGAGATCTTGTGCTGGGTTCCCTTTCCTCGGCCCTGAGCCGCATCGCCGCGATCGAGGCGAAGATGGCGCAATTCGGTTTGTCAACGAACCCCGGCGCTGCGTTCGGACAACCGCAATCGATCGCTCCTGCAGCCGCAATTCCTTCGACTGCCACCTCCGCATCGCCGTCGGGCATCTCCTCGGCGCCGAGTCGCGCAGGCACGCCGACCGGGACCTTCGCCCAGGCCCTCGCCAGCGAATCCTTGGTCTCGACGACATCACCCACGAATCGCTCGGCGTCGACCGCCACAGGCGCGTCCCCTGCGCCAGCGGCCGCCACCACGACGTTCCGGCCGGTCGCTCCCCTCGCGGCGGGCCAGCTGAACGCCGTCCCGTCCTCGGCGAACGCCGTCCCGTCCTCGGCGAACGCCGTCACGTCCCAGGCGAACGCCGTCACGTCCCAGGCGGTCACGTCCCAGGCCGCGGCCGATCCGCGCTGGACGGAACTGCTCACCCTGGCCTCGGCCTCGCTCGCCGCCGGCGCCCGCGGGCCAGCGACACCATCCACACCGATCCCCGCCTACACCGGCACGCTCAGCGCGGAGATCGAGGCCCGTCGACGAAGCGATGGCTCCCTGAACCCCAATGACCTGCCGAGCACGCTGGGCCTGACGCCGGCCGAGCTCGAGCTCGCGCGCCTTGCCAACAGTGTCCCGAACCTCGCGCTCGCCTTGGGCCAGAACGAGGGCGTAGCCACCCCGGGCGCCACGCCGTCCGTCAACGACAGTTACGACCTGCTTGCGTGGGTCGGGCAGCTCCAGGCCATGGCGGCGGGAACGGCGCCGCCACTTGTCCAGGACAACGGCTACACGTGGACCGACGTGGACATCGGGCGCAACCTCAAGATTGCGCTCGACAATGTCCACCAGAACAAGGAGCTCTACAACGCGCGCTGGGAGAGCCGCTGGGCGATGCTCCGAACCGCAGGCTACGAGGCCATCGCCGATCAGGAGAAGGCCACCACGCAGCTCGTCGACCCGAACGGCGCGCCAGGCTCCTTCTGACGCTCGGGGCCAACCAGCCCACCACCAACCGGCCCACCACCAACCAGCCCCCGGCCCGCCCAGCCTGCAGCGCGCCGTCGAAGCGCACCCAGCCCGCGGCGCAGCGCGCCCAGCCTGCAGCGCGGCCCGCCCAGCCGGCAGCGCGCCGTCGAAGCGCGCCCAGCCCCCGGCCCGCCCAGCCTGCAGCGCCCAGCCTGCAGCGCGCCGTCGAAGCGCGCCCAGCCTGCGGCCCGCCCAGCCGGCAGCGCGCCGTCGAAGCGCGCCGTTGAGGCGCACCCGAGAGGCCTCAACTGGTAGTTGAGACCGCGCCATGAACGTGCGTCGTCAACCACCAAAACTGCAACCTGGGCGCGCCTCCGTGCAGCGTTGTAGCAATCTCTCAACTGGTGGTTGAGTCTGGCGGACGCCATCCGGCGGGAAGCTCGTACGTGCCGTCCGGGAGGTCGGAGTACTCCGACAAGAGTGGTCGGCCGGCGATCGCCGCGACGATCTCCTCGTCGTCGGCGAGGTCGACCTTCATGGCCCTGTCTCTTCGCGCCGCAAGTGGGCCGATGAATGAGACCCACGCCCGCCTCACACCCAGCACCGCATCGACGGTCGCCTCGGCCTGGATCCCTGCCTCCTCGCCGACGAATCGACAGCAAGCCGACGCGGCGTCTGCGGCAGTGACCCGCGCAGCCCCCTCGGGAAGCGTGAAGTCGAGATCCTCGGAATAGCGATAGCCGGGGATGTAGCATCGGGGCAGACACGTTCCACCCTTGAACATCAGGCCCATGTCCTGAACCGCCATGCCCGCGATCAGCCAGGCCAGCACGTAGTCGCGCTCCTGCGTCCGCTCGTCGACTCCGCCGGCGCGTGCCAGTCGCTGGATCTCCGCCCGACCGATCATGTGCGCCCTGTAGCCTCAAGCTCGGTTCGATCGACATTGACGCGGACGCCCCACCGCAGGTCGACTGGACCCTCGAGTGGCAGGCTGGTCTCGGCGAGTCCGTGATGGAGCCGGGTTCACCGATGCTCTTGCCAACTGCGTGTGGGTATGATGATGGCCGTCCAGGAGGGCTCGTAAAGGCCTGAGAACCATCGCGATGCTTGAAACTTGGCGGCATGCGCGCCGAGCGTTCCCGCCCGATTGAGCCAGAGGGTGCCAGCATGATCGCACCGAGGCTCGTGACCGGAGCCCTGCCCCTCGCGTTGTCGGGCCCGAGCCCAGCCCCACGACGGGCCCGAGCCGAAGCCCCACGACGGGCCCGAGCCCAGGCCCCACGACGGGCCCGAGCCGAAGCCCCACGACGGGCCCGAGCCCAAGCCCCACGACGGGCCCGAGCCCAAGCGCCTTTTCGGACGCGCTCGGAAGCTTCCCTGCGTTCCCCGCTGGGTCACTCCCCGAGTCGACCGCGGGCGCCGCGGCCTCCACCGACAGCAACGCCCAGGTCAACCAGTTGGCTCAAAGCCTGAGACGCGCAATGCAGGACTGAGCCGCTTGTCGCGTTGGCAGGAATCCGCAGGAGGGTCTCCTGGCTGCGGATCCGGGTTTCACAGGGCACGGCGCCGGCCATGGCGCGAGGAGGAAGCACATGACCCAGATGCGAATCGGCCTCTGCCCGCCGCAGGGCTACTTCAACGAGTTCGACGGCTGGGACCCGATCAAGGCCTGGGACCGCGTCCTCGAAGTCTGCGAGCTCGCGGCTCGGCTGGGCTTCGAGTCGATCTGGACCGGGGAGCACGTGACCTCGAAGTGGGGCGGCGCGAAGGCGACCGCGTTCGATTTCTGGACCATGACAACGGCGATCGCGACCCGCATCCCGGATCTCGAGATCGGCTTCAGCGTCCTGAACTCCACCTTCCGCAACCCGGCGCTGACGGCCAAGATGGCGGCCACGCTGGATGTCATCACCGGGGGCCGTGTCGTCCTGGGCCTTGGGGCCGGCTTCCGCCAGATCGAGGCCGACACATTCGGCTATGACTACCCGGGCCTGGGCGAGCGCCTCGCGATCCTGACCGAGCACTTCGAGATTGTCACGCGGGCGCTGAACCACGACGAGCCGCCGTTCTCGTACGAGGGCAAGCACGCCCGGGTCACCGAGTTCGACAACCAGCCGCGCGGCGTGCGCCGGCCGCGGGTCAAGATCATGGTCGCAGGCCGCGGCCCAAAGGTGACCTTTCCCCTGGCTGCGAAGTACGCCGACATCTTCAACCTCGGCGTGGAGACGCCCGAGCTGCCGGAGATGCTGGGCCTGTTCCGGGCGACGTGTGAGCGGTTGGGCCGCGACCCCGATCTGATCGAGTTGCAGGGCGGCCTGCATCCGGCCATTGCCTACAAGGGCATGACCAACTTCTACGGCCAGCGGATCATGGGCCCCACGGAGCGGGCGTTCGCCGACCCCGAGGTCATGGCCAAGATCGGCAGTCGGGTCGACGAGATCGGCAAATGGGTCGAGCACGGTTGCGACGACTTCGTGGTCACCCCGCCCGGCCTGGCCAACAGCGATGAGGGGCTCTACGAGCTGGTCGAAGACATCCGTGCGGCGGGCGTCGAATTCCCGCGCGCGGGCTGGGGCCCTCGAGCGAACGAGCCAAGGGCACCCTATCGGCCGGTGAACGCCAGCCCGGCCCGATGATCGCGGTCCGGGTCCCGGTCGGCCTCCGTCCACGGCGGTGGGACCCGGCGCCGGAGTGATCGAAAGTCCCCGCGGGTGCGGGCCCGGCGGACCTGCGCGGCGTCATCCGCCTGGTTGACGGGGCGATGCGTCAGGGCTCGGACCAAACGATGCTGACCGACTATCCGCTGGTCTACGCGGCAGACAACCTG
Source organism: uncultured Anaerolineaceae bacterium (assembly GCA_964427285.1). Classification (GTDB taxonomy): domain Bacteria; phylum Chloroflexota; class Limnocylindria; order Limnocylindrales; family CSP1-4; genus SPCO01. Next base: position 5,082 of record CAYRTS010000042.1, read on the forward strand.
GTAAACGTCAGCGTGATGCTGGAAGACGGGCTGCCCGTGGCGACCGCGCCGGTGCTGCCGCGCCGCGTGACGGGCGACGGGTTCGAGTTCGCGCTGGGCGTCATCTCACCAACGGCCACCGATCCCGCCCATCAGCATCGCGGTCATGGCAGCCGCTGCGTCGTGCGATGCGTGGACCGGATGACACAGCTCGGCCTGGAGGCGTCGGTCCTGTGGACGCAGGTCGCCACGTTCCCGTTCTACGAGTTGAACGGGTGGCAAGCCGTTGAGCGCCATGGGCACTCCTATCGGCTGTGGCGTGTCGACGCCGGCCGCTTTGACCCGTGGCGCGGCGAGATCCGGGCCCTGGCCGGCGAGGCGTCCGATCTCGCAGCCGTCCTCGCGCTCCACGAGGCGTACCGCGATCGCATGACGCGGTCCCCGTCGGAGGCGGCCCGGTTGTTCTCGCTGCCGAAGATGACGACGTGGCTGGCGATCGGGTTCGGCGGCCGGATCGCCGGCTATCTCGTCTGCAGCGTCGCGATCAACAAGCCGGGCCTTCTGGAGGCGGGCGGCGACCCGGACGCGATTGCGGGCCTGGTCCACCACGTCCTCAACGGCCTCGCCCCGGAAGCCTTCGTGGACCTCCAGGTGGGATTTGCGGCGGACGGCCTCGACGCCATCGCGGCGGACGGCCTCGACGCCATCGCGGCGGACCATCTCCCAGACTGCGCGCCCGCGCCGTTCGATGGCAACGTGATGATCCGGATCAACGACGTCGGGGGCCTGCTGCGGGCGATCCGGCCGTGGCTGGCCGCGCGAATGCCGCACGGTCGGGCGGTGTCCGTTCACATTCCGGACGCGGGCGTCACCGTCTCGTTCGAGCGGCACGCGAACGGACTCGTAGTGGCCGACCGGCAGATGCCCGATCACACGGAGCTGACGCGGCGGGAGCTCACGTCGGTCCTGTTCGGCTCGCACCCGGAGCGAGTGGTTCCGGTGCCGCCTGCCCTCGCCTGGATGGGTCCGTTCCGATTGCCCATCCACGCTCTCGACCGGAGTTGACGTACCCGGCCCCTGCATCTGAAAGTGATCGCTGGAGCCGACACTCGGATTTGAACCGAGGACCTGCTGTTTACGAAACAGCTGCTCTACCGCTGAGCTATGTCGGCCCGGACCGGGAGTATAGGCGATGCCTTTGATCGGCAACCCGCGCCCGCCATCGGCGCCAGGTGAGGTGGTCATCCGACGATGTGTGACAGTACATTCGACAATGTACGTGCGGTTCGCGCGTGGGCACGCTGGCGCGACAGGATCCGCATCCGAGGATCACCCCCGATGGCCAGCGAATTCGAGATCACTGAGGGCACGCTGCCCGGTGGCCTACCGTTCTTCCGACTCGGGTCCGGGCCGCGCCTCATCGTCCTGCGTGGCTTCACGACGACCCACGACAACCCCAAGGGCATGCAGCGCACGTTTGAGGTGAAGATGCTGGCGCCTCTCGCCCGTCGCTTCGACATCTACGCCGTCAACCGTGCCCCCGGGCTCGCACCGAGCGCGACGATGGCTGAGATCGCGGCCCAGCATGCCGAGGCTCTTCGGGCTGGGTTCGGCGAGCCGGTCGACGTGCTCGGCATTTCCTGCCCCGATCGTTACGCCCGAGGACGCATTGGCCCGGGTGATCGCCACCGAACCCCGTCTCGCCGGCATCCAGCCCTTCGACACCGGTCTGATCGGCCAATCGAGCTGGTACCCCGTCGCGCCAGCGTCCGGCGTCGGCGCATTCATCGTCTCCATCCGGATCGGGTGGGGCGATTGCCCGGCCGGCTGCATCGATGAGCACACCTGGACCTACCCGATCGGGCCCCGCGGCGAGGTCACCGTCCTGTCCGAGAGCGGCCCACCTGTTCCGCCCGACACCTGGACCTCCCTGCCAGAATCGGGTGAGACGGCCCTTCCTTCTGTCAAATAGCTGACCAGAGAGCGAGGCCGGGGAGAGGATCACCCCGCAGATGTTGGAACCCTTGGCACCGAGGCCCAGGCTGGGCCATCCTGAACCCATGCCCGACCGGAGGTCCCCGAGCGCCCGGCCCGTCTACGCTTCAGCGCCGAGTACAAGCTGCGCATCGTCGAGACGGCGAACGCGGCGACCGAGCCCGGCAAAGTCGGGCGCCCTCCTCCGGCCCAATGTGCCCTGCGTGCGCTCCTAGTTGACCAGCTGGATCACGTATGCGCTACCGAACGTTGAGTCGCCGAACCCGGCGCCTAACACATCGAGCTGCGCGAGGATGCGTCCCGTCTCGAAGTAGCCAGTGATTAACCCGTTCGCTCCATTCGGGGTTGCGCTTGTCATGACGAACGAAGCCCATCCCGTGTACTTACCCTCTGCATCAACGATGGGCACCGGAAAGGTCACGGGAGCCGGCGCCCCAGAGTCATCGCAGGGAGGGTCGTCATCGCCGTACGTGAGGCATTGCAGGCGGGTGATGATGTTGTTCATGATCCCGAGGTTGTGTTGTGCGATGTAGCAGCCGAACTCGAGCGTCACTGAAAAGTCGGCAGAACCATCCATGTAGTCCTGGAGGTCTGAGTCATTCACGTTGCCCATCTCGAACGGCTCGCCGTCGGGCGGGCAAGGTGCGCCGGGCAAGTCGTAGCCAAAGTCCGTCCAGGTGAACTCACTCCAAACGGCCGGCGTGTCGTCATCCGCATGCTCGAGGTCGCAGAGATCGGCCTCATCCGTACAGTGGATCGGATCCCCGCCAGCATTGAATGCATCCTCGGACACGATGAATGGGCCTGGCCCGTGGGCCGTGTTCGCCCACCCCGTCTTCGACGTCGCCGTGGCGCTGATGTCCCATGTCGGCATGCCCATGATCGCGGAGAAGTTGTTCTGATGTGGAGCTGTGATGCTGACCGTGACCTGGACGCCATCGATGGCGGCGTCGAGGCCCTGCCCGGGACAGTTCGCGCAGGTGACCTGTACTGAGGCGCCGTTGACCCCGTTCTCGTAGCCATTCTCGCGCGCGATCGCCCGTGCCGTCCCGTGCCAGTCCGCGTCGCCCTGGTTCGAGATCAGGTCGTTCGCAGCAGCAAGGGCTGCAAGGTCGGCAGCGTTCTGCTCAGTTCGTCGCTGGGCAAAGGCGCCTCCGCTGTCTAGCACGAGTCCGACCATTCCAATGATCGCGACGAGGGACAGAGCGAACAGGACCACGATCTGGCCGCGTTCGTGCGAAGCGTGCTGGAGGTTCATGCCAAGGTTGTCCCTTCTCATTGGAGTTGGACGCTGGTTGAGCTGGAGAAGAGGTTCCAGGTGCTGGTGAGACCCAGCAATGGGGTGATTGGGGTATACGGAGCGTGAATGATCACGTTGATCCACTGCCCTTCCTCGCAGCTCCCCGTCACCACCGTCCCGTCGATTTCGACGCACGTGATCGTCGGATCCTGCAGGTTTGGCACCAAGAGCTTCTGGGTGGCGATGACCGCATTGGTCTCGGCGCTCCGCCCGGCGGTCGTCGTGAAGTCGGTTCCTTCGTGGGTCGCCGTGACGCGAGCGATCTCGCGGGCCGCCTGCGCGACCCCGTTGTACTGCATGATCGCTCGACCAAAGTCGAAGATGGCCATCATCAGAAACAGGAAGACGACGATTGCCAACGAGAACTCGACCAGCGCCTGTCCGTGCTCCGTAGTGGCTCGTGGTCGGTTCACGACGTCACCCTCACGGTCTTCGTGCCGGTCCACGACGGGCCATTGTTGGTCGAGATGACCAGGGTGACCGTGAACGTGTTGCCCGGACCTGTTCCGGCAAACGCATACAGATGGGTCACAGTCGATCCCGTTCCATCGAGGCCGTCACCAAAGCTCCATGAATAGCTGAACGTGCAGCCAGCCTGCAGAGCCGGGGTGGGCGCCGTCATCGTGAAGGTCGTGCCACCGCTCGGATGGTTCGCGCTCTTGCCCATCGTGGGGTTGATGTCGATGGGCGTTCCGACGGACGGTGCGAGGCACGGGGCGGGGGTCGGTGTTGGTGTAGCCACCGGATCGGGGGTGGGCGTTGGACTTGGGTCCGGCGTAGGCGTAGGCGTGGGCGTCGGGGTCGGCGTGGGCGCCACGACGGAGCCTGGATGCGGATCCACGCCGATCTGGGCGATCGACGATGCCGAGATCGGGACGGTCTGCCCATCGAAGAAGACCGCCAGGATCGGGCTGACGAGCATGAAGTTGGCCGTCACCGACACGTTGACGGTGTCACCGATCACCGGGTCGGTCGGGCAAGGATCTGGATCGCAGACGAGTTGCACGTCGCCCGGCGTGATGGAGATGAGCGAGCCCTTCGCCTCGTTGACGACAAGGCAGATCACGCGGTTGTCGTCGGCATCGCAGCCCTGGGTGTTGTCGAACTCGGCAAGGTTTTCCGTAGCGCGGGCCGCCTCAAGAGCGCCTTCTTTCGCCGCGTTGTTAATCGTGATCTGGCTGTAGTAGAGGCGGCCGAGGTCCAGCGCAGCAGCGAAGAGGACGAGCATCACCGGGAGGATCAGGGCCAGCTCGACGAGCGCCTGGCCGCGGGTGCGTCGACGCTCAGCTCTGCCGTTTCCCGGCGCCGATGTGGCGACGTCTTGCCGATTCGCGTTGGATTGGGGCATTCAGGAGTCTCCCGGACGGTGGCCTAGTTCAGACCTGATACTCGATCAGTCGGCTTGCGGGCCACCTTGAATCGGTGCGCGGCTGCATAGCCCGAAGGGGGTAGCCGCCGCCAGTCGATCGTCAGCCCAAGCGCCGCATCCGGCGCGATCGCGCCGTACGATGACGCGGTGAAACTGGCCGTCGCGCTCGTTCAGCTGGATGCCGGTGGCGATGTCGAGCGCAACCTGGGCAACGCCGTCACGCTCGCCGACGAGGCCGCAGCTGGCGGCGCACGCCTGGTCGCCCTGCCCGAGTACGTCCAGTACCGTGGCGCCGACGATGGCTATCGCGCGTCTGCCCGCCCGATCCCCGGTCCGCATACGGATCCCTTCGCAGACGTGGCCCGCCGACACGGCGCATGGATTCTCGTCGGGAGCACCGCCGAGCCATCGACCGATCCGCTGCGCCCCTGGAACACGTCCACCCTGATCGCGCCCGACGGCTCGATCGCCGCCACCTACCGCAAGATCCACCTGTTCGACGTTGCCGTGGAGCGCGGGCCCGCGGACACCGAGTCGGCGCGAGTGACCCCCGGCGATCGTGTCGTCACCGCCGCCGTCGACGGGGCAACCCTGGGCCTGACGATCTGCTACGACCTGCGCTTCCCCGAGCTGTACCGCGCCCTGGCCCTGGCTGGCGCCGAGATCCTGACCGTGCCTTCGAACTTTACGGAGCGGACCGGCCGGGACCATTGGGAAGTACTGCTGCGCGGTAGATGCGCAGGTCCCGGATGACGAGCGACTCGAAGAGGAACCCGAGCGTTTCCGGGTCCCGGAGGAGCCGGTCGGGGCCAGGGTCACGGCATCACGCAGGCGCGGACAGCGAAACCTTGACACCGAACGGTGGCAACTCCATGATTGACACCGGTCGGTGGCACCAGCGACCTTGACACCGGTCGGTGGCACAGGAGAGCGAGATGCGCGTCATATCGATCGGGGACGCAGCCGCAGCCGTCCGCGGACGCCGACTTGACCTCGATCTCAGCCAGGATCAGTTGGCCCGACGCGCCGGCATTTCCCGGAAGTGGGTGTACGAGTTCGAGGCCGGGAAGCCAAAGGCCGAATTTGGTCATGTCCTTCGCGTGTTCGAAGCGCTTGGATTGCACCTCGATCTCTCGAGGGCGCGCGCGCACGACGACCCAACGTCGGTGATCGACCTCGACGCACTGCTCGATGAGCATCGCCGTGTCTGACGAGCTGGTGGTTGTCCTCGGCGGCGTCGTGGCCGGCACGCTGACGCGGCTTGAGAACGCCCGCCTCCGTCTCGAGTACGACGAGGCGTACCGCGAGCGCCCCGAGGCGACACCGCTGTCGCTGTCGATGCCCGTCGCGGTGCGCGTTCACGCCGACGACCATGGCCGGCGGACCGTCACGAACTACCTGTGGGGGCTGCTGCCCGACAACGACGCCGTTCTCGATCGCTGGGCACGCCATTTCCAGGTCAGTGCATCCTCCGCCTTCGCGCTCCTGGGCACACCGATCGGCGAGGATTGCGCCGGCGCGGTCGCGTTCTGTCGCGCAAGCGATCTCGAACGCCTGCTCGCGCGGCCGGGCACGGTCAACTGGCTCAATGAGGCGGAGGTTGCCGGGCGACTGCGGGATCTCAGGCGCGACGCGACCGCCTGGCTGGGGCGTGGGTTCAGTGGGCAGTTCAGCCTCGCGGGCGCGCAGGCAAAGACGGCCCTGCTGTACCGCGATGGTCGCTGGGGTCAGCCTTCGGGCGCGATGGCGACGACGCACATCCTGAAGCCGGCCGTGAGTGGCTTCGACGACCACGACCTCAATGAGCACCTCTGCCTCGACGCCGCCCGGCGCGCCGACCTGCTCGCGGCACGATCGTGGATCGCGACCTTCGAGGACCAGACGGCCGTCGTTGTCGCGCGCTACGACCGCCGCGTCAGCGGCGAGCATGTCGTGCGCATCCACCAGGAGGATCTCTGCCAGGCGCTCGGCATCCAACCGGGCCGGAAGTACCAGAACCAGGGCGGGCCGACTCCGGGGGCCATCGCCGCGCTCTTCCGACGCTCCATGGCCCCTGCGGCCGCCGCCGACGCCGTGGCACGCTTCGCCGACGCGCTTGTCTGGAACTGGCTCATCGCGGGCACCGACGCTCACGCCAAGAACTACTCGTTGCTGCTGTCGGGTCCGGAGGTCCGCCTCGCGCCGCTCTACGACATCGCGTCAGCGCTCCCCTACGGGACCCACGAGAAGAAGCTGCGTCTGGCGATGAAGGTCGGCGACGAATACGCCGTCCATCCACAGCGCAACACCTGGCCCCGCGCGGCGCAGGAACTGGGCCTCGACGCCGATAGGCTGGTCGCGCGTGTCCGTGAGCTTGCGGCGGCCGCCCCGGCGGCGTTCGCCGACGCGTCTGCGACCCCCGAAGTCGTCGCTCTCGGCCGGAAGTTGCCCGCGAAACTCGTCGATCTCGTGGCCGACCGCGCGCGTCGCTGCGCGGCCCTCGTTGCCTGAGCCATCAAGGCATTTGCATCACGGCCCATCCGACCGCCCGGGCGGCCCGCAGCTTGTGTAGTGCGGTCCCGCCGCGAAAGGCCAGTCGGTCGCGAAGAAACGGCTCGTCGAAAAGCACGAGCAGGGCTCGTGTGATGATCAGGTCCTGTTCGACGTCGGCCTCGTCGGCCCACGGGGCTTGGTCCTGCCAGGCCTGAATCTCGAAGCGCGGGAGCATCCGGACGGCACTGGCCTCCGTACGAAGGTCTCGCACGGCCTGCGCGACGAGATCGGGATCGAGCTGTTCAGGCACATCCTGCGGGACCAGTTGCGAGTGGCGGAGGACCGATTCTGGGATGTCGTTCGGGGAGGACCGACCGAGCCGACCGAGGCGCATCCCCCACAGGATGCGACGATGCCTGGGTGGCTGGTCCAGCGGCTGATCTTGACCGCAGGGCTTCGGGAGGACGAGGTCCGCGCCATGACCGCCGACCAGGCGACCGCGGCCTGGTTGGCCTGGAAGGCCCGGCCCAGGTAGCCGGGTTTCCCGTCACGCCAGACGATCGACATCCGGCTCCGCCCGGATCTGCACCCGGGATTGGAACGCGCTAGCACCACTCCGATCTGGCCGGGCCTGGCCGGGCCTGGCCGGCCTGAGGCGTTCGGCATGGGCCGAGTTGGCGATTGAACGAACGACGCCATACCCCTAGGCGAAGAGATCCACGACTGAACGGAGGATCACGCCCTCCGCTCGGGCACGAGCACGGAACTCGTCCGTGAACCCTTCGCGCGTGTAGAGGATGAGCTTCGTTCGAGCAGGGTCATACCCTGGGACGCTGCTGACGGTGCGACGGAGCTGTGCGAGGGCGGTGCCGTCTTCGGGCTTGGTGCTCCACTTGGCCTCGCCCGCGAGGATGAGCAGCTTGCCGTCGTAGCCGACCAGCTCGATCTCGCCTTCGCGTGTCCTGCGCGTGCCGGGATGCCGTTCGTCGGGGATCGGGCCCCACCATGCGCCGATCATCGCGCGGGCTGGGAACTCCGGGTCTGAGCCCACGGAGCGGCGCGCATGCTCGCGGACGGCGTCCTCAAAGGCGGGCTTTGAGACGAATTGGTCGAGTCGATCGCGCACGCGCGCTCGGAACACCTCACCGGCGCGACGCGCTTCGAGATCGGTGCGGTTGGCGCGAACGAACTCGAACCAGGCGCGAAGGTAGTGGTCCCCGAGCCTCCAGATCCCTCGCCGCGATGTTTCGGGAGAGCCGGCAGGACTCAAGTGCTCGATCATATGGAGGCGGCCCAGCTGGTTCAGGTATTTGCTGACCGCGCGCGCTTCGATCCCCACCTGGTTGGCAATCTCCGCCTGACGCGTCGCCCCGCCGGCTACCGCAGCGATGATCGACAGATAGGTCGCGGCATCGGCTCCGAGCTCCTCCTTGATCAACAATTCAGCCTCGTCGTAGAGGACGGCGCCTTTCCGCAGCAGCCGGTTCGTGATGTTCCACTCCAGCGATCGCCCGGGATCCCATTGCTCCAGGTAATAGGGAATACCACCGAGCAGCGCCCATGCCCGCAACTGATCGGCGCGTGACCATTCTGGAAAGAACCGCGCAGCGTCTCGATAATCGAGGGGCGGAAGTTGCTCACCCCACGTCCTCCGCCCGTAGAGGGGACCATGGAGGACGTGGCGTTCATACAGCGTAATCTGGCTGCCTGCGATCACGAGGAAGAGCGGGAGGTCCTCGCGCCGGATGTCCTCGATCGCGTCCTGCAGGAGGGACGGCAGGCGTGGTGTCGAAACGACCAGACGCGGGAACTCATCGAGGATCAGCAGGAGCGGATGTCCCTCGCGCCTGGCTTCGCGGGCCAGCCGGAGGATTGTGGCGATCGCCGCGTCCCAGTTGCTGAGCGGCTGCGCGCGCAGGGCCGCGTCCTCCCGGTAGGCCAGGATGCGGTCGGTAAGCCGGTTGAGCTGCTCAGTCGCGGTCCCTTCGTCCGCCTGGAACGTGATAGCAGGCTTGCCCGCCGCGAACTCGTCGAGCAGGCGCGTCTTGCCGACACGCCGTCGACCCCACAGGAGCGCGAGCTGATACCGTGACCCCCACAGCTCCTCGAGCGCCTCGAGTTCGTGCTCGCGATCGACAAACGAAGCCATTGCGGCGGGCTCCAACACCAAGTACTACTGACAAGTAGCCTACTGACTGGTAGGTTATACCACTCAAGTCACGCCTTCAAGGCTGCTGCGGAGGGCCGAACGAATCGTAGTCCTCGAGCGTGGTCACCGCCGCCGTCGACGGGGTCGTCCTGGGCCTGACGATCTGCTACGACCTGCGCTTCCCCGAGCTGTACCGCGCCCTGGCCCTGGCCGGCGCCGAGATCCTGACCGTGCCCGCCAACTTCACCGAGCGGACCGGCCGCGACCACTGGGAGGTGCTCCTGCGCCCCCGGGCGATCGAGACGGCGCCTATGTCCTGGCGCCCTCCCAGATCGGCGGCCCACCCGGCTCACCCGCCTACGGGCGCTCCATGATCATCGACCCGTGGGGCACGGTCATCGCCCAGGCCCCGGACCAAGTCGGGATCATCCGGGCGGAGCTGGACCTCGATCGGGTCGCCGCGGTCCGCCGCCAGATCCCGGTCCTCGCCAATCGGCGGCCGGCGGCGTACCCAGGATTGAGGCTAATCGATCAGCGCGATCGCGTAGAGACCGTGGAAGAAGCCAGCGCACGACGGATCGCCCACCGCGCACACGCTATCGACTGAGGCGCTGCGGGAGATCCCACTCAGGAAGTAGCCCGTGATCGTGCCATCCTCCCCGCTACCGTTCTTCTCGGCGCTGATGACGTGGAACAGTGCCCAGCCGTGGAAGCAGCCAGCGACATTGGTGCCGTCGCTAACGCCTGCGGCGTCGAAGCAGAACAGCGCGGGATCGATCGGCGGACCCACGATTGGCACCGCGACGTCCAGCCCGGCAAGCAACGTGTTGACGCTCGGCGGTGGATTGGGTCCGCCCGCAGGGGCGTCAAACAGCGTATTTACAACGCCGTTGTTGTGCTGTCCGACGTACTGATTCAAGATCAGGCTGGCATTCACCGGCGCCGTGCCGTCCAGCGCGTCCCGGACTTCATCTGCGTTTACGTTTGTATCCAGCCCAAGATCTGTCCAGGCCATGTGCTCAAAGGTGATCGGCGCGTCGCTTCCTGAGCCGGTCGTCTTGGTGAAGTCATACTCCACGGTGAAACCTTTCAACGGGAGCCCCTTTACGGGATCAAAGACGGCCTCACTGAACGTGAACGGCGCTGCGCCCATGGCCCCGGTGGGGATTCCCGCCCGCGCGGTCGCCGTGACACTGATGCTCCATGTCGGCTGTCCAACGACGCCGGCGAAGTAGTTCGAGTGTGGGGCCGTGATGTCGACTTTCACGTCGGTCTTGTAGGTGGCTGCCAGTGGCAATAGCTCGACGTTGACAGATACGCCATTAAGCCCGTGCGGGAAGTTGTTTTCTTGGGCCGCTGCCCGTGCCGCAGCCTCGATCTCGCTCGGATTCTTGCCATTCAGCAGCGCATTCGCCCCAGCCAGGGCTCCGAGGTCCGCTGCGTTCTGTTCAGCACGTCGCTGGGCGAAGGCGAAGCCGCCGTCGATGACCAGACCCACCGCCGCGACGATTGCCACGATGGCAAGCACAAGGATGACCAGGATCTGGCCGCGCTCCGCGGTCTTATGAGTGGATCTGGGCACTGCTGGTTCCCTTCATGGTCCACGTGCCCGTGAGGCCGAGCAGTGGCGTGATTGGTTGGTACGGTGCCGTGATCGTCACCGCCACCGAGTGCTTGCTGAAATCACAAGGTTTCGGGGCGACCGGGGCGCCCGCCTCGTCGATGCATTCGAACGTGGGATCACCGAGCCCCGGAATGAGCCCCTTCTGGGTGGCGATGACCGCCAGGGTGTCGGCGCTCAAGCCAGGGGTGCATGACCCGGCTCCGGGGCACGGGTGGACGCTGGTAACCCGGGCGATCTCCCGCGCGGCCTGCGACACGCCGTTGAACTTGTAGATCGCCATCCCGAAGTCGATGACGCCCATCACAAGGACCAGAAATACCAGGATCGCCAGACTGAATTCGACGAGAGCCTGGCCACCGTTGAGGCCGCGACGCCTGCTCATGTGTGGGTGACCGAAATGCCGGTGGTGGCCGGCAGGCAAGAACCTGACGACTGGTTCTGGGTTAGAACGATCTTGTTGGTTTGGCCGGTGGCCGGGGTGAAGGATCCCGTGAAACCGGCTGCGGTCCAGGCAGATCGAGCGTTGGAAACGGTCATCCCGACCAGGTTTGGCACGGTCACGCAAACGGGCGTTGGGCTGGGCGTTGGGCTGGGCGTTGGCGCGGGGGTAGGTGTTGGTGTCGGCGTTGGATCTGGCCTGTATTCATAGCTGATCGTTGATCCGGCGGCGACGCATGTCCCCGCGGCAGGGCTCTGGTTCTTAGCCAAGCCGTTTGGAGTACCGGTCGCCACAACCGTCCCGCTGGGCGCCAAGCCGACCGCCGTGATCGCCGTGTCGGCATTGCCTGGGGCAATGAGGCCATTTACCGTCGGCACCAGAACGCATGCAGGCGTTGGCGTCGGCGTGGGAAAGACGACTTCCGGAACCACGAGGCATTGTGCCTTGGCACTAGCCGAAAGAGTCAGGCTTGATCCGACGATGTCGCCAATGATCGGGGTGATGACATCGAATGGGGCACTAACAGAAACCTCGACGTTAGGCGGTGACCCGATCGACGGGTATGTTGCGTTCTTGACACACAGGGCCGTCGGCACCCCGACATTGCCTTGAGTGACCTCCACGAAACCGCCACTTGCCTCCGTCAACACGGCACACATGACGTTGTTGGTGGTGGCATTGCAGGGCTGATCGGCGGCGAACGTCCCACCCTGCGATGCAACCAGCGCGCCTTCTTTCGCAGCATTCGTGATCGTGATCTGCGAATACATCACGCGACCCAAGTCGATCGCTCCCAGCAGGAGCAGCAACATGACCGGCAGGATGAACGCCAGTTCCACGAGGCTCTGGCCGCGATGGCGACGGGTTCGCAGGCGACTGATCAAGCTCATTTGGATGGTTCGCCTCGGGGTGGATGAATGGAACGCTGGATGAGTACTTTCGCATGATGTCGGGATTACCTTGCACCGTACCTTTCCCCGGCGCGCCGATGCACCTGGGTCGGTATCCGTACTTGACGAGCGCGATCAACCCTCCTCGCCGAGATCACCCCGCAGGTGGATGCCGAAACCGGGTGGTTGGGCTGCTTGATTTACAGCGCCTTGGCCCCGAGAGTGTTGGACAGCATCCGGCGAGCCGTCCAGGAACGCCGTCCCCGCGGAGGCTTGCAGTGAATAACCTCGTCTACGGCAATCAGGATCCGGCGAAGCTCGCGGCGAGCGTGGAAGAGATCGTCCGCAAGGACACCGGGTCGGCAACACCGCTTCCCTACCGCCTCCTTGACACCACCGACGGGGCAGCGACCGCGACATACGTGCTCGCCGACATCGGCCACGCGCTCGGGTCAGGGCAGATGACGCCCCTGCTCACCGTCGAGTTCGACCTGCCCGGTGCGGGGCAGGCCACGCTCCAGGCGCGCCTGATCCGACAGGGTGTCGGCGCGTATTGCGGGGCGCTCACCTATGTCTTCAGGCTGACGAAGCCGGTGACCGGCGAGGTCGGCTTCGAGGAGCACAAGACGTTTGGCACACCCAAGTTCACCGGTGACCCGACGGCCGCGACACGGCTCAACCAGACGAAGGATCTGGCGAAGCGCACCGACAAGGTGCTTCGCAGCGAAACGGAGATGGGGTCCATCACGGTCAAGACGCCACGGCTGTTCCGCCTGGCGCCTGCCGATGGCGGCTCCCTCCTGATCCTTGCCACGCTCCCCCGTCTCACCTCGATGGGCATGAGCGCGACGACCGACGCCCGCGAGGCACTCGACATCGCCGCGGCCGTCGAGGCGGCGCTGTAGGTCAATTTGCTGGGTAGGCCGCGAGGAGGTCAGCCGGGTCGAACCCGATCTGCAGCCCTGCGCGCGGACGGGTCGATCCCTGTACGCGACACAGCGACGAGCGGCGTGGTGGGGCCGACGCCGGGAACTCGGGCGCTCGTGGCGGTGAGTCGCTCCAGGTCCGATGAGTCGAACGAAGCAGTGCCGCGCCACTTGATGGATCCCGCGAACGCGACCTTCGCCGGCGCCAGCGACCTGTCAGCTCCGATGAGATCGACCTCCGGGTCGTTCGTCTGCGTCCAGGAGGAGCCGACATATTCCGCTCCGGGCAAGCGCTCGTCCGGGAGCAGGCGCTCGACCGCCGACCGAACGATCGGCTCGATGGTGAGGCCGCGAAAACCGGCCAGGCGGTCACGATGCGATCAACGACCCGCCCCGAGCGAAGCCAGATCTTCTTGTCAGTCACGAGAACATCTTGCGCAACAAGTTCCTCGCGAGCCGTTGGAATCGACGTGTAGCGGAATTGCTCAATGAGTAGACGGCCCTTGACGCCCAGGTGGCGTCAGGATATCTTGACAACATGCCGAACCTGAGCCGAGCCCCCAAGTCGCAGACTACCGGGCAGGCGTCACGCCATGCCAGAGCAGGAGCGATCGGACCCACAGGCGACCTGGACGCCGCCACGCACTCAGCGTCGGTTGCGCTCGGAGCGCTGAGCGCGGTCGAACGGGACTTGCGCGCCCTTGAGGTCCGGAAGCTTCGGTTGATCGGGGCCGCGCAGAGGCAGGGAGCGAGCTGGAACGAGATCGGCTCCGCGCTCGAGGTGAGTCGCCAGGCCGCATGGGAGCGGTACCGCGACCGGGTCCGGGCGCTGTTCGACGCTGCGGCTGATCGCGCGCAGCATTCCGACGAGGAGACACTGGAGAGCGCAGCCACGGTCCTTCGGGAGGTCCGCCGTCGTCGGCGACGAGCATAGGCACAGGCTCCTCCTCGACGCGATGGTGATGGCTGCTGGCCTCACCTCGCGTCGCGAACCAGCCTCGCACAGCACCGCACCGACGACCCGGACGACGACTACCTCGCCGACGCGGCGCTGAAGACAGGCGCATTTCTCGTCACGAGAGATGACGCCGCGAACTTCGGAGAGGTCGAAGGCCTAATGGTTGGCCGATCCGGGGCGGCGCTTCGGTTGGTGGGCGCGTTCGACGAAGGCGAGGTCGAATAGGCCGAGGCGAGGGAGGCGAGGGAGGCGAAGGGCTGCTGCTCCTTCGGCACCAAGGCTGGAACAGCGCCCTCGTCCGGGTTCGTCGGGCAGGACTGACGAGCGTCCCTCAATCAGCCCTCCTCGGCGGACTCGGCTGGCAGGTGGATGCTGAAGGCGGCGCCACCACCCCCACCGCCACCCTCGCCAGGCTCCAGGACGAGGTCGCCGCCCATGGCTCGGCACAGCTCCCGCGAGACGTAGAGGCCGAGGCCGCTGCCTTCGTCGGCGGTGCGGTCCGTGCCTCGAACGAAGCGGCCGAACAGGCGGGCACGATCGGCCTCCGGGATGCCGGGACCGCCGTCGGAGACGGTTAGCCGCAAACGCGAGGCCGCCGGGTCCGCCACGACCTCCACCGCGACGGGCGCGCGGCCGCCGTACTTGACGGCATTGTCCAGGAGCGCCCAGAGCACCTGGTCGAGTTGGTCCGTGTCGGCGACGGCCAGCCAGCCCGCGGCTCGATCGTCCAGGGTGAACGGCACATCAGAAGCCCCGAGCGCCTCCCAGGTCCTGCGCACGCGGGTGACGAGCGAGACCACCTCGGACCGAGGATGAATCGCGCCCGACTCCAGGCGCGTGACCGTCAGAAGCTGCCGCACCATCCGGGACAGCCGATCCGATTGCTCGGCGATGATCAGCAGCCGCTGATCCGGCCGCTCCATCGCGAGGCCGTCGGCGTTGGCTCGAATCCGGGTCAGCGGGGTCTGGAGGTTGTGGCTGACGCCGCGCAGGAAGTCGTCCTTGGCGGCATCGAGCTCGAGCAGCTGGGCGTTCTGTGCCTCGACCTGGCCGAACAACTGGGCATTGCGGATGGCGATCGCGATCTGGCTGGCGAACAGGTCGAACAGGTCCTGGTCGGCGCGCTCCCAGGTCCGAGTCGCCGGCAGTCGCCCTACGAGCACGCCGAGCGCGTCACTCCCCACGCGCAGGTCCGCACGGACCGGACGGGCCTCTCCGCGGACGGCCTCCTCCGTCGGGATCTCGATGGGATCCACGAGGATCACGCTGGCATCGAGCATGCCGAACGCCGCTCTGGCATCGAGCGCCGCCTTCCCAGCGAGGAATTCGGCACCGTCGCGCGGCGAGGCGCCCTCAATGGCGGCCAGGATCTGGCCGAGCTCACGGTTGCGGCGCTCCAGATCGGCCGCCAGGCGGTTGTGGCTGTCGGCCAATCGGGCCAGTTCATCGTCACCGGTCACCCGGATCGGCGTGGAGAGGTCGCCGGAGGACACGCGATCCACCGCTGCCGCGATCGCGCGTAGGGGACGGGTCAGGTCGGCCGCCAGCAGGTACGAGATGAAGACGGCGATGAGGACCGCGATCGCGAGGCCAAAGAGCAGCACCCTCGAGAGGTTGGCGTCGGGCGCCGGACTCCCGAGCGCCCGCTCGACGACCAGGACCAGCAGCCCGAAGACGATCATTGGCAGGATTGACGCCAGGATGAACGCGAGGGTCAGCCGCGACCGAAACCCAAGCCGGGATGGGGCGGGGTCAGCCACGGACCGCCGCCGAGGCGTCGTCGCCCGTGGCGGCAACCAGCCGGTAGCCGACGCCTCGAACTGTCTGGAGGTGGACCGGATGGTTCGGTTCGCGCTCGACCTTCTGACGGAGCCGCCGCATCGTCACCCAGACGTACGACGGGTCGGCATCCTCGGTATCGATCCAGCCGCGGGCGAGCAGGGTCTCCGTCGTGACTGTCTGTCCAAGGTTGGCGGCCAGGGCGTACAGGAGCCGCGATTCGGTCGGCGTCAGCGCAACGTCGGTCCCCGCGACAGTGGCCGAGCGTCTGTGCAGATCCAGGGTCAGGTACGGTCCAAGCACGAGGCTCTGGCGCGGGACCTTGTCGCCCAGGCGCCGCAGCACGCGGTTGATCCGGGCCCGTAACTCTGGATAGTGGTACGGCTTGGTGATGTAGTCCTCGGCGACCTCCTCGAGCAGCTCCGCCTTCGAGTCGCCGGCATCGATCGCCGACAGGACGATGATCGGCAGGTCCGCCCGGGCCTTGATCTCGCGCGCCAGGGACAGGCCGTCCATGCGCGGCATCATCATGTCGATGATCAGCAGGTCCGGCCACGATGACTGGAGGCGCCGAAGGGCCTCGACACCATCACGAGCGGTCGTCGTTTCGTAGCCATCGGCACGCAACTGGTCGGCCAGCAGGATGAGCAGGTTCGGATCGTCGTCGACGATCAGGATGCGCGGGGCCTGCACTCCGTACCCGCCGGGAGGTCCGCCGCTCAACATTCGGCGAGGATACCAGCGGGGGTGAGGGCGCCGGGATGTGCCGGGCGCCGGGATGTGCCGGGCGCGGGGGCTCCGGAACCGGATTCCAACCCGGTTGGTGTACGGGACACACAGTGGTCGTCCGTTCCAACCACGATGGAATGTTCGACCAGTTCCGTCCAAAGCACGTCACGGATTCCAACGGCACTGAAGCAACCGACCGCAGCGGCCCGTGATCGGTCGCTTGCACCAACCCGGCTGGAACCCTGGGCCCGGCTGGAACCCTGGGCCCGGCCCGACCCCCGGCCCGGCCCAACCCCCGGCCCAACCCCCGGCCCGCAGTGCTCAGAGCATGACGATCGCGTTCCCACCCGGGTCCCGCCCGCCGGCGAGGGCATCGAGGGCCTCCCGCGAGGAGACCGGGTAGTTCGCCCGCAGGGACCCGCCGATCTCGCGCAGGACAGACCGGTTGGTTCGGGTCGCGGCGACCAGGATGATCGCCCGGTTGAGCCCGCTGTCGCGCAGCTTGAGCATGACTCGACGATCGACGGCCTGCAGGTCGCGCAACCGGGTTTCAGCGTCCACGCCGATCGACACGGTTGGGCCGCCAAGAACAACATCCCAGGCTCGCTGGTCACCCGTGATCGGGATCGGGACCTCGGTCCGCCATTGCCAGCTCGGCGCGACACGGGAGCGGAGGAGGTCGATCAGTCCCAGTTGGGCCGCGTCGCGGATCCCGCGCCCCGCCGGGTATGCGCGCGCAGCCAGGTCGAGTCCGACGCACGCGAGCATCCGCGACAATTCGACCATCGAGAGCTTCGAGTTCGCGCCCGACTCGGTCCAGCTGACCCAGGCGTCCGACCGACCGATCGCCGCACCGATCTTCTTCTGGCTGACCGCCGAGCTCATCCGCGCTTCGTGAAATTCATGGATCAGGGAATCGAGCAACTCCTGGCCCCGGCGGGCGCCTCGATCTGCGGGTCGCTCCCTGGCGCTCATCGCATCATCCTGGCTGGGAGCACTTACGCCGCGCTTACGTAGCACTTACGCCGCGATTACCCGCGGATCACCCAGCAATCAACGGCGGGTTGTGCGCCTGGAGCCGGCCGAGTCCGCCCGCGAATGTGGTCAGCCCGCGGGTCTGGTGCGAGACCCGAGTCCCCGAGGTCCGGGCACCTGGGTCGGTGCCGAGTGTGGCGCCACGCGCTCGTTACGACCGTCGGCGAGCCCGCCCCTGTCCCAATCGGGCGCCTGGCGCCCAGGACCGACCGATCCGGCCCATTGGAGCCTGATTCCGGCCTCGATCCTGGCCCCATGATCGTCCCGACCGCACGTTCATGCGCCTGGCGCCAACTCGGCGATTGTGCGTGGGGGTCGACTCGCCACCGGCCACCCGCACCGCCCGCTCATCCGGTTACGACGGTGCCCCGGACAGGACGGTCCAGGCCCCGACCGGGAAACCGCTATCGAATGTGGCGACGGCAATCGCTCCGTGCGCGGACATGCTGGCCGCGATCAACGCATCACCGGCCGATCCGACGGTGCCGTTACCCCAGAGGCTCAACCAGCGCAGGACGTGATCCTTGCTGAATTCTGGGACGACGATGTTTCGCCGCGAGACCAGATCGATCAAGGCCGAGGCGATGTTGCTGCGCTCGTACGAATAGGCGGTTCGGAGCACGTGAGACGCCTCCAGGATCGAAACGATCGACACGGCGCGAGCGCTTCGCGTCTCGATGATCCCCGTCGCCACGGCAGTTCGGACAGGGTCGTCACCTGTCAAGTATCGAATCACGACCGACGTGTCGACGTACATCACCTGGATCGACGCGTTCGTCGCGGCGCGCCGGCGGCCCCGGTCTTGGCGACGGAGGCGCGCCACTCCTCGGCCACGCTCTGGCCCACGGCTTCATCGACATCCAGGGGTTCGGAAGGCCGTCGCGGAGGCGGTCCGAGGACTCCAGCGAGAGATCGCATGTGAGGTTCATGGGGCCGGATGAATTCGACCACGAGCCGCCCGTCCTCGACCCGCTGCACGGCGATGTCCTTCGGCTTGACCCCGAGCTTGTCGCGGATCTCGCGTTCAATCGTGATCTGGCCACGTTCGCCGACCGACGTGCCTAACACATATCGCATGACATCAGTATGGATTACCACATT
Source organism: uncultured Anaerolineaceae bacterium (assembly GCA_964427285.1). Lineage (GTDB taxonomy): Bacteria > Chloroflexota > Limnocylindria > Limnocylindrales > CSP1-4 > SPCO01. The sequence goes on from CAYRTS010000042.1 coordinate 23,827, forward strand.
CATGCATGCAAGTTTCCAGGGCCGGCCCCCGCTTCCTTGGGGTGGTGGGGGCAAACCGAACGTACTGGCGGGGATCGGTGTCAGGTCGCACCACTTTCTGTGTTGCGGTGTGGATAAGTGAGGTGGAGAACCCCTGTTGTCGGTTGATTCGGGCGACTTGGCCAGTACTGTTGGGGGGTCTTCCAAGCGATGAGCCTGGGGGCAACTGAATACGTCACCCCGCCCTGCCCGGGCGGTGGGTCCCGCGTCGAATCGCACCGCACTCATCCTTTTCTTTTCTCGACCTTCTCCACCTCTTCTCGACCCGGCTCCCTCGACCTGGCGTCCCGGACGGGGATTCCGATCAGGAATCGCTCGATTCGGGGAGATCACGCCAATGTCCGGTTCGTCTGCTTCGCCGTCGGCTGCTCGTCGGCTGCTCGTCGTCCTCCAGGTCATGCTCATGGTGGCGACGCTGTTCGCGCCGATCCCGGCTGCGGCCGTGGAGCCAGATCCAACGCCGACACCCTCGGCCGAGCCTACGCCGACACCGACGCCCGAGCCGACCCCGGACCCGACCCCAACCCCGGAACCCAGCGCCGAGCCCATCCTGGCCCCCGAGACGACGCCTGACCCGAGCGTCGAGCCGGACCCGACCCCCACCCCGGAACCATCACCCGAGCCGAGCCCGACGCCCACCCCCGAAGCCGCCACCGTGCCGTTCATCGTCACCTTCGCCTCCGGCGTCAGCGGCACGACCCAGGACGACATCCTTTCCGTCGTCGGCGCCGTCCAGACGGACTCGATCCCGCAGCTTCGAATGCGCGCGATCCTCCTCGCTCCGTCGGCCGTGACTGACTCCCTCGCCGCCCTGCGCGACGATGCGCGCGTCCTCCGCGTCGACACCGATCGGGTTCGGATCGCCGAAGAGACCCCGAGCGATCCGTTCTACAGCGACCAGTGGGCGCTCCCGCTGATCGGCTGGGATACCGCGCGGGATACCTACTCCGCCGCGGGCAGCGCGGTCGTCGCGATCCTCGACACCGGCGTTGATGCCTCCCATCCCGATCTCGATGGCTCGATCGTCACGGGCGCATCGATCCTCGAAGGCTCCACCTGGTCATCGGATCCCAACGGACATGGCACCGCGATGGCCGGCATCGTCGCCGCCGAGACGAACAATGCCGAGGGCATCGCGGGCGTCGGCTATGCCGGCGTGTCCGTCATGCCGATCACCGTCCTCGGGCCCGACGGCACCGGGCAGGACAGCGACGTCATCGAAGGTGTCGTGTGGGCCGCCGACCATGGCGCCGACGTCATCCTGATGGCCTTCTCGAGCGCGTCCTACTCCGCCTCGCTCCAGGCCGCCGTCGACTACGCCTGGTCGAGCGGCGCTGTTCTGGTTGCCGCCGCTGGGAACGACGGCGCGTCCGTCGGCGCCTTCCCGGCCGGCGACCGCGGCGTCATCGGCGTCTCCAACACGACCTCCTCCGACACGCTGGCGGCCTCGTCCAACTACGGCCCGTCCATCTTCCTCGGCGCCCCCGGCGTCGCGATCTACACGACCGACGCAGGCGGCGGGTACCGGTATGTATCCGGCACGTCGGCGTCGGCGGCCGTGGTTGCGGGGGCGGCTGCCCAGTTGTTTGCCGTGGATCCGTCCGCCTCGAACGGCGTCGTCGTCGGGCGCTTGGCACGAACCGCCGACCCGGCCGGTACCG
>CAYRTS010000043.1:0-16339 GCA_964427285.1 uncultured Anaerolineaceae bacterium
CCGCGGCTGGTCGCGGAGCCGTGGCACCGATGCCACTGATTCACAGGAGCCCCAGACGTTCGGCCGAGGCGGCCGCCTCGTAGCGTGACAGGGCACCGAGCTTGGCCATCGCGTTGGACACGTGGACGCTGACGGTCTTCTCGCTGATGAACAGGCGATTACCGATCTCGCGGTTCGTGTGGCCCTCGGCGACGAACCGCAGGACGTCGCGCTCGCGGGCCGTGAGCGTTGAGGTCGGTGCGACGGCGACCGCGTCGGCGCCATCGACCCGCGGGCGCGCGGGATCGTTGAGATCGATCCGGGCGCGTTGGGCCAAGGCCTCGATCTCCGCTTGCAGCGGCGCGGCGCCGATCGCCACGGCGGCGGCGTGGGCCGAACGAAGGGCCGCTTCCGCCACGGCGCGTTCGCCGCCGCCCAGACCCAGGATCGCCTCGGCTTGCCGGAACAGCGCTTCCGCCTGGTGCAAGGGCTGTGGTAGCGCGCCCCATTGATGAGCGGCTTCAGCCCAGAGCGCGGCGTCGGTCACGCCCTCGGAACGGTTGGCCTCGGCCTCGGCGGTCGTCAGCGCCGCCTGCCAGAACGGGCCGGCGCCCCCGTCCGCCTCTGCGGCCTCGGCGATCGCGCGAAGATGACCGAGCCATCGACGCGCCTCATCTGCGGCGTCCACCGCCTCCCCCGCGCGTCGCCGCGTCCGGGCCCGCACCGCATTGTCGGCGGCTGCCCCGACGGCGATTGCCAAACAGAGCCAGATCGACCCGTCTTGCTCACCGGCCGGTGCGCCTGCGATCGCCCGCTCAGTCGCCGACATGACGGTGTCGAAGCGTCCCTCCGAGCGGGCGAGATCGATCTCCGCCTCGAGCCGCCAGACCTCGTTCACGCTTGGCCCATGAATGAGCCTCGCGCGTTCGAGGTACGTTCGGGCGCTGTCGAGCCGTCCTTGAGCGACGGCCGCTCTGGCCATGCCTTGCAGGATCCACATGGCTGGCAGGGTGGCATTGCCCCTGGTCAGGATCGGTCGCCCAAGCTCCTCGACCTCGTCGTACCGCCCGAGCTCGACGAGCGCCTCAACGATCCACATCCGGTAGTACTGGCCCTGCCGCTCTCCGAGACCGTAGCGGTCGGCCCATTCGAGTCCCTCGCGGCCGATCCGAGCCGCATCCTCGAATCGGCCGACCATCCAGAAGCCAAAGGCGTGATTTCCGTAGTAGCTCAAGACAGCGCCACTGCGCTCTGTGACGACGGCTGCCGACTCGTCCGCGAGACGGGCCGCCTGACCCGGTCGACCGAGGATCGCCATCGTCTCGGAGAGCGCGCCGGCCGCAGCCGCCCACGCTAGTTCGTCGCCGATCACGTTCGACGCCGTCATCGCCTGTTCGAGCAGCCGAGCCGACTCCACGGATCGGCCTTCCGAATATCGAACCAACCCGAGCACCGACAGCACCGAAACGCTGAGACTCGACGTCTCGCCAATCCCGATCAGCGCATACGCCCGCTCGGCGACGGCGGACGCGACGGCGAACTCAGTCGCCTCCCAGGCGTACCGCGCGACGTCAGCGAGCGCCGCCACGATCCGCTCCCGATCATCGGTCGCCTCAAGCTCACGGATCGCCTCCTGACCGAGGGCCACCGCTCGCTCTCGTCGACCGGCGTTCGCGGCGATCGCGCTGGTCCTGAGGAGCAGCTCCGCCCGGTCGATCCCGGCCTGGTGCTCGATGTGCGGGACCCGGGACCAGAGCTCGATGGCGCGCTGGCCGTGTTCGAGCGCCTCGGCATAGGCTGCCGATTCCGCCAGGGCAAGGACCGCATGGACCGAGCCGTCGAGTGCCCGGACCTGGTCGTGCGCCTGATGGGCGTGGATCGCGAAGTCGGCGACAAGGGCAACGTCAACGGGTTCCTCCGTCTCCAGGAGCGTGCCAAGGTAATCCGCCAATCGGCCATGCAGACGTACGCGGGCCGCTGGCAACAGGTCGTCGTAGGCGGCCTCGCGCAGCAGCGCGTGTCGGAACGTGTAGGTGGGACCGCCCGGGTCCTTGACCGACGCGATGATCCGGGCATCGATCGCCTCGCGGAGCGCGTCCAGCAGCGCCGGCTCGTCGAGATCGGCCACGGCCGCGAGCTGTTCATGGCGGAATCGCCCTCCGATCACGGCCGCCGCCCTGACCACCTCCATGGTCGGATCGGACAGCGAAGCGAGCCGAAGCTCCAGAACGTTCCGGAGCGTCGCCGGGATGATCGAGCCGTCCAGATCGGCGCTCGCCACGAGTTCCTCGACGTAGAACGGGACGCCATCTGATCGATCGAGCAGGGCATCCAGTTGCTCGCTCGTCGGCGGCTCCCCCAGGATCCCGGTGAGCTGCTCGGCGACCTCGTCGCGGTCGAATCGTCGAACGTCGACGTGCTCGACCCGGTCCGAGCGCTCGAGTTCAGATAGCAGCGGCATCAGCGGGTGCCGCCGATGCAGATCGTCGCTGCGGTAGGTCGCGACGAAGAGCAGACGTTCGGAACGGACGTTCCGCGCGAGGAAGCGGATGAGATCCCGGGTGGAGCCATCCGCCCAATGGAGATCCTCGAGGGCCAGGACCGTGGTTTGATCAGCCGCGAGACGCCCCAGCACGCCGATGATCGCGTCGAACAGGCGGGCCTGTCGGCCGGCCGGCATGTCGACCGGGACCGCCGCTGGCGTGTCGACCGATTGCAGATCCGGGACGAGGTTCGCGAGTTCGGCTGGAACCGTTCCGAAAGCGGCCGCGCGAGCCTCCGGGCTCAGCTCACGAGCCAGGCTGCGAAGGGCCTCGACGAAGGGCGCATAGGGGAGGCTCCCCTCACCGAGATCGAGACAGCCGCCCCTGAGCGTTCTGCCGCTGCTCGCCTCGACATGTGCCGAGAACTCTGCCAGGAGACGGCTCTTTCCTACGCCGGCTTCGCCGGCCACGAGCACGAGGGACGGCCGGCCATCCGACGCTCGATCGAAGGCATCGTTAAGCCGATCGAGCTCGGCGCGACGACCGACGAAGACCGGGCTGCTGATTCGGCGAGTCACGCCGACGATCATGCGGCTCCCCGGTTCGTTGGGCAATGCCCAACGGCTGGATCAGGCGTGTCGCGGGAGCAGGCGGCGGAGTGTGGCCAATGAGCGCGACGGGCCCGGCTCGACCGTTGGCATTGGCAGGGCGTCCGGCCGGGTGTGCAACCGGCGCCATGCGCCGGCAGGGCGCCAGTCATCCTCGTGCTGGCTGGTCTGGAGCAGAAGCAGTCGTCCGGCGTCATGCATCGTGGGTCTCCCATCGGTTCGATAGATCCGAGTCGATGGCTGCCACGATGGGTCTAAGGGGTCACGGTCTGGAATCGGCAGGAGCCTTAGGGCGGAGCGGACGCAACTTAGATGGCGGCGGCTCGGAGCGGGCCTCGGGCTCGCTCGCTACGTTGCGAGATCGGCTGGAAGGATCGTGAAGCTGCCGCCCTGGAGGGGAGTGACTGCCCGGAAGGCCCGCTCGTCGAACGTCAGAATGCGTGTGGCGGTATACCGCTGGGCCAGGACGACGAGCGACGCGTCGGCCAGCCCGAGCCGCAGATCACGGTATTGCTCGACCACCGCTCGCGCCGTCCGTAGCTCTGGTCGGGCCGGAACGGGCTGGTCGACTCGGCGGCGGGTCAGCGTTGCGATTCTCGACGTGGTTTGACGATCCGAATCCAGATCCACGCCAAGATCACCACCGCCAGGACCGCGAGCACGACGTACTCGAAGCGCTTGAGAATGGCGCCGACCTCTTCCCAGTTCGCTCCCAGCTGGACGCCCGCGAAGACGAGCAGGGCCGTGAAGGGGAGCGAGCCCAGGAACGTGAACAGGGTGAACCGGCCCAGCGGCATCCGGGCGATCCCCGCGGCGAAGGAGACGAGCGATCGGATCACCGGGATCATCCGTCCAAAGAAACTGGCTGCCTGGCCGTGCTTGGCGAAGAACCCCTCGGCCTTGTCCAGATCGGCGGGTGAGATCCCCACATAGCGGCCCCAGCGTACGAGGAGCGGGCGGCCGCCCAGTGCGCCAATGGCGTACGCGATCAGGGCGCCAACCGTGGCCCCGATCGTCCCGGCGAGGACAGTCGGCCAGTAGCTCCACGGCTGCCCGCTGATCGGCTCGAGGGCGCTGCCCTGACCGATGAGGAAGCCGGCGAATGGCAGCACAAGCTCCGATGGAATGGGCACGACGACGCTCTCAAGGGCGACCCACAGCGCGACACCGACGTACCCGACGGCCTCATAGATCCGGGTGACCAAGTCTCGAACCGGTCCGTTCAGGAAGTCAAACACGGCGGGAAGCGTAGCCGACTATCCTCGATCCGTGACCGAGCCAATCGTCCTGACCGGGGCGAACCTGACCATCGCGGACGTCGAGGCTGTTGCCCGTGACGGTGCGTCGGCGGTCCTCGACGAGGACGCCCGGGCGAGGATGCAGGAGGCGCGTGACGTCATCGAGACCCTCGTCGCGCAGGGCGCCGTGGTCTACGGCGTGACCACCGGGTTCGGTGACCTGGCGTCCGTATCCATCCCGCCGGCGGACGCTGCTCGGCTCCAGGAGAACCTCCTGATGAGCCATGCGGCCGGCGTCGGCCCCACCTTCCCGCGCGAGATCGTCCGGGCGATGCTGCTGCTCCGGGCGAACACGCTGGCCCTGGGGCACAGTGGCTGCCGGCCACTGCTCGTCGACCGCCTGCTCGATTTTCTGCGCCTGGGAATCCATCCCGTGGTGCCCGAGCAGGGGAGCCTGGGCGCGTCGGGCGACCTCGCCCCACTGGCCCATCTCGCGCTGCCCCTGATTGGTCGCGGCCACGCGGAGCACGGCGGCAACGTCGTACCCGGACTGGTTGCGCTCCGCGAGGCAGGCCTCGAGCCGCTCGTGTTGGGGCCCAAGGAGGGCCTGGCGCTGCTCAACGGGACCCAGATGATGAGCGCGATCGGGGCGCTGTTGCTCGCGGATGCGGACCGCCTGGTCAGGACGGCCAGTGTCGCGGCGGCGATGAGCGTCGAGGCGCTGCTCGGTACGGACGTCGCGTTCGCCGCCGCCTATCAGCTCGCGAGGCCACATCCGGGCCAGGTCGCGGTTGCCGCGGAGCTCCGCCACTTGCTCCGCGACAGTGCGCTCCAGACGAGCCACCACGGGCACTCGCACAAGGTCCAGGACCCGTACTCCTTGCGCTGCGTGCCGCAGGTCCACGGCGCGGTTCGGGACGCGCTCGATCATCTCCGACGCGTCCTCGATATCGAGCTCAACTCGGCGACGGACAACCCGCTGGTCTTCCCCGGCGGCGGCATTGCCGACCCAGACACGATCGCAACCGGAGGTGGCCGGGTGATCAGCGGCGGCAACTTCCACGGCGAACCGATCGCGCTTGCGCTCGATTTCGCCAAGCTCGCGCTCTCCGAACTCGGGGCGATCAGCGAGCGGCGGACTGCGCTTCTGGTGGATGCGCGCCTCAACGGCGGTCTGCCCGCGTTCCTCGCTGCGTCTTCGGGGGTCGACTCGGGGATGATGATTTACCAATACACCGCGGCCGCTCTTGCCTCGGAGAACAAGGTGCTGGCTCATCCGGCCTCGGTCGACTCGATCCCGACGAGCGCCAACCAGGAGGATCACGTCTCGATGGGTTCCGTCGCGGCGCGCCACGCGCGGACCGTTCTGGGTCATGTTGAGCAGATCATCGCGATCGAATTGCTCGTGGCGGCCCAGGCCCTCGAACTGCGGGTGGCGGGTTCCGAGGGGGCGGTACCCGGCGCGGGCGTGGCCGACGCGCTCGTGTTGGTGCGGGCACGGGTGCGGCATCTCGATGGCGATCGCGAGCCTGGGCCAGACCTCGCCGCAGCGACCGCCATGGTCCATGCGGGAACACTCGCCGGTCTGGCGGATCCAGCGGGCGTCGCCGGTTTGGCGCATCCGGCCGGTCAGCCCGGTCTGGCCCGATGACCGAAACCGCCGACGTCATCGTCGTGGGAGCCGGCGTCCAGGGCGCCAGCGTGGCCTTCCATCTCGCGCGGCGCGGCGCCAACGTCCTGGTCATCGAGCGCTCGGCGGTGGCTGCCGGCGCCACCGGGCGATCATCGGGTTTCGTGCGCATGCACTACGACCTGGAGAGCGACGCGCGCCTCGCCTGGGCGTCATTCCCGTACTTCCTCGACTGGCAGAACCTGGTGGGTGCCGGCGATTGCAGCTTCGTGCGCACCGGGTTTCTCCAGATCATGAGCACCGAGCTCGAGACGCAGGTGCTCGCCAACGTCGAGATGATGCAGCGCGTCGGGATCGACACCCGCATCGTGGGACCCGACGAGATTGCTCGCCTCGTTCCCGGCGCCGCAACTGACGACATCGGGATCGCCGCCTACGAGCCGCGATCCGGCTATGCGGACCCATCTGGGACGGCAGCCGGGTTCCTAGCGGCGGCCCGGACACTTGGGGCTCGCTTCATCGGCGGCTGCGAGGTGAGCGCGGTCAAGGTCGTTGGCGAGGCAGTCGCTGGAATCGAGACGGATCGCGGCTCGTTCGCCGCCCCAATCGTGGTGGACGTGGCCGGCGCGTGGGCCGCAGGGCTCGCCAGCACCGTGGGGCTGAAGGTCCCAGTCCAGACGTGGCGGCACGACACGGCGTACTTCGGGCTCCCGGCCGGCCGCGGCCCGGACTTCCCGGTCGTCATCGATGAGGTGAGCCAGGTCTACTTTCGGCCGGAAGGTCACGATCTGATGCTCGTCGGGCTGGAGGCCGGCAACGAGATCGGCGGCTTGCCCGATCGGCCCCACATGGCGGCCAGTTCGGCAATCCTTGAGGACGTGGTGGAGCGATTGTGCCGACGGCTGCCGTGGATGACCGACGGGACCCTGCGCACCTCGCACGGCGGCCAAGACGGCATCACTCCGGATCAGCGCCCGATCATCGGCCAGGCTGGGCCGGATGGCTTCTACCTCTCCTGCGGCTTTTCGGGAACGGGTTTCAAGACGGCACCGGCCGTCGGAGCGAGCCTCGCCGAGCTAATTCTCGATGGCCACACGACCACGGCCGACATCTCCGCATACTCGCTCGAGCGTTTTGCCGCGGGGCGGCCCCTCATCGGCGAGCACAGTTACGGATCGCTCTGGCGCTGATCGCCTGGCTGAGGCCCTGGCGCCGTCACCCCGGTCGTGCCCTGCTGGTTGGTGCCCGGTGCCGAGTGCGGCACCCCCCGCGGTGCCCTGCCGACGGGCACCGCACGCTCGAAGTCGGAACTATGAGGCTTGATGTTGGGGTTCCCTGCACGCTGGCACCCTCCCGGAGGGCACCGCGCGAGCGCGTCGTGCTGGAGGACCCGTGGGTCGCCCGAGCCGCCACGCTGGCCAGTGCCGAGTGCGGCACCCCCCGCGGTGCCCTGCCGACGGGCACCGCACGCTCGAAGTCGGAACTATGAGGCTTGATGTTGGGGTTCCCTGCACGCTGGCACCCTCCCGGAGGGCACCGCGCGAGCGCGTCGTGCTGGAGGACCCGTGGGTCGCCCGAGCCGCCACGCTGGCCAGTGCCGAGCTGGCCAGTCGCGCTACGCTGGTCGGTCGCGCCCCGCCGCCGCCCTCGCCCTCGAACGCTCGGGCTGAACCCTCCAGACGTAGACTTTGCGGCGATGGGTACGATCCGCGTCGTTGACGTGACCGATGTCGCCACATTCGGCCTCATGCCGATGTGCGCGGATCCCGGCTTCGATCATCGGTCGTGCGACTACTGGGAGAACGCGGAGCGCGGGTCGAAGGCGGCCCGCCTCGCCTGGCTGGCGGCCTCACGTGGGGCTCATGCTGCCGAGGCCCCCGACCCGCCGCGTTCGCCCGCCGCAAATCCGTTTCTCGCCGATCTCGAAGCGAAGCGGCCGGCTGTCAACCCCTTCGCGACCGCCCGACCGGCCAATCCCTTCCTGGCCCCGGGCGACGCCGATGACGACGAGGATTCACCTGACAATCCGTTCGCCCGTCGGCCTGTCGCACGCCCACACCTGGCCGCCGAGGCGCCGCGAAAGCTCCACCTGCTCGGTCGAGGCCTGGGCGTCGCCGGAAGTTACGCGAAGATCCTGCTCGAGGACGACGTCGCCAGGGTCTACGCCCAGTTCGGCCCCTTGACCGCCTACCCGCGCGCGCAGCACACCCGGGACCTCTATCCATCGCTGCCGGACGCGCCGCTTCCGGCGGTCATCACCTGCATCGCCACAACGGCCGAGGCGCGCGGGGCCGGCCTCGCCCGCCACCTCATCGAAGTCGTGTGCACGGATCTGGAATCGAGAGGGTTCACCGCGGTCGAGTCGTACCCGGAGATCGGCGCGCGGCCCGACGCCACGAGCGCCGCGAGTCCGGGGTTCTGGGAATCGGTCGGGTTCGCCCGCGCCATCGATGACGCCAGGTTCCCGGTTATGCGCCGCGAGTTCGCGTGAGGCGGCGAGTCGATCGTCTGCCCGCGGCCCGGCTGGCGGTGCTGGCGGCCCGACTGCCCGCGGCCCGGCTGGCCGGGCTGGCGGTGCTGGCGGCCCTGGGATTGGCCCTGGCTGCGTTCGCATGCGGGCCGGTCATCCCGACCCCGCGACCCAGCGGCGGACCGCTGAGCTCGCCGAGCTCCCCCGCGGCGACCACCCCAACCGGGCCGAGTTCGCCGGCGGCCATGCCGACCACCTCGACCGCGCCAACGAGGCCGGCCGGCACCTCCACGGCAGCCGCATCCCCCTCCGCCCTGCCCGCGGGTGTGACCGTTGACCCGGGGTTGCTTGAGGTCCTGCCGGCAGAAGTCGATGGGGTCACGCTCGAGCCCGACCCGGCGACGGCCGCCGAGATCGCCGCTGACCCATTGCTCGCAAAATCCGCTGTCTCGATCGCGGTCGCGGTGGCCATCGCGCCGGGGGCCTCGGGCGCCGACGATATCGGCATCGCCAGCGTCATTCGACTCCGGCCCGATGTCTTCGACGACGCGTTCTACCTGGAGTGGCGGGAGACGTACAACAGCGGGGCGTGCGCGGTCGCCGATGGCGTCGAGACAGAGGAGCCCGCGGAAATCGGCGGCCGCATGGCGTACGTCGGGACCTGCGTGGGCGGCGCGCACACCTATCACACCTACCTCGAGGACCAGGGCTTCATCGTCTCGATCACGGCGACCGGCGAGCAACGCTTTGGCGAGCTGATCCTGGCCGGCCTCGCGGGGGTAGCTTGAGGTCATGACAATCATCGGCGCCCGACCAATTCGAGCCCCACGCGGGACCGAGATGACCTGCAAGGGCTGGGAGCAGGAAGCCGCCCTGCGCATGCTGATGAACAACCTGGACCCCGAAGTGGCCGAGGATCCGGACAACCTGGTGGTCTACGGCGGAACTGGTCGGGCCGTTCGCAGCTGGGCCGCCTTTGACGCGATCGTGCGCGAGTTGCGGCGTCTCGCCGGGGACGAAACGCTGCTGATCCAGTCGGGCAAGCCGGTTGGCGTCGTCCGAACACACCCGTGGGCGCCGCGCGTGCTGATCGCCAATTCGAACCTGGTCGGCAAATGGGCCAACTGGGAGGATTTCCGCCGGCTGGAGGCCATGGGGCTCACCATGTACGGCCAGATGACCGCCGGCTCGTGGATCTACATCGGGACGCAGGGGATCCTCCAGGGCACGTACGAAACGTTCGCAGAAGCCGCACGCCAGCATTTCGGCGGCACGTTGCGCGGGCGGGTGGTCCTCACGGCCGGCCTGGGCGGGATGGGCGGCGCGCAGCCATTGGCCGTGACCATGAACGAGGGGGTCTGCCTTGCGATTGAGGTCGATCCGGCGCGCGCACGCCGACGGCTCGAGATCGGCTACGTCGACCGACTGACCGAGGACGCAACGGAAGCCCTGGCGTGGGCCCGCGCGGCGGCACTGGACGGCGAAGCCCGCTCGATTGCGCTGGTCGGGAACGCAGCGGAGATCGAGCCAGCGTGGGCAGCCGCCGGCGAGCGGTTCGACCTGGTCACCGACCAGACCTCCGCCCATGATGCACTCGGGGGCTACGTTCCGGCCGAGATCTCCCTGGCCGACGCCCTCGTCCTGCGGGCCACCCAGCCCGACGACTACCAGCGCCGAGCGCACCGCTCGATGGCGGACCACGTCCGCGCCATGCTCGCGTTCCAGGCCGCCGGTTCGGTCGTCTTCGACTACGGCAACAACCTGCGCGCGCAGGCCGCCGACGCAGGTGTCGCGGATGCCTTCGCCTACCCGGGCTTTGTCCCGGCATTCATCCGGCCGCAGTTCTGCGAGGGACGCGGGCCCTTTCGCTGGGTCGCCCTATCCGGTGACCCGGTCGACATCGCCCGCACGGACCGCGCGGTCCTGGAACTCTTCCCCGACGATGCCGGGCTGCACCGCTGGATCCAGATGGCCCAGGACCGCGTGCCGTTCCAGGGGCTGCCGGCCCGCATCTGCTGGCTCGGTTATGGCGAGCGGGCGAAAGCCGGCCTCGCCTTCAACGAGCTGGTCCGGATCGGCGAAGTGAGCGCTCCGATCGTCATCGGACGGGATCACCTGGACGCGGGCTCGGTCGCCTCTCCGAACCGTGAGACGGAGGCGATGGCCGACGGCTCCGACGCCATCGCCGACTGGCCGCTGCTCAACGCTCTGGTCAACACGGCCGCGGGTGCGACCTGGGTCTCCATCCACCATGGCGGCGGCGTCGGGATCGGCTACTCGCAGCACGCCGGGATGGTCGTGGTCGCGGACGGCACGCCGCTCGCCACCGAGAAGCTGGAACGGGTCCTGACCACCGACCCGGCGATGGGCGTGCTCCGGCACGTCGACGCCGGCTACGACCGGGCGATCGAGGTGGCCCGAGAGCGAGGGGTCCGCATCCCCATGCTCGACCAGGGCCAAACCTAGCTCAACTGCCAGTTGAGGCTTCGGCATGAACGTGCAAGGTCCGACCTTCAGGCTGCAGTGTGGGTGCATGTCCAAGCGGGCTCGTCGCTGGCGCTCAATTCCCACTTGAGCCTTGGGACGGAGGCCGGGTCCTGGCGCGCGGCCGGTTCCGCGGCACCAGCCCGCCGCCTCCGCCCGCATGCGGCTGTCGCACGAGCACCACTCGGTGGATCGTCGCGCGGTCTAGCATCTCAACCGTGTTGATCGAATCGGTTCCCAACGTGTCGGAGGGCCGCCGCCTCGACGTGGTCGACCGGCTCGCTGCCGCCATCGAGGCGGTGCGCGGCGTTCACCTGCTCGATCGGACCAGCGATGCCAGCCACAATCGGACCGTGTTCACTCTGGCCGGCGAGCATGAGCCTGTTGCCGACGCGTTGGACGCGCTCGTGGGAGTGGCCATTCACGAAATTGACATGGACACGCACGCCGGAGAGCACCCCCGGATCGGTGCCGTGGACGTCATCCCGTTCATTCCGCTGGCAAATACCACGATGACCGATTGCATCGAACTGGCCCGCGCCTTCGGTGCACGCATCGCTGCGCGTTACTCGCTGCCCGTCTACCTCTACGCGAATGCGGCCACCCGGCCCGGGCGAGTCAAGCTGGCCGACGTCCGGCGCGGCCAGTACGAGGGGTTGCGCGAGGAGATCTCGCAACACGGCCGTGAGCCCGACTTTGGTCCGGCGCAGCTCCACCCGTCGGCCGGCGCCGTCGCCGTCGGCGCGCGACCGTTCCTGATCGCCTACAACATCAACCTGGCGTCCGAGGACGTCGACCTGGCCAAGCGGATCGCGCGGCGGGTCCGTGAATCCGGCGGCGGGCTGCCCCGGCTCCAGGCGAACGGCTTCTGGATCGAGGAGTTGCGCTGCGCTCAGGTCTCCATGAACCTGCTGGATTTCATGGTCACCCCGCTCTGGCTCGTATGGGAGACCGTTCGCGAGGTGGCGGCCGAAGATGGAGTTGATCTGGCCGAGTCGGAGTTGATCGGGCTAGCCCCGCTGGCATCATTCCTGGCGGTCGCGGATCGGGCGGGCGCCGCGTCGGTGGACCCCATCGAGGACCGCCTGGCGATGTCTGCCGCCTACCTTCGCCTGCGCGACTTCTCGCCGATGCAGGCGCTCGAGCTCCGCCTCGATGCGGCCCATGCGGCGGCATTGCGCGACACCGCCTCCGGCGGACCCGGCACCGGCACCGCTTCTCCCGACGAGGGCGCAGCAACGTGAGCGGCGGATCGTTCCGGGTCATCGAGGGCGGGCGGAACGACGAGCCGACCCCGGGTCTCCTGATCGTCGGCGCCGCCGAAGTCGTGACGATGCAGGGTGGCGTACGCGCCGGAACGCAACAGGGCGAGGTGGCGCGCTCCACCGCGGCAAGTGTCGGTGGCCCCACCTCGGAAGAAGCCCCCGTTGTCGCCTGCTGGGAGGGCCGAATCGCCGCCGTCGGGCCAAGGTCCGCGGTAGAGCGTGTGCTCGAGGGGCAAGGCTACCCGCTCGGGCGCTTTGCCCGGCTCGATGCCGCCGGCGGGACGGTCACCCCGGGCCTGATCGATCCTCACACGCACCTGCTCTTCGCGGGATCCAGGGAGCCGGAGATGCTTCTGCGCCAACGCGGGGCCGACTACCTGGAGATTCTGGCGGCGGGCGGCGGGATCCTTTCAACGGTCGCGGCGACGAGGGCGGCCACAGCCGACGACCTGTTTGCGCACGGTCGGCGCTGGCTGGACGAGATGCTCGGCCATGGCGTCACGACCGTCGAAGCCAAGTCCGGCTACGGCCTGGACCTCGAAACGGAGGTTCGGTTGGTCGACGTCGCGTGGCGACTGGGCCTGGAGGGACCGGTGGATGTGGTCCCCACCTACCTCGGTGCGCATGCAGTGCCGCCCGAGTTCCGGGCCAGACCCGCTGGGGTAGAGGCGTACGTCCGCTCGATCATCTCGGAACAGCTGCCGGCGATCGCCGCTCATGGGCGAGCCAGATTCTGCGATGTCTTCTGCGAGCAGGGCGTATTCACGGCCGATCAGTCGCGGCGGATCCTGATGGCAGCGGAGGCGTTTGCGTTGGGTTCGCGGCTGCACGCGGACGAGCTCGCACCGTCGGGCGGTGCGGAACTGGCTGCGGAGATCGGGGCGGCGTCGGCGGATCACCTTGGCGCGCCGTCCGATGCCGGCGTGGATGCGCTGGCCCAGGCTGCAACCGACGGCCGAGCGGTGGTGGCCACGCTCCTGCCCGCCACGACATGGTTCCTGATGAAGGACCACGGCGCTCCGGCTCGGCGGTTTATCGACCGCGGGATCCCGGTGGCAATCGGGACGGACTTCAATCCCGGCACGTCGCCCACGGCCAGCCTGCCGCTGGCCATGACCATCGCCTGTGTCGAGTTGAAGATGACGCCGGATGAAACCCTTTCGGCGGTCACCATCAACGCGGCCCGAGCCCTGGGGCTCGAAGAGGAGATCGGCTCGCTGGAGCCGGGCAAGTGGGCTGACATCGTCGTCTGGCGCGTCCCGACCTCGAGGCAGATCCCGTACTGGCCGGCCGCGAACGTGGTGCAGACGGTCATCAAGCGCGGCCGCGTGGTTCTCGAGCGCGGGTAGGGCCCGCCGCGCCCGCGTGGCGGCCCCCGGGCCGCCCCCGGGTCAGGCCTGCTTGCCGCGGGACTCGAGGAGGACCGTTGTCGTCTCGGTTGGCAGGTTGGTAGCCGTGACCGATAGCTTCGGCTGGGTGGACGGCTCGGCTCCCATTTCGTGGAAGAATCGCTTGAGGGCCTCCGCGCAGGCATCGTCTTCTGCAATGGGCATTGGCACCACGATCCGCGGGTCGAGCTGGGCGACCACGGCCGCGGCCTGACCAGGGGTCAGGGCCCCGCCCAGTGGCACACACACGATGTCCACCGGCCCGATGTCGGCCAGCTTCTCCTCCGACAGGAGGTGGCCGATGTCGCCAAGGTGGACGGTGTGGACCCCATCGAGCTCGATCGCGTAGGAGACCTGCTTGCCCGATTCGACCCCGCGCACGTTGTCGCGATAGGTGCGGACGCCGGTCACGAGCACTTCCTTGACCTCGTATTCGCCGGGGCCATCGAGAACGAAGGCTTCCTCCAGGCTGGACGGGAGGAGGGTGCGTCCGTCCCGTGAGGTCTTGCCCTTGCCGCGCGGGAGCGGATTGTCGTCGGGGTGGCTGTACGTGACGATGTCGCCGGTCAGGCCACGCCCCGTCGGCCCCACCACCGACTGAAACGGGTCCACGACGACGACAGCATCCTTGCCGCGAAGCCGGATGCACGTGCGGCCATACCAGGTGAGTTCCATCGCCGCGATTCTGACACAGCGGCCTTCACTGGTGCTTTACGGCGACTTCCGTCCGTCGCACGGCATCGCGCGGCACCCACAACCACCGGACAAAGGAATGACCGGAGACGCCTGCCCAATCGGCGCCCCCGGTCGGAGGGAGGGAGGAAGGAACCCGAAGGTTCGTCCAAGTCATACCCTACGAGTCTAGCGTTGCGCCACAAGTCGCCATCCGATTAAGAAAGCGACATTGCGGCGCCAAAGGCCGCCGCCGGGCGTCGCGGCCGATCACCAGCCGCTGGCCGGCCGCACACCAGCCGCTCGCCGGCCGAGCACCAGCCGGCCGCACACCCGTTGGCTCGCGGGCCGAAGACCAGCCATGTCGACATAGGGTCCCCGACCGACTCCGTGCGACAATCCGGTGGATGCTCCGACCCCCTGCACCAGGCCGTCATCGTCCGCGTCACTTCATGACCCTGATCGTCGCGATCGTGCTCATTGCGACAGGTTGCGGCACACCTGCGCCGAGCCCATCGGTATCCGCAGGACCGGCTGACACCCCGTCGGCAACCGGTTCAACAACCCAAGCTCCAGCGAGCTCGTCGAGCCCAGCCGCCAGCCCGGACAACCCGAGCTCGGACAACCCAGACCCGGCGTCAAGCGCCGAAATCGACGCGATCTACGACGCGATCGAGGTCCAGGTCGCCGACATTCGCGGCCTGACGGCGACCCGCGAGGTCCAGCGCCAGATCATCGACGAGACCCAGCTGCGCCAGTCGATGACGGAGCTGTTCGACGAGGAATCGCCGCCGGGCTACGTCGCCGCCACCGAACGGCTGTACAAGGCCCTCGACCTGATCCCGGCGGATGCCGATCTGCGCGACCTGGCCCTCGATCTGCTCAGCGGCGGTGTCGCCGGGTTCTATCGGAACGACCAGAACACGCTGTACATCGTGTCGAAGACGGGCCTGCCCGGCGTCAACGAGCAGGTGACGTTCGCCCATGAGTTCGGGCACGCGCTGCAGGACCAGCACACCTCGGTGTTCACCGACACGGAGGGGATCCTCGACCAGACCGACCGGATCCTCGCCCGCCAGGCTATCTACGAAGGTGATGCCACCCTCCTGATGAGCTACTGGGCGATCGCGAACCTGGACACGCAGGAGATGGCCGAGTTGATTGCGCTGAGCCAGGACCCCAAGACGCAGGAGTTGCTGGCCCGCATGCCGGCGATTCTCGAGGAGACCCTGCTGTTCCCGTACACGACCGGTGCGACCTACCTCACGCCCGCGCAGGTGCAGGGCGGCTGGCCGGCCGTGGATGCCTTCTACGACCGAATGCCGGAATCGACGGAGCAGATCCTCCACCCGGAGGCGTACGAGGCCCGGGAGCGTCCGATCGTGGTGGACATCGCTGACGACCTCGCCGAACAGTTGGGGGCGGGCTGGACCGTGCCGCTCGAGGACACGCTCGGGGAGTTCCAACTGGGGATCTGGCTCCGCGAATCGGATCTCACCCTGCCCGGGGCGACGACGGCGATCACCGGTTGGGGCGGCGACCGGCTGGCCGTCGTGGAGGGCCCAGCGGGGGCCTGGGGCGTGATCCTCCAGACAACGTGGGACAGCCCGGCGGACGCGGCCGAATTCGCGGACGCGGCGCACACGGCTGTCGGGAGCCTGACCAATCCGGCGCAGATCTCAGGTCCGGCCAACAAGGTCGTGACGATTCTTGTGGCCTCGGACACGGAGACGCTCCTCGCACTCGACGTCATCTTCGGCGCGACGGGGGTGTGACCCGGCCCGGCCTGCCATAGGAAGGAGCGCCCGCACGCGGCCCAATCGCTCGCGGCGCGACCTCAACCACCAGTTGAGCGTTTGCCACGAACGTGCACGAACCTGGCTCCAGAATGCAGTTTGGGGACCAGGCCGCGCTGCCTCGTTGCATTCTCTCAACTGGTGGTTGAACCGAGTCCGGAACGCCAGGCGGGGGATCGCAGGAGGCGTGCGGCTCGCGGGAGGAGAGTTGCGCAGGGTGCGCGGCAAGCCCGTCGCCGACCACCCCACGCCCACCCCCCCGCGCCCCCCGCGCCCCCCCCCCCGCCCGGGCGGCCGACTACCACGAGGCTGCGCCGGAGATCCCC
>CAYRTS010000043.1:16349-25117 GCA_964427285.1 uncultured Anaerolineaceae bacterium
CATGATCGGGCGACAGATCATCCCCGCGCACCGCACGCCCCTCCCCGACGCCCGCGAGTCCGCCTACATCGAGTCTGGCGCGGAGATCCCCAGCAAACCCAGCGCGTTGGCCAGCGTGACCTGGGCGGCCACCGCGAGCGCCAGCCGCGCGGCGGACCGCTCGGGCTCATCCACATCCACCACCCGCGCGTCGCGATAAAACCCGTGGAACGTGGTCGCCAGCTCCGTGGCGTAGGCCGTGATCCCCTGGGTCTCTTCGGCGGCCACGGCGTCCTCGATCACCTCGGGGAAGCGCACCACCGCCCGCGCCAGGGCCGCCTCGGGGGCGCCCGCCAGCCACCCGGCCACCCCGCCAGCTGGCATCAATCCAGCCCCGGCCGCCTTGCGCACGATCGAGGCGATCCGGGCGTGCGCGTACTGGACGTAGTAGACCGGGTTCTCATTCGACTGCTTCTTGGCCAGTTCGATATCGAAGTCGATCCCGGTGCCCACCGACCGCGACGCGAAGAACCAGCGCGC
Source organism: uncultured Anaerolineaceae bacterium (assembly GCA_964427285.1). Lineage (GTDB taxonomy): Bacteria > Chloroflexota > Limnocylindria > Limnocylindrales > CSP1-4 > SPCO01. The sequence goes on from CAYRTS010000043.1 coordinate 16,869, forward strand.
CGAATCCACGCCGATCTCGGCCAGCAGCTCATCGAGGGTGATGAAGTCGCCGGCGCGCTTGGACATGGCGACCTCGACCCCATCGCGAACAAAGCGTACCCACGAGTACAGGAGCATCTGGACGGCGTCGACGTCGTAGCCCATCGCGCCCGCGGCATTGCGAACCCGCGCCACCGTCCCGTGGTGATCAGCGCCCCAGACATAGATCAGGTGATCGAAGCCGCGACTGAACTTTTCGGTGACGTAGCCGATGTCGGCGGCAAAGTAGGTCGTCTCGCCCGTGGACTTGAAGATCACCCGGTCCTTGTCGTCGCCAAAGTCGGTCGATCGAAACCACGTTGCGCCGTCCAGCTCGTACACGTGGCCGCGCTCGCGCAGGCGATCGACCGCACGCCCGACCCAGCCCTCGCCGTGCAGGCTCGCCTCGGTCGTCCAGAAATCGAAGCGGACCCCGAGGGCCGCCAGACTCCGCTCGATCCCTTCGCGGACACGGCCGGCCGCCCATTGGCCCACGATGCCTGCGCTGTCGGCATCGGGCGCGCTGGCCGTTACCCAGACATCCGCGGGGAGCTCACGGGCGAGGTCGGCCACGTAGTCGCCCTTGTAGCCGTCGTCGGGGACCGGCTCGCCGCGCCGGAGGGCCGCGACCGAGGCTCCCAGATTGCGGATCTGCCCCCCTGTGTCGTTGAAGTAGTACTCCCGCGTGACCCGCTGGCCGCCGGCCTCCAGCACCCGGCACAGCAGATCGCCGACAAAAGCACCCCGGGCATTGCCGATGTGCAGCGGGCCGGTCGGGTTGGCCGAGACGAACTCCACGTTGACCGAGCGCGGCCGGATCGGCGCGACGCGCCCCCACGCGGAAGGCGCGGCCAGGACCCCCGCGATGGCCGTGTCGAGGGCGTGATCGGCCAGGCGCAGGTTGAGAAACCCGGGTGGGGCAACCTCGGCGGTCGCGATCGGCGTCGAAGTCGGGTCGGAGGCCGCCTCACGGGCGATTTCGGCGGCAAGCGCCGCTGCGATCGCGGCCGGCGCCATTCGATACGGCCGGGCAAGCTTCATGGCCAGCGTACTGGCAAAGTCCCCATGGGCCGGGTCGGCGGGATGCTCAACCTCCACGGCGGGGCGACCCGGGCTCGTCGATCCGCCAGGCAATGTCGGCAGCACACCCGCTTCGATCGCCCGCGCCCAGGCGCGTTCCACGGCCGCCCGCACCAGGCTGCGCACGGGGGGCTCGTGCTCGTGTCGTTCCGGGGGCGACGCCATCTGAGCTCCTGATCTGGGTGGGATCGGGCGCCATGGTACCGCCCGTGGCAGCCGGCCACGCTGGGTCGCGACCGATGAACGTGGACAACGCGCCTGAACGCATGAGTTGACTTATGACGCTAAGCGCGTCATTGTGCGGTTATGAACCGGCTGATCGCTTCGGATCACGCGCTTCGTTTGCTGCCCGCCCTCGCACAGCGGCTCGACGGCTTGCGTCCGGTCGACGTGGCGGCGATCCTCGACATTCCCTTTTCGAGCGCTGAGCGCGCACTTGGAGTGCTGTCCGATGATGGACTCGTCAAGCATCGGGATCGGCGCATCTTCCTCGCCGACACTGCGCGGGCGACCGTGGCGGTACGCTTCGCCCTGGCGTCTCTCGAGGCCGACGACGCCCTTGGCGTCCTGGCACGGGCCAATCGGGCCGTGGAGTTCTGTGGCATCGACGAAGCAGGCGCCATCCTGGTCATCCGACGCTTCTCAGAACCGGCCGACGAGGCCCGTTTGCGTCGTGCGACCCGCGATCTTCTTGGCTTCCACCCCGGTCGCCGGATCGAATTCGCGGCCAAGTCGGACCTTCGCGAGCAGCTCCTTGATGACTTGACGCCGCGCGAGCGCGCCAAGGGGATGCACGTCCTATCTGGTTCGATCGATCGTACGTTCCCGGACCGGACGCGACACGGAGACGTCGCAGCGCCTCAGCTCGGGCGGCTGCATGAGCATGTTCTGGTGCCGAGCCGACGACGCCTACGCGACCTCGCCCGCCGTCATGGTCTCCGCCGGATCGTGGCATTCGGGTCGGCGACCCGGACCGATTTCCGCTCCGATTCTGATCTCGATCTCCTGGTCGAGCCGACGCCTGGGCGTCGTCTCGGACTACACCAGCGCGCCGCGTTCATGGCGGAGGCAGAGGAGATGTTCGGGCGCGACGTTGATCTGGTGGCGCATGGCGAAGCCCGTCCGTCGCTGGCTGACCGCATCGAGCAGGAAGGGGTGGTGCTCCTTGGACCGGCGGCTTAGAGAGGCATACGAGGCGATACTCGAGGCCCACAACTATCGCCACACGGTCACCTCTATCGTTGAGTCCACGCTCCGTGACGATCTGCCGGTCCTCGCCGAGACAGTGCGCTCGGCGCTCCGTGAGTCAGACGGACCGATCTCCGAGTAGGCGGCGGACGGCCCAGTCGCACGAAGGGCTGCCCGCGGCGCTCCTGTCCCGGCCCACCGGCGCCCATGCGCCAGCTCCGCGTTGGGAACCACTGGACCTGGCACCCCCAGGAGCGTTGGGTGCGCATCTACCACCAGGACGACCTGACGCCGACGGCCGACACCCGTCGTCTGTTCGGCACGGCCTTCGGGCCGCGGGATCATGGACCCGACAGGGGCATCGACCCTGAACGGCTGATCCTGCTGTGGCGGCCTGATGGCGTTCGCACTCCAGGCAGGGTCCGGGGCAGTCTGGTTTCGACTGGTGCGGTATCGCACCGGCATTCGCCCGACTCTGGTGGGGTCCGGGTGGGTCTGGTGCAGATGGGGCATGAAAGGCACTGGACGGGGGGGGTTTGGTCGTGCCATGATCAGCTGCGTTTCGGTCGGTGGAGCTTCATTATTTGGCCACCCCTGAGCAAGTTCTTTTCCGAGGCACATTGCCTCATGCCCAAGGAGAGAGGGACCGTATCGATGAATACCACACGATCAAGAACGCGCTCCCGCCTGGCGCGGCGACTCTCGTGGCTCCTGGTAGCGGGAATGACAACCGTTGCACTTGTAGGCCCGTCTGCATCGCCGACCTTGGCAACAGATCACCCAGTCACGCTCTGCCATGCAGCTGGTCAGGAAGGGACCCTTCAGTTCGTCACCCTGACTATCGCCTGGAATGCGGCGTTCGGGCAGGCAGGACACTTCAATGAGGACGGCACGCCGCAGGCTGGCCACGAGAACGACTACCTCGGCGCCTGTATCCAGCCGACACCATCGCCCACGCCAACACCAACACCAACGCCCACGCCCACGCCCACGCCAACGCCAACGCCGACCCCAACACCAACACCCACGCCAACACCAACACCCACGCCGACCCCAACACCAACACCCACGCCGACCCCCACACCAACACCCACGCCGACCCCAACACCAACACCCACGCCAACTGCGACACCGCCTACTCCCACCCCGCCAACCCCCACTCCCCCGACACCACCCCCGCCAACCCCCACACCGCCTACGCCGCCGCCGACCGGTTCGATCCTCGCTGAGACCGGTACACCCAATGTGACGGCGCCGCCGACGGACTCACTGTCAGGTGGCAGTCAGGCGCCGACGAGCGGCAGCTGGAGGCTGATCCTGTTGGTCATGGCCGGGATCCTGGCCGCGGCGCTGCTCCTCGCTCCCGCCGAGCGACCGGTCAGGCGCCAGAACCGCCCAAGGGCCCGGTCCTTCGTTGCCACCCGCGCAATCGGCAGGCCGAACGGCGAGCCTGACTCCGCCCCGGCGCCCGGATCGCCCCCGACCCAGGGCACCCCAATGGTCCCAGTACTTTGGTGCGTCTACGCATCGGAATCCACCGAATCCCCAGGTGCGGATCAGGCTGGATCGGTGGGGTGAGGTCCGGTTCTGGGCAGATTGTCCCAGTACCAATTGCGGCCCGCGGCGGCCTACGATGCCAAGGCACTGATCGACGCCCAGTACTTCTCCCGGGCGCCAACCACTAGGGGAAAGGAAGAACCACATGAAGTCGTCAGGTCTCCCACTCGCACTCACAGCGCGGACCAGAAAGGGATTCACCCTCTTCTGGGCCGCGATCTTCGTCATGTCTCTCGTCATGCAGTACACCGCGGTAGCATCGCCGAGCCCGGTGCTGGCCGTCCACGCCGAAGATCTGTTTGAGCTCGAAGCCGAAGCCGACGCAGTGAATGGCGCCGCGGCGGGTGATGACTGGGAGGCGGTCTACAACAACACCTCGAGCGCCGATAGCACTCAGTTCATCGTTGATCCCGTCAATGACACGAACGATGACACCTTCACGGGTGGGGAAACGAAGGATGACGAGCTCATCGGTGATTGGCTATGGAAGCGCTTCAAGGCCAGTCAAGCCAAGAACGACATCACTCACGCATTTGCGGCGGCCTACACCGATGCCGACAACCACGCCATCATCTACTTCGGGCTGAACAAATATGAGGCGGATGGCGATAACTTCGTCGGATTCTGGTTCGTCCAGGACCAGGTCGGCCTGACCGGCTCCGGCAATCCGCCCGGCAGCCCCTTCGACGGCGAGCACGTCATTGGGGACATTCTTGTGTTGGCCGACTACACGGGCGGCGGCGCCGTCGCGTCATTCAGCATCTATCGCTGGGTCGGAACCGGCGGCGACGCCAACGCCGCAGGCACCCTCGACACGGTTGCCTCGGGGATCCCGTGCACCGGCGGTGCCGGCGACCAGGCCTGTGGTTCCACGAACACTGTCAACGCGGACTCGCCGTGGCCGTACACGGCGCGCGACGCCAGCCTCCCCGCAGAGGCGGACACGTTCCTGCCCGGAACCTTCTTCGAGGGTGGTATCGACCTCACCGCCCTCGGGATCGACACCGGCTGCTTCTCTACCTTCATTGCCGAGACCCGCGCATCTCAGTCCGTCGACGCCACCCTGTCCGACTTCGCCATGGGCAGTTTCTCCTTCTGCGCGCCTCCGACGATCGCCACCCAGGTCAGCGACGACATCATCCTGACCGGCGGGTCGGTCACAGATACCGCCACCCTCAGCGGGGACAAGGGCCCCGTTGAAGGCACCGTCCAGTTCGCGGTCTGTGGCCCGTCGGCCACCGCTCCGGATTGCACCAGTGGTGGCGTCCTCGTGGGCACCTCGGTCGCCATCGTCAATGGCAGCGCAACGTCGGCAGCGTTCTCGCCGACCCAGCCCGGTATGTACTGCTTCCGAGCGGAATTCACGCCGGCAACGGGATCCAAGTACCTGGCTGCCGAGCACACGAACCTGACCACCGAGTGCTTCACACTCGTGCCCCTGCCCTCAGTCCAGGTCGTCAAGGTCGCAGACCCGACCAGTCTCAACGAGCCGGGCGGCACTGTGACCTTCAGCGTGGATGTCACCAACACCAGCCCACATGACGTGGTCCTGACCTCGCTCGTGGACGACATCCACGGCGACCTCAACGGCCAGGGCACCTGCTCAACCGGCGGCACGATCGCCGCGAGCGCCACCTACAGCTGCGAATTCGAAGCCACTGTCAGCGGCAACGCCGGCGACAGCGAGACCGACACGGTCGAGGCGGTCGTCACCGACGCCTACGAGCAGACCGCCGACGACACTGACGACGCCGTCGTTCAGATCGTGGATGTCCTGCCGGCCATCGAGGTCGTAAAGACCGCCAACCCAACGCTCGTTCCGGAAACCGGGGAAAACGTCACGTACACAGTCGTCATCACGAACAATTCGATCGAGGAAGTTGAGATCACTGCCCTGGAGGACGACATCTACGGGTCGTTGGCCGGCGATGCCGACTGCCAGATTGGCACCGTCCTCGCCGCGAACGGCGGCTCATGCACCTTCGACTTCACCGAATTCGTCAGTGGGCCCGCGGGTTCCTCGCTCACGGACATCGTCACCGCCGACGCGATCGACGACGACGGGAACACCGCGAGCGACGATGACGATGCCACCGTCCTCATCGACAACGTTCTCCCCCTGATCCAGGTGATCAAGTCGGCCAACCCGACCAATGTCGAGGAGCCGGGCGGCAACGTCACCTTCTCGGTCCAGGTCACCAACGTCGGCCCGGTCTCTCTCACCATCACCTCGCTCGACGATGACGTCTACGGGGCGCTTGCGGGCGACGCGGACTGCCAGGTCGGGACGACGCTCGCCCCCACCGCCTCGTGCTCGTTCAGCTTCGTCGGCGCCGTCACCGGCAACGCCGGCGACGTCAAGACAGACGTCGTGGCCGTCTGCGGCGAGGATGTTGACCAGAGCGGAGTTTGCGACGACGACGACGCCGATGTCGAGATCACGGACGCGCTACCCGACATTACTGTCGTGAAGACGGCGGACCCGATCCAGCTCGACGAGCCGGGTGGGACGGTCACCTTCACGGTCGAAGTGACCAACTACTCGGTTGAGCCGGTCTTCCTCACCTCGCTCGTGGACGACGTTCACGGCGACCTGGATGGACAGGGCGACTGCGTCGCCGATGGCACCGTTGAGATCGCCGTCGGTGGCACCTACACCTGCTCCTTCGAGGCAGAAGTCACCGGCAATGCCGGCTACGTCGAGATCGATATCGTCGATGCCTGCGCCCAGGACGACGAACAGAATGAGGACTGCGACAGCGACGACGCGCAGGTCGAGATCACGGACCTGCTCCCGGCCATCAGCGTCGTCAAGACGGCGAACCCGACCTCCATCCAGGAGCCCGGCGCAATCGTCACCTTCACGGTCACCGTCACGAACGAGTCGCTCGAGTCCGTGACGATCACCTCTCTCGTCGACGACAAGTTCGGCCCGTTGGCCGGCGACGCTGACTGCCAAGTCGGGACGATCCTGGCCATCGATGAATCGTGCACCTTCGATTTCACCGGCGTGGTCAACGGCTCCGCGGGCCAGCAGCACGTCAACGAAGTCACCGCCGAAGCGATGGACAACGACGAGAACACGGCGACGGCCGATGACACTGCCATCGTGACCATCACCGCCCTTCCGGGCAGGATCATCATCGAGAAGCAGACCAACCCGGACGGGTCGAGCCAGTCCTTCACCTTCAGCGCGAGCTGGGAGGAGGGCACGTTCAACCTGACCGACGGCCAGCAGCACGTGAGCGATCTGCTCGAGGGCTCCTACAACGTCGAGGAAATCACCATCCCGACCGGCTGGACGCTCACCGGTGTCACCGGCACCGGGTGCAACGTGGACGGCAAGGTGTTCATCTCCCTGCAGCCCGGACAGACGGTCCACTGCATCTTCACGAACACGCTCCCGCAGGCCACCCCGACGCCCACACCCCCACCGACCCCGACCCCGCCACCGACCCCGACGCCCACACCCCCGCCGACGCCGAGCCCGACGCCAACCGGCAGCGTCCTGGCCGAGACCGCAACGCCTCGGATCACGCTCCCGCCAACCAGCACGCTTGACAATCAGCAGGCAGGCCCCACCGGCGTCAACCTGGGACTCCTCCTGGTCCTCTTCAGCGGACTCATGCTGACGATCGGGCTCCTGACCCCGGTCCCGGCTGAAGTTCGCCGCCGAGATCGCCAGCGGTAACCACCTCCGCACACCACCTGGGTTCCCCTGCCCAGTCTCGGACGGGGCGCATCTTGACCTGGATGCGCCCCGTCTTCATGTCCGGCGCACCGCGGCAGCGAGCCGCCTTCTGCCTGCCAGAGGTCCCGCTCCGACCCTCCGCCGCTCGTACCAGTTGACCAGTACTGGATCGGTGCTCACCCGCACCACTTTCATTTTCAGTGCGGAGACGTTCGGCCCGGTCCGGCCCAGTCCGGGCTGGACGGGAGTACTGGACGGGTACGGTACCCGCTGCGAGGATGCGTCCAGGTCGATTGGAATGCAGGTCAATCAGACATTCCGACCAGCAACTCACTCATCCGAGGCATATCGCCTCCAAGCAGGGGACCATCGAATGAACGCATCGAACAGCACCCGCTCCCGCCTCGCGCACCGAGTCTCGTGGCTCGTCGTGGCGGGCCTGACCACCGCGGCCCTCATCGGCCCGTCGGTCTCTCCCGCCCTGGCAGCGCCCGACGACAAGGTGACGCTGTGCCACGCCGCAGGCCAGGAAGGAACGCTTCATTTCAACACGCTGACGATCAGCGCAACGGCAGCGTCACACCACTTCGATCCTGCGACTGGCACACCGCAAGCCGGCCATGAGAACGACTACGAGGGCGCCTGCATCGAGACTGAGGCCCCCGAGACCCCGGGCAACCCCGAGACCCCGGGCAACCCCGAGACCCCGGGCAAC